>NZ_JACJOK010000061.1:0-199829 GCF_014695505.1 Trichocoleus sp. FACHB-90
ATTAGCGCTGTGGAACCACACCGACTCCATCCCGAACTCGGAGGTGAAACGCGGCCGCGGCGAAGATACTTGGTGGGTGACTGCCTGGGAAAATAGCTCAGTGCCAGGTTATTAATAACATAAAGGGTCGCTCCTCGGAGCGACCCTTTTATCATATTATTGAGCTTATGCACGCTGCTACCGCTGCTATAAATTTTGTGGTGTCAGGTGTCACCTCCTGTCGCACTCTGGCAGTAGCAAGCTGGCTTGGTTAGTAAATGCTATTTTGGCTCTAATAGATAGCTGGGGTATGGGATATGGCAAATCACTCTTGCGTGGCAATTGGCATTAATCAATATCAGTTTTTTCAACCCCTTAGCTATGCCCAAGCCGATGCACAGGCTCTGTGGCAGTTTCTGCTTGAGGAAGCTGGATGGTCACCAGACCAGTGTTTGCTATTAACCGATACCTCGCCGCCAATTGGCGATCGCTCAGCGTATCCTACCAGGGAAAACTTGCTGGACTGGATTGATGAATGGTGCCAAAGTCCAATAAGTGCTGATGATTCGCTTTGGTTGTTTTTCAGTGGCTATGGTGTAACGCTGGATGGAGAGGATTACTTGATGCCTAGTGAGGGTAATCCAGCGGAAATTGCTGAAACTGGAATATCCGTGCGATCGCTTTTTGCCTCTCTCAAAGAGTCCCCGTCTGAAAATATCTTGGTTCTGCTAGATATGAATCGCTCTCAAGGCGGTCAATCTGGTGCCAATGTGGGGACGCAGACTGTGGAATTGGCTAAAGAGATGGGCATTGCCACAGTGCTTTCCTGCCAGCTTGACCAGTTTTCGCATGAAACTTCCTCGCTGGGTCACGGATTGTTTACAGCAGTGCTGTTGGAAGGACTGCGCTCTAGCCAAGGCAAGACATTCGAGAGCCTGGTAAGTTATCTGCGATCGCGTCTGCCAGAGTTGAGCCAACACCACTGGAAACCTGTTCAGTCACCCTTGATTGTGATGCCCTCTTTGGCAAGTCACCATCAGCTACCAACCCTGCCAGAATATGTCAGGAATTGGAATGCAGCAATAGCTTCTGATACGGTTCCAGCAGCTATTTATAACTCTGGTAGGGATAACCTCAAAGGCAAAATAACTCGTCAGGAGCCTACTCCTGATCGGGTAATTCACAATAACACACCAACGGCAGCCTCCTTTAGGAAGATGCCGAATTCTACACCACCAGAAACAAACTTAAGCCGCGCTGCTCTTGTCCCCGTCACAGGTGGAAACACTACAGAGGTAGCAGATGACACACCAGGTTGGCTAAGCTGGCTTTTACTGGGCGGCGGTGCTGCACTGCTAGTGGCCTTGATAGGGGGAGTAGTTCTCCGTAATCAGGCAGCATTTATGGGTCAGCAGACACTGTTAACGCCAACAGATACCAATAGTGTGGGTTCCATACCTCAAACTGTGAAGTTACAGTCGGCTCCTTATGGTTCTGAATCGCCGACTAAAACAGTAAGTCAAGAAACTCAACAACAGGCTAATCAAGCGGTGTTGGACAAGGCAAGAACTTTGATTGTGCCGAATCAAGCTTCTCAGTTTAGTCAAGCGATCGCAGTTGCCCAACAAATTAAACCGGACGAACCGCTATACCAACAAGCGCAGGATGACATAGCACGCTGGAGTGGGGTGATTCTAGATTTAGCTAAGGGACGGGCAAAACAGGGGCAGTTTGATAAAGCGATCGCTACGGCGCAACTGGTTCCCCAAGATAATCAGTCGATTTACAATCAGACTCAGCAGGCGATGGCTTCCTGGCGCGAAAAGGCACAGGTGCAGCGAACGAACAACATAATCATCCAGGGAGCTAAAGGATTAATTAAGCCCGGACAGGCTTCTTCTTACAATCTTGCCATCCGCGCCGCCCGCAAAGTACCGCCGGATCAGCCTGGTTTTGCTGAAGCTCAGCAGTTAATTTCCCAGTGGAGTCAAACAATTTATCAAACAGCTCAGTCTCGCGCATCTCAGGGTAGGCTTAATGATGCTATTCAGACGGCGGCTTTAGTTCCGGAAAATACACCAGCTTATACGCCAGCTCAAAAGGCAATTGTGCAGTGGAAAAAGAAGGCAGCCGGAACAAAGTAAAAGCCTTTACCATCCTTGCATTGCCACTAAATCAATACAAAGTTGATTGATGGCCTCTCTATCTACACTTCTGGGGAGGGTAGATTTAGCGTAAGCTTCATCGAGTCCTTTGTAGAGGGCATTAGCGATCGCCATCACTTCTTCATAGCTAAATTCGCCACTTTTAATAGCCAGCAATTCCTGTGCATCACCCGTCTCTCGGCGATCCACCATCAATTTCTGTGTCTCTAAAATTTCAATTCCTGTTCTTAATAACCGGATAGCCTGCATAGCAAATTTAGAATCATACCCTACTTTCGCTTCCATTACTGCTCGTTCTGGATTGCGATTTTTCTTCCATTGTTGATAGTTGTCATACTCTCTACGGGCATTTTGATACTGCTGGCTTTTTTGCAATAGTTTAATAAAATCTGGCGAACTATTGGTAAGTTGGCGCGTATATTCAAACGTTTCTTCCGGTAACGTGTATTGCTTCAATATTCCCTTGAAATCAATATCCGCAGTCAGCAAATTATAAAGCTGCTGAGCTTCTTCTAAAAATTGAATTCTATCTCTAATCAACAGGTATAAATATTCTAAAAAGGAATTAATTTCCCCCACACTCAGCGGTTGATTTGGCTCCAATCCAAAATCTTCTGGCTCAGGTTTTCTTGTAGGTGGTTCTAGTAACCAGCGGCGGTGAGACTCTAATTTTTTAATTTGGGCATAACCGTATCCTGCATATGTATGTTTCACTTTTTTCGAGAGAAACATCTGCTTATGCTCTTTCAATATTTTGCCGATTTGAGTTATATGAACGTAGTCTTTAAACCACAAAATCTCTAGAATATTTGGGTTGTTGTCAGCAGATAGTTCTAAAAACTTTTTTAGCTCATAAATGCTAGTATCTTTAGTAAGATAAGTAAAATTTCCTGGTTCTTCTGCCCAACCTTTGTCCTTTTGTTCTATTTGGGAAAAGCCCAAATAATACGGTTTTGTGGCGATAAAAATGCCGCGATAGTCATAATCAGAGGTTTCAGTTGCTAATCCGTAACCTCTGGAACCCGTTAAGGCAATAATAATAGTTCTATTTTCAACTTCTTGACGATTCATAGATTAATTGCCGCTGCCTAATTGTTAGTAACTATTGCAGGCATCTTGTATGCGCTACGCCTGGTAAGGAAAATTGGTCGCGGTTGCATTGGTTTTGAGCAGGGATTGCGATCGCGCTAACCTGTTGAGCGTCGCTTCCATCACAGCTGTAGTTTGACCGGAAACAGTAAACACCAGCGCCTCGCGGTAGACTCGCTGCGCTGCATGGCGGCTGTAGTTCGCAGCACCGCTGGAAACGGTGACAGCAGCATGGGCGCATCGCACCGCTAAGTCAATTGCCCAAACTCGGATTTGCAAACGTTCTGTAAAAGGCTCAGGGGGATGTCTGATAGCAGTTCTACAGTCGTTAAGTTCCCAGTCGAGTGCCGCTAAAGCTTCGGTAATAAAGGTATTTTGCTTGGATTGGGAGGCACTTTCCAAGATATCAAGACCTGCTCTGGCGCATCCCAAAGCAAAAAATCCGTGGTGGAGGACATTCTTTTTGTCGTTTTCATGTATCCAACCCGCAGGCTTGACAGAAACGATATGCGATCGCATCAAAAACCAACTTTTTAACGTTGCGGTGACAGTGTTGGTTGAAGTCATTGCTGCTAGTTCCATTGGCTTACTGAATGTTATTGAACCTCCAGATTCCTGATACATTTCCGCAAAAGGCAAAACGCCGAATACAGCACCACCATCGGGGAGTGTTGCAGCAACAATAAACTCTTGAAATAAATTACAACCTGTCACCCAAGGCACTTGTCCATCTAACAGATATCCCCCTTCGACTGGCAAAGCTTTCACAGTTGCTTCGCCCTGACGACGCAGTTGCGAGAATCCGACACCCACTAAAATCTCACCGCTGCTCATGCGGGGAAGATACTCTTGTTTTAGGGAAGAGTTTTCACTGGCGACAAGCATCCCAGCAGCACTTTGATGTTGAGTTTGTAAGAACGCCAAAGCCCCAGAATATCTTGCTACTAGCTCTTGGAAAGTCCGAAAAGTCTCTTCACTGACTTCCGCACCTTCCCACTGTTGGGGAACTCGCAACGCCAATAAGGAACGTTCGCCCAGTCCTTCTAATGCCTCTTGTAGTGCTTCTGGGTTGCTATCAATTTCTGCGGCTAATGGTGCAACTGATTTTCGCAGGTAAAACTCAGCAATGTCTAGAAGGTGTGGCTGTTTATCCATGCTTATAAGTTAGCGACTTTGTGCCTACTTCGTCCACAATAATCTCAGGCGACTTTTAAAGCCACCACGCTCGGCGCGTCGTCGTTCTTGTTCTGCAAGAATTGAAGAAGTATTTATCTGATATTCTGTACATAATGTATCAATGACTTCGTAGAGATCAGCTAGTTCTTTCACTAAGTCTTGAGGAGTGGCAACAGCTGCTTCTTGTGCTTCTTCGATAAGTTTATTTCGTAAAGCCTGAAGGTACTCTATCTGTGACATTACCTCGACTTCGCACTGCTTCCCTGCTTGGTGGATAATTTCGGGAATATTGTCTCGCACTAGCTTATTGTACTCTTGACGCATACAGGGTAATGATAACTATGAAGAAAATCTTACTAGGAAAATATTTTACTCTAGATCATTTTTGCACTTGTACTCAGACTTATCAAAAGTATGCCGCGCAAATTAATCCTTTTCCTCAAAATAGTGAACAAACGCTTCCGGCACTGCAAAAGTTAAATGAATTTATTTTAAATCCAATTATTGATTTTTTCGGTATTGAGAATTTTCAGCTAACTTATGGTTTTTGCTCTAAAAATTTGAAAAAATATCTAGAAAGCAAAGATCCAGTTACAGGTCTGAAAAATGGGCGTGTTGCTCCTGAACTAGATCAGCACATGGCGCATGAAGTGAATAACAATGGTAAATATTATTGTAAACGGCCGGGTGCTGCTTGTGACTTTTTTATTTTGGGTTCACCTAGTAATGAAGTAGTAGATTGGATAGTCAGCGAAAAATTACCGTTTGATTCTTTATACTTTTATGGAGTAGATAGACCAATTCATATCAGTTATGGTTCTCAACACAAGAGAGACATAAGGACGTTCACGCCATCGGGACAACCGACACAAAAGGGAATTGAACATTGGGTTAAGGTAGCTAAGGAATTGCAAGGATAGCTTAAGAATCGAATAGAAATAAATGCTTGAGGAGAGGCCCCTGCCTCGCGTTTCTGATTCGTAAAGTTGATGACACATAACCTAGTTATGGGTTATGTGTCACTCCATAAATGGAGGCGGTCGTCTCCAGAAAGACATTCCCAGACAGTAGGCTCCCAACCCACTTACCTAAAAAGAACTACGAGAAAATTTACTCCCCTCCCCTTGTAGGTGTTGGGTTGGGGGAGAGGTCAGATTGTATTACATCGAAGGGAGAACCGCTATAATTGGCTTTTGTCTTTTGTCTTTTTTTACGATAAGATTGTACTAATTTTATATGATAGGGATCGGCATCTTTGCGCCAATAAAGACGATAATTCTTAATTTCCGCACAGTTTTTTTCTAGAATATGCTGCCAACCTTTAAGGTTTTTAATCGCACTAAGATCGTCTAGAAGTCCCCAATTTTCTTCTTGCTGAGTAAGCCTGACAAATTTTTCGTAGTTTGGATAGTCCGGAGTGACTAAACTTTCTTTTCGGTGCAAAATTGGAGGATCGTTGATTTTTTTATAATTCTTATGTCTGACGCTTAAATCTCTGAGATCAATCTGCATACTGGTGTGCAGAATTGGATGAGGTTCGGCGTCAAATTCGGGGTAAAATAAGTAAGATATTTTTGGTTGGTTGGTGTAAAACTTGATTAAGGTGGCTCCATCTAATCGGCCGATTGTGCGATTGGCGCAGCCTTCGTAGAGGCGCAACAAAGGGTCGAGTTCCGAAAAAGCTGATATGTGAACTAGAAAGGAACTGGGAAAAAGGGGAGCGTGTTTAAACCCGGTGGTACAGCCAACGACACTTTGTTGGCAACAGTTAGCAATTACACCAGGGTCGCCTAAACTAAATAGCATTTCTTCAGCCATTTCCCAAGCTTCTTCGTAGGTGTCAAATAAACCTTTTATGTCATTTCGGATTTCTGAAGTAATGTGTTTGGATTTGTGCGATCGCGCAAATTTACTGAGTGCAAGATAAACTAGAAGGTCGAGGCGGCGTTTATGCGCGATCGCATCCCACTCTTTTTGGTCGGTAGCTTGTAAAATTACCTGAAATGCACGACGAAAATTACCAAATTCCGCCCTCAAATCTTCTAACTCTGCTACTTCACTTTTTACTGGCAAACGACCGCGTTCAGTTACAAAAGTCATTAGCGGCGCTAACATTTCCTGGTAATCTTCAAATCGCTTGATGTTCGCGCGAACTCTGGGAGTAGTAGCGCGGGAACGAAAGCGCGAAGCGCGGTATGTTTCGGCAAGGCTTTCATCTCGAAAAACAAAGTAAATTCCCAGCGCAACTGGCACCGAATCGACACTGAGAACCTGGTCAATATAAGTTTTAACTTCTTCCTGTTGGTAGTATTTCTGAAAAGTATGGCGGCGAGTTATCACCCCATCGCCATAAGCAACTTGTCCCGTTTCTCTATCATCAATTAAAACAAGTGCGGCAACAATTAAAACTTTTCCTGTTAATTCCCACGCTTTTATTAACGCTTCTCGGCGCTCATCTGTGCGTTCAATTACATTGATTACATAGCCGATATTGACGATATCTGCTGGGGTAAGAGGAGTATCAGGAGAATAATAAGGGTCCCAACCTGCGCTGGTGTAGCCTTTTTCTGAGATGTACGTGATATCGCTACCATGACCGCAACCATAATCAAAAAAAGTTGTATCTTGATTAAATAAGTCCGCTTCCATTGCAAGACGCACCGGACGGGAAATATTTTTGCGGATAATTGCGGCTTTATGGCGTTCTATTTTTGGCAGTTGAAAGGGCGATATTGGCGCTAGGCGAATAATTTGATGTCCCTGAATTTCAACTCCATAATTTTCTAAACATTGCAACCAACCCCGAAGAGTTCCAATCGAAGAAGTCTTGTTTAAAAGCCGCAATTCTTCTTCCTGGCGGGTGAGGTTAGCAAATTCTTGATAGTGGGGATAGTCTGGGGTAACGAAGGTTTCTTTACGGTGGAGAATGGGAGGATTATCGCTGGTGCTGTAGTCGCGATCGCTTATACTCCTATTTTGGATGTCAACCTGGATGCTGGCGTGTAAGGCGGGATGGGCATCGGTATCAAATTCAGGGTAGAACAGGTAAGATATTTTAGTTGGCTGCTCTATGTTGAACTTGATAATGTTAGCGCCATCAATACGATTAAAAGTGCGCCTTGCATAGCCTTCGGAGAGTCTCAGCAGAGGATGAAGGTGCGAAAGTGCTGATACATGAACGTAAAGCGCTCCGGGCAAGAGTTTACCAATTTCACTGACTTGACAACAGTAAGCAATGATACCGGATGCGATCGCATCCAACAAAATTTCAGCAGCAGTTTCCCCAACTTGCTCGTAGTTGTCGCGCAAGGCATTAAGATCAGTTTCGACAGCAGCGGCGATGTTTTCGAGTTGGAAGCGATCGCTAAAATTGTGAAGGGCGAGGTAAATGAGGATGTATTCGCGCCAATGTGCTTGAGTAAAGCATAGAAACAGCAACGCATCCCACTTTTCAACAGCTTTATTTCTCATGCTCTCACCATTTCCCCAAAAAACATGATACATACACTGTAAGATTAATGTGTTAATTAAGACCTTGAAGAATTATTAATTGCTCTTAAATCATTTTTTCAACTTGGGAATACGTAGAAACGCTTATTAATTTATACTCACTTACTTGATTTCTTTCTCTACCAGTCAAAGAGATACTGGTTCAAAGTATAGAATTCCATAAAACAATCAATCAGTATTTTTTTCCACAATTAGTAAGGAACTTTAAAATGCAAATCCAAGCATTAGCAGCCCAGCAGCAAGGGGCAAATCTCCAGCCCTATCAATTCGCCGTCGAACCCCCACAAGCGCACGATTGCGTCATCAAAGTGTTAGCGTGCGGCATTTGTCACTCAGACCTGCATATGATTGATAACGACTGGGGATCATCCAAATATCCTCTAGTGCCTGGTCACGAAGTCATTGGCGAAGTAGTGGAAATTGGTTCGCAGGTGAATCATATCAAGACGGGAGACAGAGTAGGTGTTGGCTGGCAACGTTCCTCCTGTCTGCAATGCCGCGATTGTCTCAGAGGAAATGAAAATCTCTGCGACGAAAATCAAGGATTAATTGTCACCGGGCCGGGTGGCTTTGCTGACTATCTGATGGTGGATTCTCGCTTTGCCTTCCCGATTCCAGCAGGCATTGAGACAAAATTAGCAGGGCCCTTATTGTGCGCCGGAATCACAGTCTACTCCGCTTTACGCAGTGCGGGAATGACTTCTGGGCAAGAAATTGGCGTGATTGGCGTTGGTGGTTTGGGTCATTTGGCGGTGCAGTTTGCCAGCCGTTTAGGTAACAGCGTCACGGTCTTTACTACCTCAGACGACAAAGCTGAATTTGCCCATCAGCTAGGGGCGCGTCACACAGTTGTTGTCCCTGCTGGAACGCCACCAGCACCCACCCAGAAGCTAAACATTCTGCTGAGTACGGTTCCTGCTTCTCTTGATTGGGCAGCTTATCTGGAACACCTTGATTCTGATGGAACTTTAGTTTTGGTGGGCGTTCCCTCTGAACCGCTAAATGTGCCTATGGGGGCAATGCTAAATAAGCGTCGCCGGATTATGGCATCTCCAATTGGGGGACGGGCAATGATGCTGGAAATGCTTTCTGTGGCGGAGAAATATGGGATTCAACCGCTGGTTGAAGTGTTTCCTTTTGAACAAGCTAATGAGGCAATGCAAAAAGTGCGCGATAACAAGGTGCGTTACCGGGCTGTGCTTGCGAAGTAATAGAATTTAGCAGAGTTGTGAGTTATCGCAATTCTATTTGATTTCTAGAGACGTTGTATGCAACGTCTCTACATTTTTTAAACGAACCGCCGAGGCGCAGAGAACGCCGAGGAAGAGAAGGGAGAAGTTTACCAATGAGTTATGATGGCTATAGGAGTTTTGAATTAATAGTTACTAAGTCCTAATTTTAAAAATTTTCCAATTACGTTGCATTGAGTGCGTAGGGTTTTGTTCCTCTATTAAATTTTTAGTTACTAATTACCAATTACCTTGCCTTGAGTTACTATTGCCTACAGAAAAATATTTTTGCGCCTGAATATCTCAGCGAATTGCAGGGGCAGATTCTAGCTTGTCCGTATTTTGCGGTTAACAACTTAAACCGCGACTTTGTGGGGACTAAAGGATTTTCGATTGTATTTCAGCGCTCAGGTTTTGCGGAAGTTGAGAGAGTTTTTCCCTTTTTTAAACCTTATTTAAGCGTGGCTTTGCATTCGACGTGCAACGCCTTTTATCTGAATCCTTTGATGCTTAAAGAGGGTTCTCGTGTAGATCCGCATATCGACCGCAGCCTGCGTTCTTATTGCAAAACTATCGAACCGCCAGATAGAGTAAGTGTACTTTATATCCAGGTGCCACCGGATCTTGTTGGAGGGGAGCTAGTGCTGCGCTCTTCAAAGCGAAATGTAGGACAAATCCGCCCCCAAGTTAATACTTTAGTAGATTTTCAGGGCGATTTAACTCACTCAGTTAATCAAGTTACAAGTCCAGGGTTTCGCCTGAGTTTGGTTTGCGAACAGTACAGTTTGTGTGAAAAGGAACTTGAAGATATTCCTGAGTTTACGATTGAATCGAGGGCGAAAAAAATGAAAAAAGAGAAATTACGAAGCTGCTAATATACGCCCACACACTCAAGGGTGGCGCTACACAAGCAAAGCCTGTCTGTATAGCCGCGACTTTAGTCGTCAGGCATTTTTACTAAATTCCAGAATTTGCTGGGCGGTAATTTGGGGTTGTTCGAGGTGGGGAACGTGACCGCAATTTTTGAGCCAGATTAGTTGAGATTGGGCGATCGCATTCCTAAACTTCTCTGCATCTCCCGTCCCTAAAATCCTGTCAGAGTCGCCCCACAAAATCAGCGTTTGCTTGTCAATTTTGGCAATTTTATCGCCCAAAAAGTTGTAACCGCCACTCTTGGTAAAGGCAATTAAAGCATCGTGCCAACCAGCAGAATCCAGGTGCAAAGCGGCACACAGTTGGGCATCGAGGGAGGCAAGAGTTTGATCGTGGTAAGCATTGCGTGAAATGCGATCGCGTACTTTCGGATTCCGCAAAAATGAAGTAGCTAGATAGGCGATGGGCGGAACTAAGAACCTGCCAATATTGGGCGCACTGGCAAAACCAGCGCTATCAATCAGCACCAACTTTTGCACAGCTTCCGGGTAGGTTAGAGTAAAATCTATCGCCGCCGCACCTCCCATAGAGGCACCCACCAAAATTACCGGCTCTTTTATCAGGGTTTTCCAAAAATAGTAGAGATGGGTTTTGATGGCAGATGGGCTAAAGGGTAATTTGGTCAAGCGTTCCGTAAACCCGAAACCCAATAAATCCAGCGCCCATGTCTCATTTTGAGCCGCCAGCAGCGGTAAGAGGCGACGAAACTCGAATACAGAGCTATCGAAGCCGTGAAGTAGCAAGATCGGCGTGCCACCGCTACCCTGGTGGACGTAGGTAGTAGCGATCGCTTGTTGCCCAACAGGAGTAGCGATCGCGTGACACTCGATGCTTTGAGCCAGCGCAATCGAGGTAGATTCAGAGAGTTGCGCGATCGCGGATGGTAGAGAACTGGTAAACATAAATTTTAGTTTACCGTGGAGAAGGGCGATCGAAAAGTCACCCTAGAAGAAATGGAGATCAAACCTTGAAAAATCAGTATTCGCAGAATTGGCAAACACTCGTAGCAGGGATTCTTGCAGCATTTGTGCTTCTCATTGGTCTCAATTCTTTTATTATCATCACCCCAGGCCAAGCCGGAGTAATCAGCATCCTCGGTAAAGCCCAAGATGGAGGTTTGTTAGAGGGAATCCACATCAAACCACCACTGATTTCAGTAGTAGACGTGTACGATCTGACAGTGCAAAAATTTGAAGTTCCGGCGCAAAGTTCCACCAAGGATCTTCAGGATTTATCCGCTAGATTCGCCATCAACTTCCGCCTCGACCCGATAAAGGTAGTTGAGGTAAGAAGGAAACAAGGAACCTTAGAGAATATCGTCTCGAAAATTATTGCGCCCCAGACTCAGGAATCCTTCAAAATTGCCGCCGCCCGGAGAACAGTTGAAGAAGCAATTACCAAAAGAAATGAACTGAAGGAAGACTTTGATACTGCCTTGGGGGAACGATTAGATAAGTACGGCATTATTGTGCTAGATACCAGCGTAGTTGACCTAGCTTTCTCCCCAGAATTCTCTAGAGCAGTCGAAGAGAAACAAATCGCTGAACAGCGGGCGCAACGAGCCGTCTACGTAGCTCAGGAAGCTGAACAAGAAGCCCAAGCAGAAATCAATCGCGCCCAAGGTAAAGCGGAAGCTCAAAGACTCCTCGCTGAGACACTTAAGGCACAAGGGGGTGCATTAGTTCTTCAGAAAGAAGCAATTGAAGCTTGGAGACAGGGAGGTTCCCAAATGCCAAAAGTTTTGGTAACGGGTGGTAACTCTAATAGCAGTATTCCATTCCTTTTTAACCTGGGTAATCTTCAGGATACATCCGCCCCTCAGTAGATAGTGTTAAAAGATTGACACAATGTTTGAGTTTTTATCAGATCCCCCTGTTTAAAGGGGGACGAGGGGATCTAGAGCCTTTTCGCTTAACGTCTTGATCCCCCCAACCCTCTTTAAAAGAGGGTTAAGAAAATTTGTAGGGTGGGAATTATCCACTCTGAAAATGCTGAACAATTAAACTGAAATTATGAGCATCTTCACACTACAATCTGTTAAAAAAGACTTTGGCATCAAAGAAATCCTAAAAGATGCCAGTTTTAGCCTTGAGCCCACAGATAAAGTTGGATTAATTGGCACCAACGGCTCTGGAAAATCTACGCTCTTGAAGATAATAGCTGGTTTAGAACCGATTGATGACGGTCAACTTTTAGTTAACTCTGGAGTGCGAATTGTTTACTTACCGCAACAACCAGATTTAAACGAAGATAATACAGTTTTAGAGCAAGTTTTTGCTGATAGCGGCGAACAAATGTCCCTCGTGCGGGAATACGAGGAATTGTCAGATAAACTGGCTCACAATCCAGAGGATAGCCAGCAGCTAATGTCCCGCTTCTCTGCTGTCATGCAACGCATGGATGCTACTGGCGCTTGGGAACTAGAAACGAATGCGAAAATCATCCTCACCAAACTAGGAATAGAAGATTTTAACGCTCAAGTTGGTAGTTTGTCTGGCGGATATCGCAAACGGATTGCCTTAGCAGCCGCCTTGCTATCAGAACCCGATGTGTTGTTGATGGATGAACCGACAAACCATTTGGATGCTTTATCTGTTGAGTGGTTGCAGAGTTATTTGAATCGTTATCGAGGTGCAATTCTGTTAATTACTCACGATCGTTATTTTCTCGATCGCGTCACCAATCGTATCCTCGAAATCGATAGAGGAGAACTCTACACATACGCTGGAAACTATTCTTATTATCTGGAAAAGAAAGCTCTCAGTGAAGAATCTGCCATCAGCAGTCAACGCAAACATCAGGGCGTACTTCGTCGCGAATTAGAATGGCTAAAAAGAGGGCCAAAAGCGCGTAGCACCAAACAAAAAGCCCGGATAGATCGCATCCACGATATGCAAAACCTGGAGTTTAAACAAGTTCAAGGAAAAGTTGATATTGCTACTCCTGGTCGTCGGATTGGCAAAAAAGTTATTCAGGTAAAAAATGTTTCTAAAGGCTACGATGGACGCACTCTAATTAAAGATTTTACCTACGAATTCAGTCCGGAAGACCGCATCGGTATTATTGGCGGCAATGGTGCGGGTAAATCTACTTTAATGGATATGATCACCGCACGCATTCAACCGGATTCAGGCAGCGTTGAAATAGGCACAACAATTCACATCGGCTACTTTGACCAGCACTCTGAAGAATTACTCGAAGCTTTAAATGAAAATCAGCGAGTAATTGACTACATAAAGGAAGTCGGAGAATACGTCAAAATTGCCGACGGAACTCAGATTACAGCTTCGCAAATGTTGGAACGTTTCTTATTTCCTGGTAATCAACAATATGCCCCCATTAATAAGCTTTCCGGCGGTGAAAAACGTCGCTTATTTCTATTGCGCGTTTTGATGAGCGCTCCCAATGTCTTAATTTTGGATGAACCGACAAACGACTTAGATGTGCAAACCCTCGCAGTGCTGGAAGACTATCTAGAAGATTTCAACGGATGCGTAATTGCAGTATCCCACGATCGCTACTTCCTCGACCGTACTGTAGAGACGATTTTTTCTTTTGAACCAGGGGGAAACCTACGTCTATATCCGGGCAATTACTCTATATATCTGGAGTTCAAGCAAGCAGAAGAAGAACTTGAAAAGGCTCAAGCCACTGCTAATAATAAAGACAAGCAGAAAGATACTCAATCCAAAGATTGGAAGTCCCAGAGGCAAGCACCAGATAACGGCAAGCCGCGCAAGCTTTCATCAAAAGAAAAGCGCGAGTTTGAGATGCTTGAAGGTAAGATTGCCCAACTGGAATCTCAAAAATCTGAAGTAGAGAAAGAGCTTTATAATGCTCCTCCTGGCAAAATCACCGTTGTTCGAGAACTCTACGAAAAGGTGGAATCTTTAACTCAACAAATTGACGCTGCGACTGAACGCTGGATGGAATTAGCTGAGGTTGAGGCTTAGCAGAATAGAAGAGGAATATGAACGTAACGCTAAATCTACACCGGATTTAGAATTAACTAACGAGCAGTTTTACGAACTGTTCGGGAAAAGTCCTCTAATATTCATCACTTTCCTGAAACAGCACGCATTGTGAGAATCTATTAGCAGTTCTATTACTCGCACACTGGAGGGACAATGACACCAGTAGAGATTCTTGTGTTACTGGTGATTGCCGCGATTTGCGGCAGCACTGGGCAAGCGTTGGTTGGTTACTCGGCAGGAGGTTGCCTACTTTCGATAGTAGTTGGAATTATCGGTGCATACATAGGACTCTGGGTTGCCAATGAGTTTGATCTTCCTGTGATATTTGCTCTCGATATCGGAGGTAAGCCCTTCCCCATTATCTGGTCAATTATTGGCTCAGCTATCTTTGCAGCCATTCTAGGTTTTGTAAATCGGTTTATTCAAAATAATCGGCGATGATTTGAGGAACTTAAAAACTTTTCTCAAAGAAGATATAGATTAGCTAGTGCCGTAACTCTAAAAAAGCCTTCTTAACAGGAGGCTTTTTTAGAAGATATCCTTCCTATTAGCTCAAGTTTTACTGTTGCGTTAGCAGTTAAATCAAGATAAAGTTTTAGTAAAAGCCGGCTTTCTTTAACGCTCACTTAGTTCTAAATCAAAAAATAAAATTGATATGACCTTGACTTGTCAACAACTTCTGCAAAAACATACTCAAGCGTGGCAAGAAGCTACCGTGCATCCCTTTCTTGTGCAATGCAAATTAGGAACCATTCAGCAGAAACAATTCAATACATGGTTGGTGCAAGATTATCTCTTTGTTGTGGATTTTACCCGAATGGTAGGGAGAATATTAGCTAACGCGCCTTCACAAAATTTTGATGTAATTTTGGGCGGATTAGTAGCACTGAAAGATGAACTTAACTGGTTTAAGGAAAAAGCTGCTCTGCAAAAGCTAGATTTGGATACCCAAAAACAACCAACTTGCTCAGAATACTGTGACTACATGAACAGCCTTGCTGCAATGCCATACCCAGTTCAAGCGACTGCTTTTTGGGCAATTGAATTAGCATATAATCAAGGTTGGCAGTTGCCTGGGGTGGTGTCAGAACCCTACACTGAATTTGCAGACAGATGGGGAAATCCCGGTTTTACAAAGTATGTAAAACTTTTGGAACAGCAAGCTGATGAGGTGCTACAAACTGGGTCAGAAAACATTCAACATCAAGCAGAAGAAGCATTTCTAAAAGTAGCAAGATTGGAAAAAGATTTTTGGCAGATGGCTTTTAATGCAGCATAGGAAAAATCCCCGACGGCGTAGGAGCGAGTTGTTTTTCCGCGCTCCTACCAAGCATTCACGGAGTTTGTTTGGCTTTGATAATATCTATAAAAATTAGATATAAAGCCTGCTGAGCCAGGCTTAGAAGGCAAAAGCGCCAAATAGCCTGAGCGCACTGAACGCATTTTTGCTAATCGATATAATCACTTGTAATGTCAAGTTCGTCAGGGTTATTTGAAGCGATTGGGCGCTCTCCGGCTATAGAAATCGTCTCATCAACGTGAAGATTAGTAGAGGCAATTGGGCGGTGTCCATCTACATCAATAGTGCCTTGAACATGAATATCATCGGCAACAATTGGACGCTTCCCATCTATATCGACTGTTTCACGAACCTGAAGATTACTAGGATCAACCGGACGGTGTCCATCGATGTCAAGAGTGTTTTGATTTTGAATAGTACTAGAGGCAATTGGGCGGTGTCCATCTATGTCGATGGTGTCTTTAACCTGAATCTCATCAGAAGCAATTGGACGCTTCCCATCGATGTCAATTGTTTTAGGAGTTTGTTTGTCTTTGCTATCACTAGCAATATTTTTCTCCTCATGATTTGCAGTATTATCCGTACTCATTTTATGACTCCTTTTTTTCATTTTGTGCTGGCGCTACAACTGGCTGAAAGCTGCTGAGCATTGATTTTATTATACAATTTGTACTGTAAGTATTATTAAAAAATGATAACTATGTTTTTAGAAAATCCTTTATATACTACAAACTATGGCGCTGCTTATATTGGCGATTCGTTGGAATTACTAGATTGCATTGAACCTGATTCAATTGACTTAGTAATTACTTCTCCCCCATTTGCGCTGCTACGCGAAAAAAGTTATGGCAATGTTGATCAAGAAGCTTATATAGATTGGCTGTTGGCTTTCTGTAAAAAGGTGTATCGCGTTCTAGCGCCGCAGGGAAGCTTTGTACTCGATCTTGGCGGAGCATACCAAAGTAAACGTCCAGTGCGATCGCTATATAATTACCGTATCTTAATTAAACTATGCGACGAGCTGGATTATCGTCTAGCTGAAGAGTTTTTTTGGTACAATCCTTCCAAGTTACCTTCGCCGATTGAATGGGTTAATAAACGTAAAATTCGAGCTAAAGATGCTGTTAATACTGTTTGGTGGTTGTCTAAAACTGACAATCCTAAAGCTAATGTGAGTAAGGTTCTGGTTCCTTACTCCGAACGAATGAAAAAGCTGCACGAAAATCCTGAAAAATATTACAAACCAAAAGAACGTCCATCAGGTCATGATATTGGAACGAGTTTTGCTACTAATAATGGTGGTGCTATACCTTCCAACTTGTTGCAGATTCCCAATACTGAAAGCAATTCTCGATACATTCAGCTATGTAAGGCGGTGGGAATTCCTGCACATCCGGCGCGCTTTCCTCAAAAACTACCGCTATTTTTTATCAACTTCTTAACAGAACCAGGAGATACAGTTTTGGATATTTTTGCCGGATCTAATACTACTGGATTTGCTGCTGAAACTGTGCAACGCCGCTGGATTGCCTTCGAGCAAAATCCGTCTTATTTAGCTGCTTCTGCTTTTCGATTTATAGATGCTAACGAAAATAATGATGCAGCTGCAAAACTATTTGAAAAGCTTCTGACAAGACAAGAAACCATTAGTATTACACGCTCAGTTCAGCTTAATCTCGGCATATGAAGTTGTAGAGTTCAGTAAATTTAAATAGGAAGTTTAGTTTGTATGGGTGGGTTTGTGTCTTTAGTGTATACAAGCTCACCCTGCCTAACCAATCTCATCGGTATTTTGGGATTATTGATTGATTCTTGTTTCTCAAGCTTTGCTTCCCAGTCTTTAAATTTTACTTCGAGTATAGATGGAGTAACTTTATAAATTTCCATCAACTCTATTCCTTCATATATAGCAATATACCATCCTTTTACAGCTCGATACTTTTTAAGAATATCATTGTTTAAATGGTGGTGAGTAGTAACACCTGCATTTTTATTAAGTGAGCGATTTAGTGTTTTTAATTCATACTCATTGCCTTCAGCATCAATTGCATCATTCCCTTCACGGCCTGGAGATATACGTAACCCTAGAAGAATCAGTACCTGTAATACCTTTCCTCCATTGTCTTGAAAAATATCAGTAATACCATATTCATTGGCTAGGTGCTGCATTTCCCGGATGCCCTCAAACGCAGACTGTAAGCGGTCAAGATTTGATTCGCGTTCATTTTCTGTGGTAATTGGTTCTTCAACAGGCTCGACAAGGGCGGGAGAAACTGGTGCAGCTATCAGCGTAGTGATGAGATCAGTGTTATCGTCGGGCTGATCAATATTCATTAGATAAGGGACTGACACACTGAGCGCATCAGCAAGGTCTAAAATTACCTCAAATGATGGCGAACGCTCACCACGCTCCAAAAAGCTAACGTGTTCGGTCGTCTTGCCTATAAGTTCGGCTAACTGTTCTTGGGTTATATCCTTCTCTGTTCGCAGGTCACGTATTCTATTCGCAAAGCGTTGTCGAGCCGCTTCGTGATCCATAAGACCTCATATACTAAAAACGAACTCAATGTTCGTTTTGCCATCGTATGAGGCAGTATTCCGGAAGTACACGAACTGAAAGTACGAGTTGGTGAGCAAAGATGTAGCGGTGTCAGAGTGTTCGCTAGATTGAGTGAGTGGGAGGTATTATCTGTAAACATAGAGAAAGAAATATTTAATATTAAAGTTATCACCACAGTTTGATATAATGCTGAATTTTACAACTGGAAACCTCTATCGCACCTGCACCGAGTTTCTCGAACAAAGTTCTGAAAAACGGTTGCTGATACTCAAAGACCTTGGTATAGCGCGTTACGCCGATTTTTTAACTCAAATGCCATTCACTGAGGCAAATGTAGTTTGTGTAATGCGTTTTTTTAAAGATACAAGCCGGGTCAAATTTCCTAATCTTCGGGGAGCAGATTTATCTGGCTTAAATTTGGATGGTGTTAACTTTATCCGTGGAGATTTATTAGGAGCAAATTTAAGAGTAAGCCGTTTATTAGAAGCAGATTTGTTATTTGCCAATTTCACTGGCGCAGACTTGAGAAATGCAGATTTGAGGGGTGCAACTCTTAATGAAACTATATGGAGAGAGGCTTTAGTAGAGGGGTGCAACTTTGGCACGGGAATTGGGTTAACAAACGAACAGCGCAGAGATTTAAAAATTCGCGGTGCTAGTTTCAAGGATTAAAGTAATGGGAAGGAAGGAAACTAAACTCGATGTAAACATTTGTGATCTAAGCTTTAGCCGCCCCGCGGAACCTATAATTATTCTTAACTGAAACTACGCGATCGCGTTTATTGTCGCCTTAGCTTCAAATCAATTCTGCTTGTTCAAAAATCTGTCTTGTTGTTAGTTCTAACCCTGGAAGCAGTGTATCCACAATCGGCATAGTATCTGTGTAGGCTTGAATTGTTCCATCTGGTAAAAATACCCTAATATTCATAGGTTCAGGATCTACAACCCAGACTCTTGAAATACCAGCCGCAAAATAATCTTTAGCTTTATCTTCAAATTGTTTGAGAGTTTGATCTGGCGAAATAATCTCTATAACCCATTCAGGAATGGCAGGACAAGCTTCATTACGCTTCCAACTTGCGGGTAAGCGTTCATAGGAAATGTACGTTAAATCGGGTACAGGCGCCCAATCCTGACCATTACGCTGCAACAGCACTGCCCATTCTTGAACGATTCGTCCGCGTCCTCTACACCACGCACGAATCAGAACCATCAAAGCAAACTGTAAAGTCGAATGGAAATATTTTGGAAACACTTTAGGTACTGCTTGACCATCTACAAACTCATATATTACATCTCCTTCTGCTAAAGCCAAAAATTCCTGTAATGTGAGTTTGGCTCCTTTGCTTACATTGACCATCATCTACCTCAATTGGTGAGTGATAAATTTACGATACAAAAGGCTAATTATCTAATTTATTTTTAATTCATTTCGCTTTTGATACCTGTCTGTACTTTCCAAAGACTGGCATAAATTCCCGGTTTAGCTAATAGTTGTTCGTGTCGTCCGTGTTCTACTAATTTGCCGTGTTCCATCACATAAATACAATCAGCATTGCGGACAGTGGAGAGACGATGCGCGATCGCGATCGTGGTGCGATTGGCGGTAATTCGTTCTAGCGATCGCTGAATGGCTGCTTCTGTCTCATTGTCCACTGCGGAGGTAGCCTCATCGAGAATCAGAATCGGTGGATTTTTCAACACCGCACGCGCGATCGCAATCCTCTGTCTTTGTCCGCCAGATAATTTCTGGCCTCGCTCACCTACAATTGTGTCGTAGCTTTCCGGAAGCTGCATGATAAAATCGTGCGCCTCGGCAATTTTAGCAGCTTCTATTACTTCAGCTTCAGTAGCATCGGGACTACCGTAGGCGATATTTTCTGCTACTGTACCATGAAATAAGAAGACATCTTGGCTCACTAACCCGATGCAAGAGCGCAAATCTCTAAAGTTTAAATCGCGCAATTCAATCCCATCTAAGGTAATATTTCCCGATTTAATTTCATACAATCTCAGTAACAGTTTCACCAGGGTACTCTTACCCGAACCAGTAGAACCGACGATGGCAATTGTCTTCCCCGCCGGAATGTGTAAAGAGAGATTTTTAATAACTGGATTTCGCCCGTTATAAGCAAAAGTGACATTCTGTAATTCCACTTCGCCGCGCACTGAAGCAACGGGTAAGGAAATGTGTCCAGAATGAATTGCAATCGGTGTATCAAGCAGATTCATAACTCGATTCGTGGAAGCCATTGCCCGTTGATACTGATCGAGAGTTTCCCCTAATCTTGTTAAAGGCCAAAGCAACCGTTGTGTTAGGAATACTAATACACTGTAAGTACCTACCGAAAGTCTGCCATTTGCGGCATCCATACCGCCGATTAGCAACGTTGCTGTAAAGCCGATTAAGATAATAATGCGAATCAAAGGAACAAAGGCAGAACTGAGAGCGATCGCTTTCCTATTACTTTGCCGATAAGCCTCACTTTCTTCTGCTATCCTGTTAGTTTCATATTTCTCGGTGACAAAACTTTTAATCGTTGTTATCCCGCTCAAATTATTCGATAAGCGACTGTTGAGCAGACTTACCTTTTCCCGAACATCAGCATAGCGAGGAGCAAGGCGATGCTGAAAAGCAATCGAACCCCAGAGGATAAAAGGTATTGGCAACATCGCCATCCAAGCCACACTAGGAGCCAAAATAAAGAAGGCACCGCCAATAATTACAACTGTTGTGGCAACCTGGATCAGATCGTTAGCTCCAGCATCCAAAAAACGCTCTAATTGATTGATATCGTCGCTGAGGATAGACATCAAACCGCCAGTGCTGCGT
Source organism: Trichocoleus sp. FACHB-90 (assembly GCF_014695505.1). Classification (NCBI taxonomy): domain Bacteria; kingdom Bacillati; phylum Cyanobacteriota; class Cyanophyceae; order Leptolyngbyales; family Trichocoleusaceae; genus Trichocoleus; species Trichocoleus sp. FACHB-90. The sequence goes on from NZ_JACJOK010000061.1 coordinate 20,749, forward strand.
TCTTCAAAGTATGCTAATTCCAGTTCCTGAATATGGCTGTAAGCATCAAGGCGCAAGTCATGCTGAATATTCTGAGCCAAATTGCGCCAAAGCAGAGCATAAGCATACTCAAAAATAGATTCCAGCCCCCAAATAATGAAGCTGAGAAAGGTAATTACTACCAGTTGCCCAAAGACATCTTTTATCCCGAATTTAGCAATCAGAGAAGTATCTTTTTGAACTACCACATCGACTGCTAAACCGATTAATGCGGGTGGTGCTAAGTCAAAAAGTTTATTGAGAATTGAACAGACAGTCGCCTGTCTAATAGCATCGCGATAGTTGTGTCCATATTCAAACAGACGCTTGAAGGGATGCGTCTTAGGCGACCGATTTAAGGATTGTTTACGAGCCAAGGTGATACTTCGCTAGATAGTTAAAGCTGACTTTAACCACTTTAGCAATTATCCAGCTGACAGCTTATGCAAAATGGCTGATAGGTATGAATACCAGTTGGGTTTATCGGCGCAACATTTGAATTGTTGAAACTGCCTATAGGCAAGTCTTTCAAAATCCAAAATCCGAAATGGTATAAGTCTTTAGTCTTCTATTTGCGCGATCGCATCCGCTGGCGACACATCACTATAGATAACAGACATAATCCCAGGTAGGTATTCATCCATCATGGTCACGTTGGCATAAACCATCTGTTTGATGAGTGCTGAAGTGAGGCGATCGCCTTCAACATCTATACTTGTTTTGTAGCGAATTTCCCCATCGGCGAAGTCTAGCTCAAAGTTACCAACGATGGTGCCAGAATTGGCTCTAGTTATGAACTCTGCGATCGCCATTCGCTTGTTTTCTGGCGCGTTTACTGGGCAAACTGAGTAAAAGACAAATTGCTCTTGTTTCTCTCTTACCTTGGCGTAGCAAGTCAATTTGCCATTTTCACCCTGAAAAGCCATCTGTAAAACTGGCTGTCCTTTAATTTGGTAAAAAGGCCATTCATCCTCTTTGAAGAAATTGACCATTTCCTCAAAGATTTGTCCGCTAGAAGTTGCAACCCCGGCGATCGCATCTATAGTAACATCCGCCATTTCTTGGAAGAAATCGACAATTCCCTCAAGTATGTCATTTGTGGCATTTTGAGTCATTTCCGACAGATTGGCTTCTGTCCACTCTTTGAAGAAGTTGGCGATCGCATTCCCAATTTCCTCGCTGGAAGTTTCGCCATTTGCCAGAGCAGATGGATTAATATAAGCCCAGAATGTACTGTAGCCAGTTTCGCCTGATTCCTGTTGCTGCTTAACAGATAACCCCAACCAATTCTCGGTATATAGTAGCGGGTGGTCTGGCTGTTCTTGGCTAAGATTTAGGATATAATTTGCCGCTTCGTTAACATCTGCGGCGTGTTCTACTAGATGCAGTAGTGAATCGGGTTTTAAACTAATTTCAATTTTGATATCTAGTTCGGGTTGGAATTTCCCCGCAGAAAAAGAGCCGCGCACTTCCGGCTTAAGATTAAATAAGGCATCGGTGTCGATGCGCTTGTAGAGTTCTGAGTTGACTATTAAGGTGAGACGACACTCGATGAGTTGGTCGTCTTGTTTGGTTAGGGAAAGGGCGATCGCTCGGACAGTTAGGGTTGATGGGGAGCGATCGCGTAAAGATAGTTCCTTGTTCAGTTGATATTTTTCTGTCTTTGTCGTCATAAGCTAATAGAATCTTAATTCTCTAACACACGAACTCCTTTACAATCGTGATGTTTCGACTATCAGAAATATAAGAGGCTGTCTCTAAGCTATTCTCAGTTAGTTTTTATACTTAGACGTCAGCTCTCGAAAGCGAGTTATCAACCAGTCAGCTAATGGAGAAGATTTGGGTTCAAGATCAGCCTTACTTTGACCAAATACGAGCGCTAAACCGTCTAGACTAGACTTAACTGCCTCACTCCATAGTTTATAATCTACTGGAAAATCTTCGTAATAACTGCCAACGAATTTTGCAACCTTTTCAAGATATTCTTCACTCTCGCTAGTACATAAGCGAGAAATTAGAAGTTCGGCATTTGGATTTCTCTTGATTTCGATACTCAAAAACTCACTCGCACGAATTTTCGCACTTAGGCTATTCTTTTCATCTAAAAGAGTATTTGCTAGCTCAAAAACTGCCACATCCAAAGGAATCCGATCTCTCTCGTTACCGAGAAATAAAACGTCATCAATTCTGAAGTCAATTCCGGCATCACACGAAATTAGTTCACTTTGTGGAAGCTTGATAGACCACTTAAGTTTACCGGGAACAGGAGGAATCAACAGCCATGTACAAGCATCTTCATACCACAAATAAAAATCTACAGAGAACTTTTTCACGGTTTCACTGCCTCAAGAACAATCCAAAAACTTTCACTTAAAGTATAAATACCATTATTAGCTAGTTCTTTTAATTTAGCGATTGCTTCATCATGAGATTTCCCTTTCTCTCTAAGGCTTAGATAATTATTAATTGCTTTAGGTTCCGATCTGTTCAGGTTGACGGCTTTAGGAGGACTATGGGTAGGATTGATATGTAAATATTCCTCTCCCGAATCAGAAACCTTCTTATCATACTGCCAAGATATACCTTCAGCACTAAAAGTTCCACTCCCTTTGGCAGTTGACTGATATACTTGACGTGCTGCTTCATTGACAGCATCTTGGCTAAAGTCTTCAAGGATAACAGTGTTATTTTCCTTAATGGGCGTATTTGATTTTCCAACCCCCTTCAATAGATGCCTTGATTTGGAGAATGATATTCTAATAGGTTCCTCGTCTGCCTTTTTTAAATTACTTTCTTCATTAGCTTTTTGAATAACATATTGATATTTCCAGCTTTGACCACCATCTATTACACTTATAGATTTAAATACTGCATGATTATCTTGAGTTATATTTGCGACTTTTTGAGCATCTTCTCGCTTTAGCTTGCCACTTTTAGCATATTTAGCTTCTTCTTGATGCAGCTTAAGAAGTCCTTTATCAACCTCTTTTTGTTTGTCAGGATCGCTAAGTTCAGTATCTTTATTGTCTTTGCTACCTTTATTCTTACCCTTAAAGAAACTCTTAGCCTTGTGAAGAACCTTGTCAATCGCTTTATCAATCCGATCGCGCACCTTCTTGACAATACCCTGCACCTTCTTCGCCAAGTCACCGACACCCAGCAACGAAGCTAAGAAGCCAATCACGACAGGCAACGACTTCGCCAGCGCATTCTCCACCAACTTCGCCGCACCACTAACAGCACCAGAAGCGATCGCAACCACTGCATCAGTAATCGCACCCACCAGTTCCACCACCTGGCTACCCTGATTAACGAAGAACATCACGATGTCATAAATCGCCATCGCCGCCTTCACAAATGCCGAAGCAGGATTCAACAAACCAATAATCCACTTCACCCCAGCCATAATTACCTGGGTGATCAGCATTCCCTTGATTTCCTGAATTACCGTCTCCTTCAAGTCGCCGAACTGCTCTTGGACGTGTTCCCACAGGGCCATCGGCCCTTGAGTGAGCATCTGGAATATCTCGACGGTTTTCTCCATACCAGCGACGATCGGCTCACCGAACATCTTCACTGCCTTGGAGCGGATATAATCCCAAGTCAGCCCTAGTATCTGCGTGACTAGACTAAAAATTCCCGGAAGACTTAAAATATCATCCGGCAACTGAAGACCCAGCGCTCCCATCGCGCCTGTCAGCCAGCCCAGCAGCCCCTTCTCAAGATGCTCTAGGATATTGTCCTTAAAGTTCTCAAAACCTTGCTTCAGCCCAGAAACCAGATTCCCCAAGAAACCAATGGGGTCTTTGATAATGTTCTCAACCGCACCCGCCGCTTTAGCCAACACGCCCATCAGCAGGTTCTTCAGCTCCACGATGGTCTTAATCGCTCCACCCACAGCATCCATCGCTGCGTCCATCCAAGTGCGATTGGATGCCTTCATCTCTTCTAGTTGGGCATCGAGTTGTTGGAGATTCTCGTTGTACTTCTGTGCCAAAGAATCAACCAACTCATTCTGCTTGTTATCGACACTACTCTCTAGCTCATCAAACTTACCTTGAATGTCCTGCGCTGCTTCCTGCCCCACTTGCCTGAGATTTTCCGGCAGCTTGAAGACATAATCATGGATTTGTTGTTTACCCTCAGTAATTTTTTGTTTAGCCTGGTTTAACTGCGTTGCAACATGGTTGGCAATGTCGTTGATGGTTTTGTTCATCTCTGCGAGATATAATTCCCGCCCTTGTTTGAAGAAGGCAGTCACCTCTGACGGCACGCCAAGCAATTTATCTTTTATCCAACGTCCAGCCCCAAACAAGCCGTCGTACCGTTCCTTGTAGTCTTCCATGTAGGGGGCCACAAAAGTCTCAAACTTTTGCTTAGCAGCAGCAGCACCCGCATCGAATTTACCGATGACCTCATTGTCCAAATTGTTGAGAATGGTTTCGACTTCTGACTTAGTTGTTTCGTAGAAACCATTAATCTTGGTGGCAACGTTAGCCCGTTCCTGCTCGTCCTTTGTTTTGGTTTCACCTTGAGAGCCAAGCACCTGAGCCAAAACCTGCTCTTTGCTGCCGTGCATTCCTTGCAGCTGCGTTTGCGCTGTCGTCTGTGCCTCGGCTTGCGCCTGCTTCAGTATTCCCTGCTCCTGCTGGCGATATTCTTGGGGCGCTGTAACGGCGTTGGTCTGGGCATCCTTCTTGGCTTTTAATGCCCCCTGAAATTGTGGCTCATTTGACGAAGCCAGTTGTTCTTCGGTGACATTCGCCTCAGTCATCTGCTGGTCGAGCGATTGACTACCCTCTTGCAAAGACACCTCAGATGCAGGCTTAGGCTTGGGTGCAGCCTTTTCTGCGCCAATATCAGACGGTGGGCTACCCGCCTTTTCGGGTGTTAGTGGCGTGACGGGTTTAGGCGCGATACCGCTAGTATCCGGCTGTTCCTTGGCTTTCTCTTCGATGGGGCCAGAAGCTTGCTTCTTCTCCTCTGTCACCTTCGACGACAATTCACCCTTTACAGAGTCGATTTTATTGTCGTTTTTGAAGTTGTCGGCTTCTTCAAGAGTTTGGGGAGTAACAGCAGCGATTTTCTGCATCAGTGCTGCTTTGAACGTAGCAGCGTTAAATTGACCAGGCTGCTGCTGGTTCATCTCCTGAACCTGCTTGTCCTGCGCTTTGCTTTCTACCTCGTTACCTGGAGGTACAGCAGCAGCTTGCGCCTCTGCTGATTTAGCCCCTGCTGGCTGATGCTGTTTTTGCTTTTGTGCGACACTCTTGGTGCGATTGGCGACTGCCTTAAAGCCAGGGTCGTTTTCGGGGGAAGTGGCAGAACTCTCCCCATCCATGCCGGAACCCGTAATCCCCGCACCGTCTGAAACTGCTTGCTTGATACCCTCTGGCGAAGCCACAGCAGCGCCGCCCTCATTGGAAGTGGTAGAACTGCCCCTATTTATACCCTCACTCGCGATCGCTCCACCGTCTGAAACTGCTTGCTTGATACCCTCTGGCGAAGCCAAAGCAGCGCCGCCCTCACTGGAAGTGGCAGGACTCCCTCCATCCATGCCCTCACTCGCGATCGCTCCAGCGTCTGAAACTGGTTGCTTGATACCCTCTGGCGAGGCCACAGAAGCGCCGCCCTCACTGGAAGTGGCAGGACTCCCCCCATCCATGCCCTCACTCGCGATCGCTCCACCGTCTGAAGCTGCTTGCTTGATACCCTCTGGTGAGGCCACAGCAGCGCCGCCCTCACTACTTCCGGCTGGTATCGATGGCGCACCAGCACCGCCACCTGCTGGTTTCTCGATAGTCTTAGCTGGTGTTGCAATGCTCTTAGCCTGTTGCCCTGCTAGTGTTACATCAGTCATAGGTGAGGAAGGGGCAGCCTGCGGCGCTGGTTCGGCTTCTTTACCTACTGCTGGTTCTTGCCGATTCTCCTTCAGATGTATCGATGGTTGGCTGAAGTCTACTTTGGCTTGCCGTTTGTTTCCCTTGTGCGGCTGGTTGCTGAAAGTCTTAACCGGAAGCCCACCACCCTGCTGAATAGTGTGAGTCAACTCATGCGCCGTTAACTCATCCTTACCAGGAGATTTCCCTTCGGCAAAGTAAATATTGCTACCGTGAGCAAACGCCTGCGCCCCTAACTCCTTATTCATCTGGATAGCATTGCTATCGGTATGCGTCCGCACAGAACTAAAATCGGCTCCAAAGCGCGGCTCCATAAACGATCGCACTTCCTCCGATAACGGGCTACCTCCACTTTTACTACTGGACAGACGGCTCTCTAAGTGGCGGCTCGCGTCATTGCTGGCAGTTATTGACCGTTGCAGCAAGGAGTTGGTTTGAATCGGTTGTTGCTGCTGGCGTTTATCGGGAGCGGTGATTCTTTTGATTAAGGCACTTGGTTCAGGAAATGCGGCTTGTGTCTGGGAGGAACGCTGAATGTTGCGATCGCTAGCCTTCCCGAAAAGCTTGCTTTGTACCTGTGGGACAGCAGGTTCCGGCATTGCCATCACTTGCGCTGCCATAGAGTCAGCTTCCTGCTCGTATTTATCCCCCGGTTTGCCAATGACCAGTTTCGGCTGCACAACGGGCGGTGCGCCGGATACCTTCACCCGGCTGAAGTCAAAACCGCAGCGTCTTTCTGTCTCCAGTTGGGATAAGTCTGGTGGTGGTGGCGGGTCGGGCGATTGCTGTGGTGTGGCGACACCCGATGATGCTGTCGTCTGTGTGGTTTCTGCAAACGGGCGCGATCGCATCAACTCAGGCTGGGCCTCCCTGGCAGGGGGAAGTGGTGTTGATGCAGCTTTGCTCTGGGGTGGCGCTATTTCACTCATGGGTTTTGTCCTTGAGGTACTGACGCGATCGCGCCAATATTACATCCAAGTATGGTTTTCTCTTCCCTTTGGTAGATACCCTCTCCGCCTTTCACCACTTTCACTACTTAAAAAACTTTTGGCATCTCTATAAGGATATATTTTTCAGAGGATTGTGGCAGAATAACACAACTTTTAAGCTGTCAACTTTTTAATAAACAAAAAGAAACGCAACACCCATTGTCTAAAATTAATGAGTTTCCCAACTAAATCGGTGATGTATTAACCGCAGGAGCGATCGCTCTATGGATGAACTAGACGAACAGCTGCGAACCTTGGCCAAACAAGCCTGTGAACATCCTCCAGGTAGCCCAGAACGCCAGAAAAACTTAACGAAAGTCATTCGCCTAGCTACAAAAAAGCTTTGGAAAGAACATACACCTTACTATGAAGATGCTCTGCAACAAACATGGGTATATTTTTGCCACAATATCTGCGAAGCAACTACAGGGCAAGTGTATGACCCCACCAAGGGCAGTGTCGTCACTTGGCTAAATACCTATCTAAAGCGGCGACTGCAAGATTTTTACATAGATACTCAAAAGCAGCAAGCCAGAACAGCTCCGGGTCAGATAAAATCAGCCAGATCCGGCGAAACTAACGATATTATTGACCCAGTAGACATCTTGGAAGCCGAGCCGGATGTTCCTCCCATGCTGGACGATGTAAGAACATGGGCAGAGGCAGATTCCACAGGCGAACTGCGCCGCATTTGCATAGAAGGTTATCCTAAAATTACTGCCCAAATCTTAATATTGCGGCGTTTGCCCCCAGAAGCAAGCTGGAAAAAGCTTTCAGCAGAATTTGGTCTACCAGTTTCGACATTGAGTAGTTTTTACCAACGCCGGTGCATTCCTCGGTTGCGTAAATTTGGCGAATCGGAGGGATATATATGAAGGAGGGTTACAAATATGAGTTACATCAAAAAATAATATTATGAGTTACACCACTAATGAGAGAGAATTTGCTCTACCTCTGCCTATAACCCAAGCAGCACGTAGAACAGCGCAGCAGTTTGCTAATTCTATGCCAACACCTGATAAAGCAAAGCAAGTTCGTTTGAACACGCTAGCTGTGTGTGTGGTGAATGACTACTTACAGATGATGGGGATTTCTTGCGATCCAACAGCCAGCGATAGTTGGAACCCAGTTGTCAGAATGTGCGCTGATGTGGCAGATTTAGACGTGACAGGGGTAGGTCGCTTGGAATGTCGTCCGCTATCAATGCGATCGCTTACTTGCGATATTCCCCCGGAAGTTTGGTCAGACCGAATTGGCTATGTAGTAGTTGAGATAGATGAATCATTGCACTCAGCATCTGTGCTGGGATTTACCGAAACCGCAGATGTAGAGGAGTTACCTGTTAGCCAACTCCGACCAGTGGAAGATTTAATCGATCGCTTAAGTCAACTGGCGCAACCCTCCGCCGCACCTGCTTCTGGCAAGATGGTGAAATTGAGCCAGTGGCTTCAGAATATTATTGATGCAGGTTGGGAAACGGTGGAATCTGTCTTACACCCACAACAATCAACTTTAGCCTTTAGTTTTAGAAGTAGGGAGATTGCAGTAACTACCCAAGACGATCTAGATACTGGCATTAGACGAGCTAAGATGATTGACTTGGGGATGCAGTTAGCGGGGAATGCGATCGCGCTAGTTGTAGAACTCAGTCCAGAATCCGAACAAAGATATAATATCCTCGTCCAGTTGCATCCTGCTGGCTCCTCAATTTATCTACCGCCATCAGTGCAACTGGTGATACTCGATGAATCTAAAGCAATTTTTTTAGAAGCAGAAGCTAGAAGTGCCGATAATTACATCCAATTAGAGTTTAGCGGAGAACCGGGCGAAAGGTTTAGCATTAAGGTAGCTCTGGGTGATGCGACGCAAGAGGAAAATTTTGTTATTTAGCTTAATGGCTAATTCTTCATTAGCCGTTAGCAATGAACAATGAACAATTAGCAATGAGCAAGTTAGTTGTCCTTAAGTTAGGGGATGGTAGCTTTGATAATGGATTTCCAGTCACATTGCAGATTGGAGACGATGGATCTCGCCCATTTACTGAAATCATCGGCAAGTTACCTCCAGCACCAGAAATTCCTCAACATTACAATATCTGGAGATTAGCTTATCGTCGCTTGGGAGCTAATTATAGGTTAGAAGCCAAACCCGGACAACTGACCAATGTTTCCAAGATTGAGGACTGCACTCTGGCGGCAAATGTGTTGCGCCTCCGCTTGAATCTTTGGCTGAATTCCGAGTCATTTCGTGAGATTAGAGAGAAACTGTTAGAACAATTGATGCCCTCCGACAAAGTAAGGGTGATCGTTCAAACTGAAGACTTATGCTTGCGGAGATTACCCTGGCATCTCTGGGATTTATGCGATCGCTACCCCAAAGCAGAAATTGCCTTAAGTGCGCCCGCCTACGAACGTGTAGAACACCAATCGCCACCCAAAAACGGAGTCAAAATTTTAGCAATTATCGGTAATAGTGCTGGAATTAATACCCAGGCAGATCGCAGATTATTAGAACATATACCCAACGTTCAAATTACCTTTCTTGTAGAACCGCAACCCGAAGAACTAACCGAACAGCTTTGGAAACAAGGCTGGGACATTCTCTTTTTCGCCGGACATAGTTGCAGTCAAGGCGATGGGGAAACAGGTCGAATGTATATTAATCAAACTGATAGTTTAACAATTGACCAACTAAAATATGCCTTAAAAAAAGCTACTTGTAGTGGCTTAAAAATTGCTATATTCAATTCTTGTGATGGATTAGGATTAGCACGAAATCTGGCATCATTGCAAATTCCGCAAATTATTGTAATGCGGGAACCAGTGCCAGACGTAGTAGCACAAGAATTTTTGAAATCTTTTATAGAAGCCTTTGCCCGTGGTGAATCATTCTATTTAGCAGTCCGGGAAGCACGGGAAAGATTGCAAGGACTAGAGGCAAAATTTCCTTGCGCTACCTGGTTGCCGCTAATTTGTCAAAATCCCGCTTTTGTGCCTCCTACTTGGGAAGAACTGTGCGGTCAAAACAAATCTGTTAAATCGAATTCCCAAATCTTAATAAACCTCCGTGCAGCATTTCTTACCAGCATCGTAGTAACCTTATCCATAATGGGAATTCGGTATTTGGGAATACTTCAGAAATTAGAACTAAAAGCTTATGACCAAATACTGCGGCTGCAACCACAAGAAAAATCAGATCCGCGCCTGTTAATAGTCACAGTTACAGAAGCAGATATTCAAGCTCAAGATCCAGCAAAAAGACGCGGTTCGTCTGTATCAGATGTCGCACTCAATAAACTTTTGCAAAAACTATCCGAGTATCAACCGCGAGCAATTGGCTTAGATATTTATCGCGATTTTCCTGTAGATTCAACTCAAAAAGATTTAGCAAATCGTTTGGAGAAAAACGAGCGCTTGATAGCAATTTGCAAAGTTAGTGCGCCAGAAGTTGCTAACTTTGGAATTAAACCTCCGCCGGAAATTCCCCAAGAACGTTTAGGTTTTAGTGACTTTATAGTTGACGATGATGGCGTTGTCCGTCGCCATCTATTAATTATGAGTCCAGACCCGGCATCGCCGTGTACTACACCCTACGCTTTAAGCGTACAATTAGCATTCCGTTACCTGGACGCAGAAGGCATCTCGCCTAAATTTACCCCAAAAGGAAACTTACAGATCGGGAATGTTGTTTTCAAGCCCTTAGAACCCCATACTGGCGGCTACCAACAAGTAGATGCTTGGGGGCATCAAGTGCTACTTAATTATCGCTCGCACCGCTCCCCCCAAGATATTGCCAAACAAGTCACGCTTACAGATGTCCTTAAGGGTCAGATAGATCCCAATTCAGTCAAAGATCGAATCGTGCTAATCGGTACTACCGCCCAAAGTTTTCCTGATGAATGGGCAACACCTTATAGTACAGGTCAGTGGTATGAGGGGAAAATGCCGGGAGTGCTGGTTCACGCGCAGATGGTGAGTCAAATCCTCAGCGCTGTTCTAGATAAGCGAAGTTTATTATGGGTTTTGCCCCACTGGGGTGAAGTTTTGTGGATCTGGGGTTGGTCTGCAATTGGTGGAGTGCTGGCTTGGCGTATAAGGTTGGGACTAAATTTGGCGATCGCGATTGCGATCGCGATCGCGTGTTTATGCGGATTATGCTTTGCTTTGTTGGTAGAAACCACTTGTTGGTTGCCACTCGTTCCCCCAGCCTTAGCCTTGGTTGCAACGAGTGCAAGTGTGGCATACACAACATCTAAAACTCGACAACAGCAAAATACATCTAAATTTTAGTCATGAATCGCTTACAATTACCCCGCCAAAAACTAATACTGACGAGCGCATTTGCTCTTTTTTTCGTCAGCAATACCTTCTACATTACGCACTCATCAGCACAACCTCCGGTAAGATCATTAATTTCAGCAGTGCGCTTCGTCCCGCCCACAGTACCACCAGAAGGACAGCGAGACGCGCCCAAAGGACGACCGCGAGGTGGGGGAACTCGTGGCGGCGACAGCCTATCTCTGACTGCCTTGGTGCCTGTCACAGAAGAAACTTTGGCGGCTCGAAAAGCCGGAAACCAAGGTAGACTTTCAAACGAGAAATCTGTTGTAGCATTAACAGTTGCTGAATATCCCGCTTTGTGGTTTTACGTTCCTTTTGCCTTAAGTAGCGATCGCCCGATAACGTTTGTGTTACAGGAATATCACGGGAAAGAGCATCAGGGTAAAGAAATTTACAAAACCACTTTCAGCGCCTCCCAAACCCAACCCGGTTTGGTAAAATTCCGTCTTCCAGCGAATGCAGCACCTTTAGAAATTGGCAAAATGTACCATTGGTTCTTGGCAATTTCTAGTGATGCGGAGGAATCTGTCTATGTTGACGGGTTTATTCAAAGGATTGCACCTCCTGAGATGGCAACTGAGTTACAGCAAAGTACGCCACGCGATCGCGCGGCGCTTTATGCTGCTAATGGCATTTGGCATGATGCGTTAGATATACTCGCCCAACTCCGCAGTGCTAATCCCCAAGATGCCAAGCTGACCACTGACTGGGAAAATCTATTTAAGGCTATTGGTTTAAATGCGATCGCTAAAGAACCCATCGTTCAATGTTGTACGCCAAATTGAGGGGATTGGGGATTGGGGATTGGGGATTGGGGATTGGGAATTGGGGATTGGGGATTGGGGATTGGGGATTGGGGATTGGGAATTGGGAATTGGGGATTGGGGATTGGGGATTGGGGATTGGGGATTGGGCGGACTCTTACCCAGTCGCTACTCCCTAGCCCCCAGTCCCTAGTCCCCAGCCCCCAGTCCCCTAAAATTACCGAATATCCTCATAGAATTTCTTCAGGTATGTTCCAGAAACACCAAATCCCCAGAGAAAGCCGATATAAAGATATATAGCTGTAGCCTTGAGCGACCCCCATTTTGCCACGCGGCGATCGCTACTTTGCACAACTCGGTTTACTTGACGAATTTTGCCGCGTTGCACCAGCTTTAGGCACAAGTCAGCTTCTTCTAAAATGGGTATGGCAGGATCAAACCCACCAGATTCTAAAAAATCAGTGTGACGACAAAACATCACCTGATCGCCAAATAATAATCGCAACCCTTTAAAAAACAAATGCGGTCGAAAAATTAGCGGCGCGTAGTAAGTTTTAAGGTAATTGTGCAGGGAAACTCCCCAACGTGTTGTTTGTTCGCCTGTCATCAGGGAAATAAACCCACCGCCAGCAACAGTTTTGTCTGCTAAAGTTTGTTCAATTACTGCTACCAGATCATCTGGTACAGAGGTATCTGCGTGTAGAAAGCAAAGAATATCCCCCGTTGCGGCTGCTGCGCCTTGGTTCATCTGCACCGAACGCCCGCGCGTGTCGGATGAGATGACACGTATTGTAGATGAACTGAAGCGCTGCGCGATCGCAACTGTCTCATCTTCACTCCCGCCATCGACTATCAGCACTTCCTTTGCAGTCGGTTCCAATACACTCAACTGGCGCAAAGTGCGTTCCAAACACTTCGCCTCATTCAGAGTAGGAATAATAATCGAGACGCGAGACATCACCTAGCCCGGAAAGAATAATTTTACTGAGACTTTCCCCCCTTTTTAAGGGGGGTTGGGGGGATCAAAACCTTAATACAACAAGCGCTAGATTCCCCCTTGACCCCCCATTTAGGGAAAGAATACTTTATATGTGGGCGTTCATTCAAAGTTATACAGATGCGATCGCATTCGCTTGCCGTCTTTGTTGAGCCAATTCTACCAGACGACGAATCCGCTCCTCAGTCCGCGGGTGACTACGAAAAAGAAACTGCACTCTCACTTTTTCGTCGTGTAGCTTTCACTTTCTCGTCCCCAGTCTCTGACTGGGGATGCTTATTGGGAAGTTCTTTTGCCTCAATGAATAAGAAAGCTCTCAAATTGAGACACCGCGCTTACGCGCCGCTTCGCTAACAAAAACAAGCATTCCCAGCCAGAGACTGGGAACGAGGAAAAAAGAGGAAAAGCCTAACCTACAATTTTTCTACCTGCGGATTATCGGCTGTTCAACAGCGTCTCGGTACTGTTGAACTTCTTCGGTGTAGGCGATGGGCAAAACGCATTCGACGTTTTCATGGGGACGGGGAATGATCACCCAAGATTCCAGCGCCCCACCATGAACCTTCTCTATTGCCGCAATACCAGCCTCCATAGAGGTTTTAACCTCAGAAACATCCCCGCGAATGTTGACTGTAAAGCGAGCGCTACCGACTCTTATATAGCCAACTAGGGTGACTCGTCCAGCTTTAACCATTGCATCTGCCGCTGCTAGTACAGCAGGAAAACCTTTGGTTTCTATCGATCCAACTGCCTGTGGCATTGGCAATCTCCTAACTATGAATTAATGAAATTATCTGGCGTAAGTATTAATTGTACGAATTTTCGCTTCACCTTTTGACGGAAACGCCCATTTTCTTTGCTTTCCAGCCTTTGGACTAGCATTTTGTGGGCATTTCCTAGTCTAAATTAAGATACCGTTTTTGACTAATTTCAAGCCCTGCACCTAGCGGGGCGCTGGTTAAGTTTAAAAGAAATCAACACCAGCAGATGCACCATAGACAAGAACAGTTACATTAAATACCTGCCTTGATTAAGACCATTAACCGGGTTTGATTTGGTTGGCGTTCTCCAGGCCTAGGCCTGGAGAACGAGTTTAATAATGGCTTCCAGATTTGCGGTGATGCACTGCTGTAACGCCTTCTTGCTGTAGCAGCTTGCCATTTTCTACTACGGAGTAGATTAACCAGTGGTCGCCACATTCCATCCGGTTGCTGACGGAACATTCCAGATAGGCGAGAGCATCGCTGAGAATAGGACAACCATTTTCCGATTCTTGCGTGGCGACACCAGCAAATCTGTCTTCACCGGGGCCAAAAGGTTTAAGAAAATGCTTCATTAAACCCAGATGTTTGCCTTCTGGCAAGATATTTAACACAAAGTTTCCGCCAGAGTGCATTAGCGATTCTATAGCTCGGTCTTTGGCGACAGCAACAGTTAAACCAGGTGGGTTGAAGGTTGCTTGGGAAACCCATGAAGCTAACATTGCTCCACTGAGTTCGCCTTGTTTGGTGGTGACGACACAAACAGAACCAACCAAACGCCCTACTGCTTGTTCAATTCGAGCAGTTTGCGAGTCACTGGTTTGCTGTTTGGGTACTCTTGCTTTTTTAGCTTTTTTCAAAGCTTGAGCAAAGTCTGTACCAACTTCTTCGCAGTATTTGAGCGTTACATCTGTGGGTTTAAATTTGACGCGGATGGGGTCGAAGCCAAATTGATAACCAGCATCTTTTAATTTGCCTTCAATTAAATCAATTGCTTCGCCACTCCAACCAAAGGAACCAAAAACACCAGCGAGTTGAGTTTTGGTAGCGGTGGATAGGACAATTCCCAGTGCAGTTTGAATCGGGGTGGGAGCATGACCGCCGAGGGTGGGAGAACCCATGATAAACCCGGCGGATTTTTCCACAGCTTCTTGAATTTCAGCGGGTTCGGCAAATTCGCAGTTGATAGATTCGACAGCAACACCAGCTTTAGTGATACCAGTAGCGATCGCTTGCGCTACTGTCGCCGTATTCCCATAAGCTGAAGCATAGATTAGCGCTACGCTCGTTTCAGTAGCTCTTTGCTTCTCGCTCCATTGTCGATATGCCTGAGTCAGGGGGATCAAACTGTAGCGTACCAAAGGGCCATGACCAGTAGCATAGAGTCTGGCGGGAAAATCTCTTAGTTTATCCAGTGCTGTCTCCACATGACGAGCGTGGGGAGCCATGAGAGAATCGAAATAGTAGCGTCGATCCTCGCTAAACACCGTCCACCCTTCGTCAAACACTTGATCGCCGCAAATGTGCGCCCCGAATAGCTTATCTGTGTACAGAATTTCCGTTTGCGGGTCGTGCGTGCAAAGCTCATCAGGCCAACGGGGGCTAGGCGTGGGGATAAATTGTAAGTGATGACCATTGCCTAAATCTAGGGTTTCTTCCCCCCGCATCACGGCAATTTTTAAACCGTGTTCTTGCAAGGTGTCATTGAAGGTATTTTTGAACAATTCCCGTAAAAGTTTCGCCCCAGGATTTGAACAAACAAACGTAATCTGAGGAGCTAGTTTTAGTAAAGCATTCAGGGTGACTAAGCGGTTGGGATTAACGTGTCCCAAAATTACATAATCCAGCTTTTTAACATCAATTCGCTGTTGCAAAGCTGAGAGAAAAATTTCTGTAAACGATTCTCCCGGCGGGTCAAAAAGCGCTGTTTTATCCGCTTGAATCAAATAGGAATTAGCTGTTGTGCCTCGTTGTAAGGCATATTCTACTTCAAACTTGAGTCTTTCCCAAGTGCGCGATCGCAACACGGTTGTATCTGCACCAATCGGGAGAACTTGAACATCGCGGGGTTTGGTGGTTGTCATGGGTTATGAGTTAAACGCAAAGGTTCGCAAAGGTTTACGCAAAGGTACGCAAAGAGATCCTCTGCGAACCTCTGCGATTACCTTGGCGTTCCTTTGCGTTAATAATAATTTCCGACTTTGCGATGGTGAACTGCTGTGAGTGCGTCGGGTTTGGAAACTCGACCAGATTGCACGGTGCTGTACACTATCCAGTGATCGCTACAATCCATGCGGCTTGCAACTTCGCATTCCATATAGGCTAATGCGTCCGTGAGAATTGGGGAACCGTTCTCGGCTGGTTGGGTTTTTATCCCCGCAAAGCGATCTGCACCGGGTGGGAAACGCTTGAGAAAGTGTTTCATTAGTCCCTGGTAGTTGCCTTCTTCTAAGACGTTGAGAACGAAGCGATCGCCTACTTGCATCAATGACTCAATAGCACGATCTTTGGCTACGGCAATTGTAAAGCCGAGTGGTTGGAAACTGGCTTGAGAAACCCAAGATGCCAGCATCGCCCCTGTTACTTCACTTTTTTTGGCGGTGATGATGTATAAACCACCGCTAATGCGTCCCAGTGCTTTTTCGAGGTCGTTATCGAGGGATTTTTTCTGCTTGATGTTGCGATCGCGTGTTAGTAATTGTCCTAAGTCTGTACCCGCTTCTTCGCACAGCTGGTAGGTGAGTTCGTTGGGTGTGTCTTTAATCCGAATCGCGGGAAAGGCTACTGTTAAGCCCAATTCTCTAAATTTACTCACTAGCGGATCGACTGGTTCATCATCTCCGCCGTAAGACTCGAAAATCCCGACAGTTTGTTTATCTTTGGCGGCTGCTAAAACTGTACCAATAGCGGTTTGGGCGGTGGCGGATGCGGCTGGGGGTGTAGCAATAACTAAGCCAGAGGAACGTCCCACCAGTTCTTGCACTTCCTGCGGATCGGCTGATTTTAAATCTACCATCTCGACTGCGACACCAGTTTTGGTGATGCCTTTGGCAAGAGATTGGGAGAGGCGATCGCTATATCCGTAATCGGAGACGTAAAATACAGCTACGGTGGTTTCGCCTTTGGTTTGCGCTTGACTCCACTGGCGATAACGTCTGGTCAGTTCTACAACATTATGGTGTAATAATGGGCCGTGTCCGGTGGCAATGGTGCTAATTTCCGGCAGTTCTCCCATCCGCTTTAGGGCAGATAGCACCGAACGGGCATTGGGAGCCATTAAACATTCGTAGTAAAACTGATAGTCGGCTTCGATGGCTGCTAAGTCTTCGTCAAAGGTGCTATCTGAACAATAGTGCATCCCAAACGCATCGCAGGTATAAAGGGTTTGGGTTTTGTGGTCGAATGTGAATATGGTGTCAGGCCAGTGCAAGTTGGGCGCGATGACGAATTCTAGTTCGTGTCCGTTGCCTAAGTCTAGCTTGTCTCCATTTTTGACGATGCGCCGTTCAAATGGCTGATGGATGAAATCTTCTAAAAATTGAATTGCGACTTTTGAACCGACGACGGTTGCTTGGGGTGCCAATGCCAACACATCTTTGACTAATCCGCTATGATCTGGCTCTGTGTGGCTGATAATTAGGTAATCAATTTCTTTGGGATCGATGATACCTGTCAGGGTGTCGAGATACAGTTGCCGGAATTTTTCGTGGGAGGTGTCAACTAAGGCTGTTTTCTCGCCGCGAATTATGAATGAATTGTAGGTGGTGCCGTTTTGCAGTCCAAATTCTATGTCGAAGCGATCGCGATCCCAGTCAAGCGATCGTATCGTTGTCGTATCGGCTGTGATTTCTTCTGTCTGTATGGTTAACCGCTTTTGGGTTCGGTCTGTGAGTAATACCATTCTCTGACCTCCTTATAAATAACCCATAGGTATTTTTTCTTCTTTCATTTTGACACGAGCCGCGTTGTAACGTTTTATTAAAAAACCTATGAGTGAGCTAAGAAATATCAATACGTGGAACCGCAAAGACGCAAAGAGAAGAATTGGCTAGGTTTGATGATTGGAAATTCACGGCTGCACTGGGCGCAGTTTGCGGGAAAGACGCTTGAGAAAGCTTGGGATACTGACCATCTATCGACAATTCCCGATTCCCAATTCCCAATTCCCAATTCCCAATCAATTTATCTGGCTTCGGTGGTTCCAGCGCAAACCGCACTTTGGCAAGCTTACACCGATGTTCGCGTGATTACGTTGGATCAATTGCCCCTAGAGGGAGTTTATCCCACATTGGGAATTGATAGAGCTTTAGCTGTGTTGGGTGCTGGTGAGGTTTGGGGTTTGCCAGTGTTGGTTATTGATGCTGGAACTGCGTTAACTTTCACGGGTGCGGATGCTAATCGTCGGCTGATAGGTGGGGCAATTTTGCCAGGTTTGAGGTTGCAGCTAAATTCTCTGGCTCAAAAAACTGCCGCCTTGCCAAAAATTGAATTACCTGATAGATTAGCGCCCCGTTTTGCTCGGAATACACCCCAGGCGATTCAGAGTGGTGTGATTTACACCGTGTTGGCTGGGATAAAAGACTTTATCCAAGCTTGGGAGCAGGATTTCCCAGAAAGTAAGATTATTTTAACTGGAGGCGATCGCGCAATTCTCCTCTCCTACCTCCAAACCCAATTTCCAGAAATAGGGAATCATGTAATTACTGACCCCAATATAATTTTTTTAGGAATGCGGCCAGTAGTCAGTAGCTACTGACTACTAACAAAAGCTCGAATATACTGAGCTACCACATCTGGCAATGCTTGCGGCAAATCATGTCCAGCATTGCTGATGATTTCCAGTTGAGCTTGTGGGGATAAATCAGCGTAGGCTTGACTTTGGGCGATGCGATCGCGTGAATCTTGTCCGCCTTGCAAAACCAAAACTGGAATTTTCAGCCAATCCAATCGTTCCTTCAATAATTCTGCTTGAATTTCAGCGCGGCGGCGTTGATACAACAACTTAGCAGCAGTGGGAGACTGTAACGGCTGTTGCTGCCTTTGGGTATTTTTCCCGGTTTTCTTGTGCCTACCCAGCCGACTTGTGAGACGAGAAAGCGATCGCATACACCAAGATACCGCCCTCGACAACTTCGTTAACAACGGCGGAGTTATCTTATATTTCTCAGCTTCCACCCCAAAAGGCGCTACCAGCACCAAGCCGCGAACCTGCTCTAAATATTTCAGCGCAAAGCTTGCCGCAATCCATCCGCCCAGCGAGTGACCAACTAAATAAACCTCTCGCTGTCTCAACGCCTCCAATAAATCAGCTAGGCATTCAACCTCTAAATCAATCGAGTAGTGGATGTTAGGGCGTTCTGACTCACCAAAACCCAATAAATCCGGCGCGAAGCAGTGGTAATCTTCACTCAAATGCTCGATGACCGATAGCCATTGACTGCTATCGTCAGCTGAGCCGTGTAAAAACACAATTGCCGTCCCTTGACCGACTTCATGCCAGAAGATTTGTCCTTGAGACAGTTTAATTCGAGAATTGCGTAACGGTATCATCCTATTTAGATTTTAGATTTTAGATATTAGATTTGGGATAGATTTAAAATCCGAAATCCCAAATCCCAAATCTAAAATTCTGTTAAGCGAGGGTTGTTAAGCCGTTCAAGTAGTCCTGTAACTGCTTATCGTGGTCATGGGAGAGTTTCCCTTCTGGCAAACTCTCCTTAGAGAAAGCTTGTACTTCACTAACTTCCAGCGTATCCTGAACCTGCATCGATCCCTGAACTTCTGCTTCAACTGCTACACAAATCGAATGAAGTCTGGGATCGCGGTCTGGTGCTGAATATACCCCAACTAAGCGGCGAATTTTCACTAACTCTAGTCCGGTTTCTTCAGTCAACTCTCGGCCTGCGGCTGTAGCAATGTCTTCACCCCAATCGACAATACCCCCAGGTAAACCCCATTGTCCCGTGTCTCGCCGCCGAATGAACACAATCCGACCATCCGGTAAAATCGGGATGATGGTGGTGCCGATGATGGGATGGCGGAAGATGATCCCCAGCACTGTTTGAACAAATCGCCATGACCGACGCATTGGTTAAGTTCTTAGCTTTGTTTATTGAGTTAGGGACAAGCAAAAAGCCTGAAAAGTTTCAAAGTACATAGATCCGGTTAATCAAATGAGTTGCCCCTAAGTGGTAATTTTTGATGCTATAGCTGTGCCAGAATTTCCGCTGCGTGAGATTCCGGTTTGACTTTGAGATAAGTCTTCTCAATCGTACCATCTGGACTAATTACAAAGGTGCTGCGCTCAATTCCCATAAATTCTTTGCCCATGAATTTTTTGAGCTTGTAGCACCCGTAAACGGTAGCAACTTTCCCTTCTGGGTCACATAGCAACAAAAAAGGTAGCTTCAGCTTGGTGGCAAATTTGGTATGAGATTTAGCATCGTCTGTACTGATGCCCAGAACTACAATATCGCGTTCCTGGTAGTCTGAGTAAGCGTCTCGAAAGCCGCAAGCTTCTTTAGTGCAGCCGGGAGTATTATCGCGGGGATAAAAATATAGCACGACTCGCCGCCCTCGGAAGTCTGAAAGATGTATCAGGTTGCCCATGCTATCCGACAAGTGAAAGTCAGGAGCAATATCACCAGGTTTGAGTGTCATTAACGTTGTTTAGTTGGCTGCGTGCAGACTGTTATGATAGAGGATAAGGATGTAAGTTCGGTAACGTCAATCAGCAACCTGCCGCCTTTTGGCTAGCCTGTTTCGGTATTTATTCCACAGGTTTGAATGCCGAGACTTCCAAGACTAAAAAAATGGTGTTGGGGAATAAGCTGTCTTAATTCGCGTTGCCTTTGTACGTTATCAGATGTTTTTAGAAGCTTTTGTTTCTTAAGCATCTCTAGCTGAATCCTGTAAGTCAACTGTTCGGATGGATTTTGTTGGATGACTATTTGCGTCGGGAACTCTTACCAGGTCACTCAAGAAGACCTTAAACAAGTCTTTGCGTATGCGGTCAAAAGTTTGATCGTACCTACTGACCGGGAGACAGAGAAAATACGGGGTTTTGCTTTCGTGGAGATGGTGGAAGTTCCTCAAGAAGATGCGGCTATCTCGAAGGGATGGGGCGTCTGATGCGAGGGAATAAAGCCAAACCGAAGGAAAATTCTCGACCCACACGCGATCGCAGCAGGTTGTAAGGTTATCATAGGTTGTTCGTTGTAAGTGCGGCAAGGTTTTTATTTAGCAAGCGGCAACGCAACCAAAGCAAATGACATAATGAATTGCCTTAAATAGGCGTTTAAGGCACTGTTTTAGTAGTTTATCAAAGAGGTGAACATGGCGAAGCGCCGTAACCCCAAGAAAGAAAAGGCGCAGCGTAATCAAGCATACGCCCGCAAGTTTCGTAAGCGTCAAACTACGGGTCGTTTCTCTAAATTCCGGCGTCAAAGAGCGCCTGGAGAGAGAAACAATGAAGAAGAGGATAGCGACAAAATGGGCGCTATGAGTGGAATGGGCGCTATGGGCGGCGGAATGGGCGCAATGTCCTAGCTTCGCTGCGTAGAGCCTGACGACTAAAGTCAAGGGCTATGCAGATTAAGCCTGCCTACCTAGACTAAAACAAAGACCGCTTGTGCGGTCTTTGGTTGTCTAGCATCAAAGCTAAGGCGCTGTGGGGTATTGTTTAGTCACCACTCAGCTGAGATTGGGCAGCTTGAATTGCTTGTCGCACTTGGTCGAAGCCAGTACCGCCGTAACTATTGCGGGCAGCAACGACTTGTGAAGGTGCGATCGCATCATAGATGTCTGACTCAAAAGCTGGGTGCAGTTCTTTCCACTCTTCTAAGCTCAAATCTTTGAGCAATTTCCCAGCGGCGAGGGAAGTTTTTACAACTTTGCCGACAAGGTTGTAAGCTTCCCGGAAGGGGACACCCCGCGCCGCTAAATAGTCGGCAACGTCTGTGGCGTTGGAGAAATCCTCAGCGACAGCTTGGGCAAGGCGGGAGGTGCGAAACTCTAGCCCCTCGCTCAACAGAATGGTCATTGCTTCCAAGCAGCCTTTAACTGTCTTCACGCTGTCAAAAAGGGCTTCTTTGTCGTCTTGCAAATCTTTGTTGTAAGCCAAGGGTAGCCCCTTCATCAGCACCAGCATTCCTTGAAGATGCCCAAAAACACGACCGGTTTTACCCCGCACCAGTTCTGGTACGTCGGGGTTTTTCTTTTGGGGCATGATGCTGCTGCCCGTGGCGCAGGTGTCTAGTAGGGTGACAAAGCCAAATTCCTGAGATGACCAAAGGATAATTTCCTCAGCGAGTCGGCTGAGGTGAACCATGATTATGCTGGAGGCAGACAAAAATTCAATGGCAAAATCGCGATCGCTCACTCCATCCATGCTATTTGCATAGACACCATCAAAATTCAGCAGTTCGGCTGTATAGTGCCTGTCAATGGGGAAAGTAGTACCCGCTAAAGCGCCACTCCCCAAGGGTGATATATTGACTCGCTTATAGATTTCTCCTAGCCGCTCCCAGTCCCGCTGTACCATCTGAAAATAAGCTAAGAGGTGATGGGCTAAACTTACTGGTTGGGCGCGTTGTAGGTGCGTATAACCGGGAATCAGAGTTTCTACATTGTCTGCGGCCAGGTTGAAGAGGACTCCCTGAAATTCGCGCAACTGGCTACGAATTTGGGTAATTTGGTCGCGCAGGTAGAGGCGCGTATCGGTTCCTACCTGGTCATTACGCGATCGCGCCGTGTGCAGCTTTTTGCCAGCATCACCTACCAATTGCGTCAGGCGGTGTTCTACAGCGAAGTGTATATCCTCAGCATCAATGCCTGGGTTAAACTCTCCTAGCCTGTACTCTTGGCGGATCTGCTCTAAGCCAGCGACCAGTTGCTCTCCCTCTTCTTTTGAGATGATGCCAGTTTTGGCAAGCATTTTAGCGTGAGCGATAGAACCTGTAATGTCATATTCGATAAGTTCAATGTCAAAGCCGATACTGGCGTTGAAGCGAGCGATCGCGGGATGCAACGCTGATTCAAAACGCTGGCTCCAGGTTTTTTGTTGAGTCACGAGCTTGTTGTTTACCTTGGAAAGTAGACAAGAAAGTTAGGAGGCGAGGAGTGAGGAGTTGTTCCAGACGCGATGTATCGCATCTTGACTTTTGAGTTTTGAATTAATAACTCCTCACTCTTAACTCCTCACTCCTCACTCCCTAGAACAACCCGTAGAAGCAGGTTGCAAAAAAGTATGAAGGATGAAGCATCAAAGATGAAGTATGAAAGATTACTTTTTCATCCCGATCTAGAGCGGTATCAGCGCCCTTTCTTGCATCTTTAAACCTTCACGCCGCCAATGACTAAGCTGTAATTCCTCGAATCACGTAGCCTAAAAACAGCCCAATCAACAGCGCCCACACTTGCCCTGACTTAATGAAGTAGTTAAAGGCACGTTGTATTTGACCCAAAACATCTGGATCTCGTATGTTCTGAGCCAAGAAGGGCGAATTTAGTGGTGAGTGCGAAAGCCACAATGATACAGCATCGTGTCCGTGGGTCAAGTTGGGTAGCCAACTGATTATGTCTTGCATTCCGTAGAGTTCCATCACGCTGATTTCCTCACAACCAATGAATGTTGGCTGGTGTCGTTAAATATCTGTTCAGGATTTTATTAACATAAAGCGGATGACTTGGCTAGTCCGAAGGCGTGGTAACGTTCCAAGGTTTCAACTTTTTAAGGTTTCAACTTGACAACTGAGTTTTGACCTGCATCACTACCAGAGTCATATCATCGCCGTTACGGTTAGATGAACCGATAAACTGCTGGACTCGCTCAAACAGGTAATCTAGAATTGCTTGGGGACTATTGCAATGCTGACAAGCCCACTGGAAGGCGCGACTCAGGTTTTCTTCGTCGAAGCGATCGCCATTTTGATTCGCCGCATCCGTAAACCCATCTGTGTAATAAATAATCGTGTCCCCAGGACACAGATGTACCTGGGCATCCTCGTACTGAGAATCGGCATCGAGTCCAATCAGCATTCCCCAGGTATCTAGGCGCTTGATGGTACGGGTTGATGCCTGCCACAACAGGGGAGGATTATGCGCGGCGTTGCTGTAAGACAGGATGCGGGTTTGCGGGTCATACTCGGAATAAAATAGGGTGACAAACCGATGGGAATTTTCCAGATCGGCGTACATTACCCGATTTAAGTGTTGCAGAATCTTGGCTGGTGTGTGCCTGTTTAGCACCTCAGTTCGCAGCATCCCCCGCGTCATGGTCATGATCAAGCCCGCTGGGACTCCTTTGCCCATGACATCGCCAATGACGACGCTCCACGGCACACAAAGCCCTTGGACGGTATCTATCTCGGAGTCGGTTTTCTTTTTCGGTCGCAGTTGGTCGTAGTTGGCGGGGATGAAGTCGTAGTAATCTCCACCGACTCGGCTAGCTGTTTGGCACTTTGCGGCTAATTCGACACCTTGGATATCAGGACATTGACGCGGTAGCAGGTGTCGTTGAATATCGGCACCAATTTCTAATTCTCGATCTAAGCGTTCTTTTTGGCGTAACTCGACGGTGAGTTCATCGTTAGCGATCGCTACTCCGGTTTGATCTGCTACTAACCGGACTAACTTCTGTCGCGTGTCTGTCCAAATGTATTTCGGATCGCGACTGAACACATACAAACGTCCCCGTTCGGCATTCTTCACCAAAATGGGCGTGCCAAACAGTTTAATGTCTGACCCCAGGTAACGGCTCAGTTGTTCGTCTACAGATATTGGCACAGCAGCGAACTTGCCTGTGTCGTCACTTTGGGCCATCGCTGCTTTTGCCAGCGAGTTACTGATCTGACGAGTTGCCAGCTGTAGCGTCTTGCGAATATCCTGACACGCTTGCCCCTCCTGGCAGTGTAGGCGCTCCAGGCGCACTTGACCGTTAGGCATAAATCTGATCAGAATGCCGCCATCGGCATCTGTCACCCGTGTTGCCATCAGTGGAATTAGCTCCAAAAACTGATTTAAGTTGTTGAAGCTACGCAGGGCAAAACCTAAAGACGAGAGCAAGTCTTGAATCTTGCGCTGTTCTTTATGCAAACGTGCCACCAGTTCTTTGAGGGCAAAAACTGGTGTTGTGTCGTTAGCGGCACCACTACTGGTGCTGTCGGTTGAGGGAGATGGCTGGCGGGGAAGAGGCACAGCAGTCATAGCGTCAGGCATTAAATGTCATTGTTATTAGTCATCAGTCATCAGTCATTAGCCATCAGTGAAAAGAAGAAGAAAGGGTAATCTCATTTTTGATTTTTGATTATAAAAACCTTACCCGTCGGCAATTTCAAAGCTTCAATTTTTGCCCCAATCGTCATCAAAT
Organism: Trichocoleus sp. FACHB-90; assembly: GCF_014695505.1. Classification (NCBI taxonomy): domain Bacteria; kingdom Bacillati; phylum Cyanobacteriota; class Cyanophyceae; order Leptolyngbyales; family Trichocoleusaceae; genus Trichocoleus; species Trichocoleus sp. FACHB-90. The sequence goes on from NZ_JACJOK010000061.1 coordinate 45,886, forward strand.
AGTGTAAATCTACCTTTTGGTACAGCTTATTTTTGAGAGAAATTCAGCGCTTAAACATTTCGGGTAAAGGTAATTTGTTCTACCGTTCTAGAAAATCTTGGTTGCAGCTAGCTTTTCTGGCGCGACCTTTGAGGCAAAGGTATAGTTACTGTTTGTACTTGAGCTGAGATGATAGCGCTTATTTGCTCTTGTGCCAATCACCTAAGGAGTTTATTTTAGATTTTCTAAAGACGAGGAAAATTTTTCGGTTCTGGCGCTTTGTGATTGCTATTTTCAAGATAGATGCAGAGATTCGCCGTAGCTTTCGCCGTAGTAAACCTGCTCGATATCAAAGCGCCCACCATACCCTTTAAAAGGTTCTGAGGCATAGCCCAAGGGTACTAGACAGCAAACATCCACCTCTGCGGGGATGTTGAAAGCTTCTTTTACCTGAGCTGCCATAAACCCTTCCATTGGACAGCTATCAATACCAAAGCTCTTGGCGACAATGAGAATATGCGCTACGGCTAACATGGTGTGGCGGTTTGTCCAAGTTTCGATGCTGCCAAAGGAGGGGTGGTTTTCAAAGAAGGCGGGAATTTGCGATCGCATATAATTTGCGTAGTCATCAGTCATGGCCCCGGCTTTGCTACCCAGTTCGATGACGGATTCGATGTTTTCTAGTTTGGCGACGCGGCGATCGCCACAACAAATCAATACTACTGGCGCTTCGCCAACCTGACGCTGATTAAAGGCGCACGCTTTCAGCTTTTCTTTATTTTCTTGCTCCCGGACAACAATAAACCGCCAAGGCTGCAAATTGTAGCCGGATGGAGCGTGTACTCCTAAACGCAAAATTTCTTCCAGAATGGCTTCTGGAATCGGGTCGGGTCGGAAAGCTCTGGCTCCACGACGCTGCTCAATGGCATCTTTTAAACCTGTGGAGGGTTTCATGTCAATTGTCATTTTTTCTCCTGTTGTTTTTTGTCAATTTTAGATTAGGCGCTCCAAGAATCATTAATTCAAAATCGCTTAACCTAAACCTAGTTCGCGTTTAAGCAAGTTAATCGACTTGGTGCCGATGTAGTTTTCGCTGCAAAATAGCTGGGGTGGGCGGATAATATCTTCCCTAGCAGTTGCAACTGCCGCTTTCACTGTAGCGAAACTTGCCTGATCGGCCATAACTATTTGGGCGCTGCGGACGATGGCGTTAATTTTGTAGGCATCTTTTTCCTGAGCTGTCATTACCAGCAAATCATCTCCACGCAGGCTGTGGATAATAATTTCTACGACTCCCAAGATACCGGAGCTGAGGCTAACTACACCAAGACAGCTGTCTTTGGGGAGTTTTTGAATCAGTTGGAGTTCTTGGGCGTAGTCGTAGATATCAACGGGGATAACGCGCACTGACCGGGGGGCAGCGATCGCTTCCGCATCTCCGATAAAATAGCGACTTGTGACTACTGTACCGGAGTGGGTTTGATCCAGAGCTTGGGAAAGTTCTTCCATCGGCACCAGTTGCACTGGTATCCCTAAAGATTTTTCCAGTTCCTGAACCATCAACTCGCCAGCACCCATGTCTCGTGAAGGAACTGTCACCAGCACCCGCGCACCGGAACGCAAGCGCCAGTCAATTTCTGAGAGGAACAGTTCTCTAGCTTGGTTGAGCGAACAACCCTGGTTAAGCAACTCGTCAAGGCTTTGCTGCACCAGTTTGTAGGCTTGGGGGTATTGGGCGAGGATGGGCGATCGCAAGTTTGTCCCGCCTTCGTGACCTTGGGCGCGGACATAAATGCCCGATCCAGCTTGAGATTCCACGAGTCCGGTTTCTTCTAGCTGTCGGTATACTTTGCTGATGGTGTTGCGGTGCAACCCCGTCTGCATTGCTAGCTGTCGTGTGCTGGGCAACCGATGACCGGGAGGAAACTGCCGGGATGCGATCGCAAACTGCATCTGGTCAAACAGCTGTTTTGATGCTGGTATTTCACTGTCTGGTTGAATATGAAATTGTACCATTCCAGAGCCTCCAAAGACTCCGATAAAGGGGTTAGAGGGAGCATATCTGTAATAGCACAATTGCTACCCTGCTTATCCCTCCGGGTAGCTGTCTGAGTCAGTATAGCTCGTTGTAGCTGGGAAAAAATCTTTCTTTTGAGTCTACCAATGGCGAACTCATTCCATCACACTTTTCTTACTTTTACCTAACTATTTATTACAAACTACAACTATAAATTATTCACGAAAAGCTCGTGTCTTCAACAAGAGAATCTCATCTATCTCTCATAATAATTAAAAAAATATTAAGTTTTAATCTATTTTAAATTTTTCATCAAATAATTAATAAGATAAAGTTATTCTAAGAATATCTATAAGTTTAGAAAAAAGTTTAAAAATATTTAAAGTGCTTAAAAAGCTAAAAATAATGGGCAATGTACTGGTAGATAAGATATTAGCACCATCTGCTAGAAAAATGGCAGAATAAAGGAAGAAATTCTGATGGCAGACAGAGAGATTCGGACAGATACGGTCAAGATTCACAATGGAGATGTAGAAATTGCGGCTTACCTGGCGATGCCAGTGGAAGGGACTTTTCCCGGAGTCGTGGTGCTGCAAGAAATCTTTGGGGTAAATGTCCACATCCGGGAGGTGACAGAAAGGATAGCGAAAGAGGGGTATGTAGCGATCGCGATCGCTCTTTTCCAACGCCTTGCCCCGGATTTTGAAACAGGTTACACTCCCCAAGACATTGAAATCGGTAGAGAGTACGCGATGCAAACTACCGCACCGCAGCTACTAGGCGACATCCAGGCAACAATTAACTACCTCAAAACTAGGAGCAACGTGAAACCAGCCTTTGGCTGCATCGGCTTCTGCTTTGGCGGACACGTAGCCTATCTCGCCGCCACCCTACCCGATATCAAAGCCACTGCTTCCTTCTACGGTGCTGGCATTACCACTCGCACTCCCGGCGGCGGAGATCCTACCGTCAGGCGGACAAAAGACATTTTTGGCACAATTTATGCCTTTTTTGGCATGGAAGATGCCAGCATCCCTGCCGAACAGGTAGACCAAATTGAAGCAGAACTAGAGAAACACAAAATTCCGCATCGCGTCTTCCGTTACGATGGAGCAGATCACGGCTTTTTCTGCGACCATCGCGCCAGTTACAATAACGCCACAGCAGCAGATGCCTGGAAGCAGGTGCAGCAGCTATTTGAGCAACAACTGAAATCGGAACAATCGAGTTAAAAAACCTTTACTCGATTGTTCATACTTTTACACTTCACACTTTATCGGTCATGAATTCCAAATCGACCCCTTCTCAAGATGCAAAACCGTCTTTTTCAATGGATGATTTTGCCAAAGCCCTCGAACAACACGACTACCAGTTTCAAAGAGGACAGGTAGTGCGCGGCAGAGTGGAAAACCACGAAAGCAATGGCGCGTATGTTGATATTGGCGGCAAGTCTCTAGCTTTTGTCCCCTTGGAAGAGGCTTCATTGAGACGGGTAACAGACTTATCTGTAGTGTTGCCGTTGCAAGAAGAAAGAGATTTTCTGATTATCCGAGAGCAAGATGCTGATGGTCAAATGACGCTTTCGGTGCGGCAGATGGAAATCAAGCAAGCGTGGGATAACCTTGCGGAAATGCTCGAAGGCGGCAAAACAGTGCAAGTACGAGTCAGCGGCGTGAATAAAGGGGGTGTCACGGTAGATGTGCAGGGGTTGCGGGGATTTATTCCGCGATCGCACCTGATTGACCGTGATAATCTAGATGCCTTAATTGGTGAAAAACTGACTGCCAGCTTTTTAGAAATTTCTCCCGACACCAATAAACTTGTACTTTCTCAACGGGAAGCCACTCGTTCTGCTAGCTTTAACCTACTTGAAGTAGGACAACTAATTGAAGGCAAAATTACTGGCATCAAGCCTTTTGGTGTCTTTGTTGATTTAGAGGGTGTAACAGGTTTACTGCACATCAAACAGGTAAGCCAAACTTTTGTAGAATCTCTTGAAAAAGTGTTTCAAGTCGGGCAGTTAATTAAGGCAATAATTATTGACCTGGATGAAGGAAAAGGTCGGGTTTCTTTGTCTACCAGAGTGTTAGAAAATCACCCCGGCGAAATGATGGAAAATATGACTGAGGTGATGGAATCAGCCGAAGCGCGTGCCGAACGTGCTAGGAAGAATCTCACGAGATAGGTCTTAGGAAGATAGGAGTGCGATCGCATTTTTGATCAAGGAGTGCGATCGCATTTTAGATTAAGGAATGCGATCGCGTTTTTGATGAAGGAATGCGATCGCGTTTTTGATAAAGGAATGCGATCGCATTTTTGATGAAGGAATGCGATCGCATTTTTGTCCTCTTCTCTTTTGAAGGTACGCTGAAGGGGATGTGAGGTCACAATGCGATCGCATAATAAGACAACGGCTCTTGCCCTGCACCCTGACCCCAGCGTGCATCCGGTTTCCAGGCACCATTGAGTTCTTCGCGGCAGCGGGTGTAGACGGTGAGTTGGTTGTCTTCAAATTTCAGCAGGTTGTATTGCCAGGGGATACCTGTATTTAGTTCTTTGGTGGGTGCGCCAAAGGTTCCGGCACAAATCCGGTCTAATTTTCGCCCGTTGGTACTCATGTCGTAGCGGAAGAGGCTGGTTTCGGCTTTGTGGATGTGTCCGTGCAGGAAGAGGCGGAAACCATTGATGGCTAGCTGTTCTAGGAATCCTTGGTCGGTGATGCGGTCTGAGTAAGCACTATCGAGGGGATGGTGCCAAACGGCGATTTTTAGGCAATTTTTGTAGTCTGGGTTGCGGCGAATTTGGGCGAGGGCGTTGCTGAGGGCATTCGTGTTGATGCTGGCGCGGGTTGTGTAATGGTGGTCGAGTTGCCAAGCGGAGTTTAGCCCCAAAATTAGCAGGTTTTGCTCTTTTAGGTGGTCTAGGGTGGCTTGCTGGTGGTATTCGAGGGGATAGGGTTTTTGTGTAATGGTTTTATAGAAAGAGCTAAAGTGGGCAAAGCGCTGTTTGTATTTTTCGTCGTCTCTAATCCAGACAGCGTTTTGACTCTCTTCGATGTAATAACCTTCCTGAAGTTCATGTGGCTTACATTGCCTACGAAGTTTCATTGTGTAGGCTACGTCATCTGCTTTTTCCCAGCTAGTAGTTTTCCAATCAATGTCGTGGTTGCCGGGAACGAGGATAATTTGGTCGGGGTTTAGGGGGAAGTCTTGGCAGAAGTTGTGGAGAAATTGTTCGGCGGCTTTGTATTCTTCCTCTGTGCAGAAGTTGGCGATGTCGCCGGAGAGGATGAGGGCGTCTAGGTGAGGGATGTTGAGGTCGTGGTATAAGTCTGCTGCGAGTTGGTTAGACCAGAGGTTGGCTTGGTCGAGGGTGCCGAAGTGGAGGTCACTGAGGTGGAGAATGTGCATCGTGCGGATAGAGTTAGATTTTATTGCCGGGATATCTAGTTGAGTAGAGGTAGGGTTGTAGGAGGACTCACGACGTATTTTGATCTTAGTGATTGCCGCGAGTATAAGGTGATTGATACTCTTGATTTGATTTTGGTATTGAACAAGACGAGGAATCGATTGAGAGCTACCGATGTTCTCTAAAGCTCTGACGATACTAGGAATTATTATATTTTGAGCCTCTAAAAATTTGTGAAGCTCTGGAACTGCCTCATTGCTGCCAATCTTACCTAAAGCAGAAGCAGCACTACAACAAACTGTAGGATCTTTATCTTTTAAAGCTTGACATAAAGGTTGAATAACTTCTTTACTTCCAATTTCTCCTAATGCAGAAGCTGCTTGAGAACGAACATCAGATTCTGGATCTTCTTGTAGAGCTTTGCATAAATGATAAACGCTGTTTTCAGCTTTGTACACTCCTAGCAAAGCAGCTGCTCTAGAACGATTGCTAGAGTCTAGATCCGTCTCAAGAGTCCGGATCATTTCATCAATTACTTGTTGTTGTATAGAAGGGTCAAATATATTCACAACAAGTATTTTATTTACTCAGCCTGAATCAAGCTCTTAATAGCTTCAAGAGGGATATTGATATTTGGGTGATTGAATATTGCTGTCAATGCTTCAATACCTCCTGTATTTAAAGCCTTGCGTAGTCTCTCTTTCAGAGTTGGATTAGACTTTATTCGCTTTAACAATTCAGTTATAGCAATAGAATTTTTAGCTTCTGTCATAGTTGGTTCAGCCTGAGCCAGTTGTTTGAGTAATTCATTAATTTCTGCCGCAGACTCAGCTATGTTTCGTTCGGAGATACCAAGTCTTGTCAACCCTTCAGCAGCACTAACCCTAACTTTAGGGTCTTGATCTTGCAGAGCTGTAAGTAGAGCAGAAATTGCGTCTTCACTGCCAACTTTACCTAATGCCTCAGTCGCAGTAACCCTAACTTTAGCATCTTGATCTTGCAGAGCTGTAAGTAGAGCAGAAATTGCGTCTTCACTGCCAACTTTGCCTAATGCCTCAGTCGCACTAGCACGAACCATAGCATCTTGATCTTGCAGAGCTGTAAGTAGAGCAGAAATTGCGTCTTCACTGCCAACTTTGCCTAATGCCTCAGTCGCACTAGCACGAACCATAGCACTGCTATCTTGCAGAGCTATAAGTAGAGCAGAAATTGCGTCTTCACTGCCAATTTTACCTAATGCCTTAGCTGCACTGGCACGAACCATAGCGTTGCTATCTTGCAAAACCTGTAGCAAAGTAGAAATTGCAGCTTCATTCCCAATTTCCCCTAAAGCCCCTAAAGCTTCAGCAGCTTCCCTACGAACTTCAGCATCTGCATCTCGTAAAGATTGGCGTAGAGCCGGAACTTTTACTAAATCGTTTACTTGTTCCGTTTTGTTAAGAACTATACTCTCTATAACAGCCCCCTCTAAATTATATTTAGAAGCTTCTGACATAGTATTGGAATCCTGGTTGAATTGCTCCACATCATTAACAACTAAAGACTCTATAGTGGCTCCCCTTAAATCATATTTAGGAGCTTCTGCCATAGTTCTGATACTTTGATTAAGTCTGTTTAGAGAATCCATCAAAGAATTGGCATTATTCTCCTCTTTATGTGGAGGAGAAGCAGCAAGAATATGGTTGTAGTACTTGCAACGGTATTGTATTGCAGCAATTGTATCGAGCAAATTGCTTTCTCCAGTTGTTAGTAGAAGCTCAGAGAGATAAGGTAGCACTTCAGAGTTAGCAATTTTACTTAGTGCAGATACCGCACTTTTACGAACAGAAGAGTCTTCATCCTTCAAAGCTGGCAATAATTCCTCCACTGCCTCCTCAGAGCCGATTTCTCCTATAGCAGAGGCAGCACTCCTATCCACAGGAGAGTCTTGATCTTTTGAAGCTGGGAGTAAACCAGGAATTACACTTTCAGAGTTTGTTATGTCTAAAAGCTGAGTTTTGAGTTGTTGAGGAAGTTCTAATCCAGCCACTAAAGCCACTGTTTGCTCGTGCCATTCTGGTTTTACCGCTCCTGCCAACCTCGCCCCCAACCTCAAATCCACCTCTAAAGCTAACTTCACCACTCGCAGCGCTTGCGCCTCATCCTCCACCAACTCCAGCATCAGTGCCAGGGGTTCTGTCCATTTGAGATAATTCAGATACTCCCGTTTCAATTCGTCATCACTAAGCCTCGGTAACAGCTTCAGCAGGCTTTCTGCCGTGCAATGTTCCTGAATTAATTGATGGCGAAATTCTATTTGATTATTTACTCCCAGTTGCAGCAGGTGATACTTGAGTGAATCTCCTAGCCATTCAATAGCCCGGTTACGGGGTTGAGCAAACCCCTCATTCCCCAGATATGCTGTCAACGTCTCCTCTGCCTCTTGTCGGGAAATCGCAACTTGTAATTCCGTTGCCTCCCGCCCCTGAGTCATTCTCCAAGCAAGATGCTGCAAGATTAACTGACACCAGCGCCGCGACTCATCAGTGATTGGGACATCCTGTTTCAGCTTGTCATAATAACTCTGGGCAAACTGGCGAAACACCAAAGCCAGATTCGGCGGCACCTTCCCTCTCGCCTTAAATAGGGAACACAGCATCCACAACAGCAGAGGTGTTTCTCCCAACTCTCGCAACCGACTACCCAACTGCCTCAACATCTGCTCTCCCTGCTGGGGCAGATAGGCGCAGACAAACTGCTGCATCTGCGCTTCACTCAGGGGTTGCATTTCCAGCTTCTTGGCAATGTCCAAGTCGCCCCCCACCCCCAAATCCCGCGTCGTGAAAATCATCGGCGTGGCAGCATTCGTCTGGCGAAAAGCCTTCAAATCCCGCCTAGTAGCTTCCCAGGGCAATTCATTAATGCCATCCACCAGCAGCAAAAATCGCTTCTCGAACAGCAGCCTTTCAATCCCGGAAGTGTTGAGAAACAATCCATGCTGTTTCAAGAAGTCCCGAATTAAGTCTAGGACGGAGGTTTGGTAGTAGCGCAATTCTACCAATACAGGGATGCGTGAATCCGCCAGGGAATCAATTCCCTGGCTCATAGCTGAAGTCCGTTGAAACGGACTAATTGCAGCGGATTGAATCGTCTTTAGACGACTTTCGCTATCAGCCGGAAAATTAATTTCTAGGCTGGCTTGCGCTTCTTCCAACAACAACCGCGCCAGTGCCGTCGATTTCCCCGAACCGGGACGCCCCACCAACAACACATGATCTGCGGCATACTTCCGCAACCCTTCCAGCACCCCCAAACGCTCAGTTTCCTGCTTTGTTTCGCCCGGTTCTCCCTTGGCAGGCTGCACCGTCTCCACCATAAAATCAAGCAATAGCGGTGATTTCTCCTCAACACGCTGGCGTCCGACTACATCCGTCAGCGTGTAGACTTTCCACCATTGGGCGTAGTGATTGCAGAGAGCTTCTAGGTATGGGTTCCAGTCGATCATGGTGAGTGAAAATATAGCTTGGTTGAGGAGGTAGCGATCGCCCCGTTTCGTCTTTAATCAATTCGCAGGTTTAAACTCTTGGCAAACATAGGGCAAAATTGAAAAGTCCTAGTGTCAGCTACCCGTGGCGTAATGCCCTGATTTATCTTAATCTCAGTATCCTCTGACCTGCCCAATGTCTAACCCACGACCCGCAGACTCTCAACCCCAGCCACCAAATACATTAGAGCTAGAACTACTCAAACAGGAATACTTTTTTCTGCAAAACACTATCGAAGACTATAACAAGCAAATCTGGGTGATTAAAGCTCTTGGCATTACTGGTACTGGGGCTGTTATAAGTTTGATGCTACAGCAAAAATCAGGCGTGATCGCGATTATTGGTTGCTCTATTCCCCTGTTTTTTTGGATACTTGAAAGTCAATGGAAACACTTTCAACGCGGCTTTTATCCTCGCGTCACCGAGATTGAAAGTATCCTGAGCAACGATTATCATCTCCGCAGCCCTGCGATTTTTGGCGGCTGGGCGCGTGCCTTTAAGCGCACCCCTACCCCAAAACGTCACGGTTATCTGTGGGATGGTTTGCTCAATCGCAGCGTTTTTATAAGTTATCTACTGGAAATTGTATTTTTGTTGCTGCTAGCTGCGATCGCGCCTCGTCTCTGGAAATAATGCCACTGACAAGCAAAACGAACGCGATCGCCCCCGTAAAATTAGCCTTAAAGCAATTTAGGTATAATTATGCTCAAATTGTATCAATTTTTCTCCTCTGGTAATTGTTACAAAATTCGTCTTTTATTGACACAACTAGAAATTTCCTTTGAAAGCATAGAACTGAATATCCTCAAAGGCGAAACTCGGACTCCTGAATTTTTAAGCAAAAATACCAATGGGCGAATTCCAGTTTTAGAAACGGAATCGGGTCAATTTATTGCGGAATCTAACGCTATTCTGTTTTATCTGAGTGAAGGTACTAATTTTTTACCAAAGGACACTTTTGAAAGAGCAAAAGTCCTGCAATGGTTATTTTTTGAACAGTATAGCCACGAGCCTTTTATCGCTACCTCTAGATTTTGGATTTCTATTCTTGGGAAGGCAGAGGAATATCGGGATGCGCTAAATCAAAAACGGGAACCTGGTTATGCAGCGTTGGATGTAATGGAAAGACATTTAACGAATCATACTTTTTTTGTAGGAGAACGTTACACTATTGCTGATATTGGGTTGTTTGCTTATACTCATGTAGCTGATGAAGGGGGATTTGATTTGACAAGATTTCCGGCTATCAATGGTTGGATAGAAAGAGTTAAATCACAACCTCGACACATTAGTATTACGCAATCTTAATTCGTAATTGCGGTAGCACGCTCACAGGCGGGAAGTCTGGATGCTCCACGAACAAAGCCTACCAACCCAGTCCCAATTGAGTCCGCGCAGGCGGACTTTGTTGAATAGAAGCGAAGCAACTTCTGCCCCCCTTCTTCTTGAAGGGGGGTAAGGGGGGTTGGCGTAGCCGCGATTTCCAATCGCCAGGTATTTTACTGAAATGCACCCTCGCGCTTTCTATCATTGAGCAACATATTTGAGCCAGAAATGAGTGTGAGGCCTGCCAACTTTGTGCCATTCTTTAAGTATGCGATCGCGTTCTCCGGCTCTTGCTAAAAATTCCAACCCAGCCGGGAAACCCAACACCTCTGCTTTCGCCAAATAATATTTACGCTGGCGGACAGCATAGCAGCCTTCCCAACATTGCACTGCACCTTCATAATTCTTAGCGCGATAAAAGCAAGTTCCAGCACGATAGAGCATTTCTTGCGAGTCTTCTCCCAAAGCTTCCAGAACTTCGCCAAACCGTTGCCATTGGAGTCGGTGCAAGTTAGCTCCACTGACTAAACTTCCAATTCCCTTAGCATACTCTTCTATCGCTGTTCTCCAGTGGCGACTGTTGCGCGTACTCTCGTCTAACAGCTTATTTTTTATGCAGCTTTGAAGAACTTCGGTGAAGCTTTTTAGAGTATCAAGACTCGGCTGTCTTTGCATAAAAAGGGCAATTTTACGCTCCAATTCTTTACCCTTCGGGGGTTTGTCAAATTGCTGCACCAACTGTTTCCAGCACATCCCCTCTAAAAAGCATTCCCAAGCCTCGTTTGCCATCCCAAGAGTGAGAAAAGTTTGACCAGCTTCGGCAAATCTCTGTTCAAATTTTAGCGCCCTAGCTTCACATATTTCTGCTTTCCTAGTTTCGCCGCGATCGCTATAACATTGTCTGGCACGTCGCATAAAATCTGGATCTTCGGAATTTATCCCCCTTGTCTCAAACTCCAATGCAATAGAACGCCAGTCATCTTCCTCCAGATTCCGTGCGCTTTCACGAGTTCCCATGCTCACAGGTTGAACATTTTCTCGCCAAGCTGGTATTTGCGAATGCTGTAAAAGCGCTTCTAAATTGTTTTCTATAAACCTCCAAAGTCGCTGATCTCCTACTTGAGAATCGACTATAAACAGCAGCTCTTTTGCTCTAGAAGCCGCCACGTAGAGCTTATTAAAGAAAAATTCAAACTCATACAAACGTTCCGATGGCAGCTTTTTAGCATCTTCCGGGCTGCTGGCTAACTTCCAAACATCTCGGTAACATTCCTCACCAAACTTGTAGAGAATTACTCGTTTAAATTCCAGTCCTTTAACGGCGCTGGCACTCAATACATTTTTCAGCGGTTCTGATTCCATTCCCTCTGCCAAAATCTGCGAAAGCACTTCATCATTTTGAGCATAGGAAAGCTCGCCACCTTCTTCACAAGGCACAATAATAATTGTGTCTCTTAGGTAACGTTTGAGTTCTTTTTTTGTAATATTTCGACCAATAATAAATTTTTGTGGTTCTGGAAAATGGTCTTTTTTCCATGCCGTTTGCGGTTGAAGTTGCGGAATTTTAAATAGAACCTGACGACACAACTGAATCAGGTTAATAACTTGTACGACACGAGCGCAAGAGCGATAATTAGATTTCAACTCTGGAAAATTCATTCGCAGATTTAATCTATGCGCCGGGTCGAGTGCTGTAATTACTTCGTTGTAAAAAGCTGCTTGGACGCTTTCCCAACGAAATCCTGTCGGGTTTAAAGTTTGAAAAGGATCTCCAGCAAAGGCAAAAGGTAAACACGGAGTTTGGTATCCCAAATCATATTGGGAGAAGACAGACAGGCGCATAATTAACTGAAGCTCTAGTTTAGTGAAATCTTGAGCTTCGTCGCAGAAAATGGCAGTATATTCAGGACGGTAACACTTGAGTTCCAGAACTTTTCTGATCAAATCTTGATCGTCCCAGTAGCCTTCCTCTGTAGTTAATCTCTTATACCAACGCAACCAGATAGTTTTGTAAATTTCTTGAAACTGAGCAACTGGAATGGTGCGTTCTTGAACAGGTACTTCTTCCTGATAGTCTTCTGGGGCCATAAATCTGAGGCTATGACCTTTGATGAAGGTTCTGATGGCGTGCCAGCAAAGTTCTGGGGAATAAATCTGTGCTTGTGGTAGCTTTAAATCTCTGTAAAGCTGTCGAAAACGATGGAAGGAAATGTACTTTTGAGAATCGAAGCGATCGCGCAGCGTATTCCCAAAAGGCTGTTCCCGCTCCTCTTTTGGCAGTAAATTTAAAAGAAATGTCCCAAACTGTTGAAAGAAAGCACTCACATCAGGTAAATCGCCACCTGCCATTCTGTGTGACAAAAATCGGTGATGGAATGCGTGCAAACAGCGCACAAATTCTTTAGCAACTTCTAGTAAGCGCTTATTGTAAGTAAGAAACAGGGGATTTCCTGGCAGTTCTATTCCCCGTTCGTGGTAATATTTTCGATAACAATAATCAGCAAACAGGTACAGCAACATGGTAGATTTTCCGCTACCTGCACGTCCGTTTAGGAAAAGGGGCAACCAATTCTTCTGTGCTGCTGAAGTTGAAACAGAGTTTAGAATTGCCTCCTCTTCTGCTGAAAGAGCTAAATTTACCTCTGCTCCTTGCTGAATGGTAAGCCAACTTTGTTTATCTGTAAGTAAGTAGCTTGGGTAAGAGCGCCGCGCAAACGGAGTGAGTTCATCTAGCGTTAATTGACTAGATAAAACATTTTTAGAACCGGAAAATAAGTTTGTGGATTTCCCTATTTGCGCTATTTCTTCTATGGATGGTCTGCGGCTGAAAATAGCCAAGAGAAATAATACTTGTCTAGGTGGGGTATCAGCAGTTTCTATTTTGCTGAATAGCACATAAAAATCATTTTTCCCGTACAAATATACGCCTCGCCATTGAGGAAATCCTTCGGCATTAATGATATTTCCCTCAATTTCCGAGATAAGATGATAAAAATTTTCCTCGTATTCTCTAATCTCAGGATTTTTGAAACGGACGATCCATTCCTCGCTTTCGTAGATAATTGTCCAAAAGTTCCTGTCGTTTTCCATCTCCCAGCTGGGAGGTTCCAACCAGGGAAGCAAATTCTCTGGAAGCAATGAAGGCGATCCAGAGGTAGCGATCGCACTGAGTTCCTTCTGGGAAAGCCAATTAGTTAGTTCTTCCTCATCCAATCGAGAATCCAGATGCCTAGCGCCGTATTCCTCTGGGTTTCGCAGGAATTTTTTATATTCCTTAGAGCCGCGTAGAAAAATGTCTAGTAAGCATAGCACTTGGTAGTCTTGTACCTGTCGGATTCTGGCAACTATGCGTAAATTGTTTTCCCCTCTGCGCTTCAAGTAAGGGTACACACGCTCAAAACGTGCCTGCGCTTCATCACTCCGCAGGGGTTCAAGTTCGACAGATAAACTATCTACTTGAGCCTGAATACCATAGCGTAGCGCCTTCTGGGTGAACAGATAGGTGCGATAAATGTACATAAACTCATCTCCGCTGTTTTTGACAAAAACAGGCTTAGCCTACTATTACTTATTGTCATTCAGCAGAGAAGCCAATGTTGTAGGGTTTTGGTTACATATAATACATTATGAGCTTTTTTGCTCCAACTTTTAGTAAAAACGCCTGACAACTAAAGTCAAGGCTTAGTTTGCGGAGCATCGAGGGTTGAGCCTGTGGGCGTATATTTCGCTTTGCTTGCGGCGAAGCACACCCTAAAGCTCAATGGAACTGACGCAAGGAGCCTGGAAATAAATTTCCGGCTCAAAGCTAAAGTAAGCTAAAGCTTACTCGGTTTGAATGCTGCGCTAATGGTTCTGGTTAGGTGCGGCTCAAAGCTAAAGTAAGCTAAAGCTTACTCGGTAAGCCTTTCAACCCGTTTCAACGGGTTTTAGCTTTTAGCCTGAACTTTAGTTCAAGGCTTTAGTTCAAGGCTTAAATCAACGCCATTCACCCTACAGCTACTCTACTTCTGTATCCATTAATAACCGCCACTCCCGTACCCCAAAAGGAGGAACGAGCAAGTCTACCGAACGCCCACCTTTGAGCGGTAAATTCAACCGCAGAGGGGTGTTAGAGTCCAAATCGGTCATCACTTCTAAGAGGTCATATTCTCCCACATTGGGAGGCAACAATGATTCATTTAACACATCAGCAGCCGTCCAAGCTTCCCCAGTCCCAGCCGTAATTGTTAACGGCTTGGGGTGCGCCAGTTCAGCAATCCCAGGAAATCCTACTAAGCGTAGATGCACGCAGTCCACCGCACCCATCTTGAGTCGCTTAAACAGTACAACTTGCCATGCTTGGTCTTTAACATCCCGCAAACTTTGTTTGGAGCGGTACATTACTTGTGTGGGAGATTCTGGATATGTGTGGATAGAAGCAAAAGCTGGTGCTGAATTACCTAAGATTAGGTAGATGCACAAGCAAAGCCCGATAAAGATTCGCCACCCTAATACCATTTTTAATTTTGAATGCTCTTAATTTTAGATCAATAGATGGATCTAATTATTTGTAGGATGGGTAGAGCGACTAAGCGTTACCCATGAAACCCATGTTAATGTTGCGTGAGGTTCCTCAGCCCAACCTATATTACTGGTTTTCAATAACGGTTTATTCCCCGCAGATTTGTACAGATACACTCCTTTTGCGGGAACCATCCAACTCAAAAAATAAGATGGATTGCCAAGTTCCCAGAGCCAATTTACCATCTACGATAGGAATCACCTCACTGGTACTGAGCATCATTGCCATCAGGTGAGAGTGAGCATTGATGGGTTCATCATCAGGCACATCTCGTAAATGTAGATCGTTATGTAGGTAGCTTCCGGAAGCAGGCGCTAACTTTTCCAAGTGGATTTTGACATCTTCCAGCAATCTTTCTTCATTTTCGTTGATAGCTAAAGCTGTCGTCGTGTGGCGAGAAAAGACTAGAACTTGACCATTTCTAACTGAGGTTAGATGAAGAATTTTCTCGATTTGAGGCGTAATGTTATAAATCCCAATTCCCGTGTCGGTTTCTACTTCAATGAGTTTGTTAATAATCTGCATCTTGTCACCTGCTACCAATTCTCGTGTTAGCGCGAAAAGCGATCGCGTAAGCTGGCTTTTGCTGGACTGACGCTGCTTCAGGTGGTTGGGTGTGGTACATTGGAAAGCTCACAAGTAAAATTTAGTATCTTTTTTTGTTGTAAGAAGCTGGGTTTTGTTAGCCTCTTCAAGTAAAGATACCTTGTTTGAGTGACGGTCAATGCCGACAAAAACTTTTAATATGTTTTAACAATTGGCTGGTCAGGCAAAAAGTCTTTTTGGGTTAAGATACTCTTTTTAAACAATTTTTATATCTTACGGGGGAGGAAGTCATCAGATGAAGCATTATTGCGATGAATGGATTTACGAATGGTGTGAAGAGAACGGCTGGACAGATGTAGTGTTTGAGGCTTACAACTACTGGGCTTTCCCTCCCGGAGCCGTGATGCCTGAGCCAATTCCTCCGAAAGTCATGCGCTCGATCAAAGCTAAAAAAGGATTGAGCGGAGAGGAAAAATGGTGGTCTATCGGGGCAGCGATCGCAACAATAATAGCTGTTATTTTAAGTTATTTCTTAAAGTCGCCAATGCCAATAGTTTTGGCTTTTGCTTTTTGGGCTGTCACAGTGGGTCTACTTGAGGTAGAAGACAGCTAGCGGCAAGATAAATTTAAGAATATAGCAATCCTAAATGATTCTTGAAACCCTGTAGAGACACGACAGTGCCGTGTCCCTACAGGGCGAATACTCGTTCAGAACTTAAATAGGATTGCTATAGTCAACAAATGCGTCAGATGCTTGGGGAAGGTTTCCATCAACCCAACCTAAGCTTACTGTATCCTTTGGTAGTGGCAGGCAAAATGCCCATTCCACGAAAATATATATCTGCAATTATTAACCGGAGATAGATTTTCGTGATTGCTAACCTTACAGAGACAGGTTGGGAAGTAATTTACCATCGCGCCCATGCTTTACTGGCTGCTGAAATAGCGGGAAACTGGCATAGAAAAGATCGCCCAGAACGCTTGATAGAGACAGTGGCGGCGATTTCCCATCACGACGATCTAGAACGCGAATGGGAAGGTGAGAACATCACCGAAGCGGGCGCACCCTTAGACTTTACCGTTGATAAGAAAACTTCTCTTCCAAAGCTGAGAGAACTGACGAAGAATTCCCGATACCGGGGACGGTGGGTGGCAATGCTGATTTCTATGCACGTCAGCTTTCTGAATGAAGGCAAACGCGGAGAATCACCCGAATTGGACAGTTTTCTGGACGAACAACTAGAAAACCAAAAGAAATGGCGCAAGGAGTTGAAGATTACAAAAGAGGAAGCCGAAAAAGCTTATGCGTTTTTTCAATGGTGCGATCGCCTCTCGCTGATCCTCTGCACCCGCGATTTACCAGATGGTGTGCGTGCTTTGGAAATCAGCAAAGGCCCAGATGGCAAGCGCTACGACGTGATAAAGCTTAGCGATGGCAATGTCACCGTGAAACCTTGGCCTTTTGAGAAAGAAGAATTTACTGTCAATGTGGAAGCTTCCTACCTCAGCCAAGTGAAATTTGACAAAAGCGAGGAACTCACAGAAGCGCTTCAGACTGCACCGATTAAGTTGTTGGAGTGGACATTTGTCAAGAGTTGACAAATGTATTTTTTGTGGGGTGTGGCTATACAACCCACCCCATTTTTATACTTCCTGCTAATGGGTGAGCTGCTAGAGGTATATTGAAATACTCCATCATATGACCTGGTTGTGCGAAGCGGGAGAGCGATCGCAAAGATTACTTTGGAATTGTAGAAAACAAATTTCAAGGACAACCAACTATGCCAGCTACACAATCTAATCAATCAACCGCCACCGCTCAACTCAATAAGCCCATACTTAGATTAGGCAGCAAAGGGACAGCAGTCACAGAATTACAAAAACTTCTAACAGCTCGCAACGCTTACTATGGAGCCATTGATGGTATTTTTAATGAAGAAGTAGAGTATGCTGTAATTGTTTTCCAAAATTGGGTTTTTCTCAAAGAAGATGGTATCGTCGGTCAATTAACCTGGCAATCTCTTTACACTGGCGCACCAGTTAATATGCCAGTTCTGAAAAGAGGAATGCAGGGGAAAGCAGTTGTCACGCTACAAAATGCCCTGGCGCTAACAGGAAACTTTCAGCAAGAAGCTAACGGTATATTCGGGCCAGTTACCGAAGCGGGTGTAAAATCTTTTCAAAGACGCAGCGGCCTAGTAGCGGATGGAATCGTAGGCGAAAAAACTTGGTATGGACTAAGCAAGTTTAAATCTACTTTAGTAGGCTGTTGATTATCTATAGCAATTCAAGGGTTGGGTGCGATACATCTGTAGGGACACGGCATTGCCATGTCCCTACCAAGGTCGCCCGAAGGTCTCAATGGCGATATACTCCACCCAACTGAGAAACGCTATAGTGTTGCCTTACTTAAGGTAAAACTTAGACTGTATTTTGTGGGTAATGCCTACCTACGAAATGAATTTTTAAGCGTACAAATTCCAAAGTGCAGGTAGGAATCGGTTGATGATTCCTACCTGCACTTTTAAACAAAGTTTATTATATGGCATCTGACGGTTACTATCTAAGACCGCTCTGATAGAGGATTGCACCTCTCATCGATAGTAACAAAGTGGAGGAAGCGACAAAAACTCCACAACATCTCTGCCTGTTAGTTATTAGCACTGTTCTTACATCTGACGGTCGCTCTCCTTCGATGTTTGATTATGGATCACTGCGGTATAACGTCCATCCAGTGCCGTGTTTCTTCTTTTATTAGAATAACTTTAATCAAATTTTTAGCTCTCGTTCTAAGGGTGGAAACTTCCTCAAACCGGAGGAATAACTCGCAGCCGACTTTTCACCTATCTCTGGCAATATCCCAATTTTTGTTGTCTGCCTTCTGAGATAGTTATACTGTGTGACAGAGCGCTTGAGAGGCACTTCTACCAGTGCCGAATACGTCCGCTAGTTGTTAAGTTTATGTCGAATTCAAAAGATTTAGCGAACGATTTCAAGTCTGGCGGCGTTTATAGCTGTCCAGTATGTCGGCAGGGTCAAATTTCAGAGATGCCTTTGATGGAGGCGGTGGCTTGTAACTTTTGTCGCCACATTTTCACAGTTGACTCGCGCCAACAATCGTTGAAAATGGCAGATAGTTCCCAACCTCTGAGTTGGCGATGGAATGGTCGGGGTTGGCAAAACGCTACGCGCAATGATGCTGAGTTAGGTTGGGGTGTTGGGTTAGCAGCGATCGCATTAGTAATATTGCCGACATCGTTGATTGCTCTATCTGCGTATATTTTCCCGCCTATACCAGGAAGTTCCTTGTCTTGGGTTCCCCTTTTCTGGATGGGGTTAACCTTTTTGTCTCATCTGGCTTTTGTGGTCAGTGTGGTTGTTGAATATTATCAATTCCCCGTTTTTGCTTATTTGCAGGCAATGCGACGGCGTTTGTTCCATTCCAGCTAGGTTGCTCTTTATTAGACTGTAGAGTGCGGCTTGCGACTCTTTTGATAACCATAGGCTATCAAGTTGGGGATAGTGTAGGATGCCATACTATCGAGACGAGCAAACAGCCTTTGACGAATGCCGGGATTGCTGTCAGCGATAAAACTCACTATCCCCGCACTGCAACCATGCAAGCGATCGCATCCGGCGGCAGTTCAACCAGTTCAATCTGTCTTTTGTGATAAATGCCTTCAACAGATAGCACAGGTAGCAACAGGATTGATAGTTCTCTCAATTCTACTGATTCTCGCCTGTGCCATCTGTTGCAATGTATGGCTGGATTAGCGATCGCTCTTTTCTCATCCCGCCTGAATCCGAAACCAAATTTCGCAATGCGATACACAATCTGGTTTACAGCTTATTAAAATAGCGATTCATTCAGAAAAACTACCTAATGACTATTAGCAAAAACTTCTACATCTCAAGAGAAGATTACCTCGAAGGAGAGCGAGTCAGCCCTATCAAACATGAGTATAGGCGAGGACAAGTTTATGCAATGGTAGCGGCAAAGAAGCCTCATATCATTATTGCTAGTAACCTAGTAACAATATTGGGCAATCACCTCTATAATAGTCCCTGCCTTGTTCTCTCCTCGGATATTAAAGTCAGGCTTGAGTCAGCAGACTGCTATTACTATCCCGATATTGCTGTAACTTGCGATGAACGGGATACAAACTCTACAGATGACTTCATCCTCTATCCCATTTTGGTCGTTGAAGTGCTATTTCCCTCAACAGCAGCTTTTGACAGAGGGGAAAAATTTGCTGACTATCAAACGTCGCCATCGTTACGAGAATATATGTTAATTAATCAATCTCAGATGAGCGTCGAGTGTTTTCGCCTTTCCGATTCAGGCGATTGGGTTTCTCAAATCTACCGCCAAGGAGATGAAGTTTACTTCGCAAGTGTAGATATTCGCTGCGATATTGCTTCCATCTATCGAAAAGTCCCTGGACTTCAGAATGCTGATGCGTGAATATGAGAGCGATCGCTAGTCTAATAGAAGTTTACAACCATTGATAAAAATGCACACATCTCACCTCTATGAAACAGATTTTTATGCCTGGACTCAAGAGCAGGTTAGCCTACTCAAAACTCAGGAGTGGAATCAATTAGACAAGGGCAACCTGATTGAGGAAATTGAAGCTTTGGGCAGGAAAGAGCGGCAAGAACTGAGGAATCGATTGGGAGTATTGCTAGGACACCTCCTAAAATGGCAATTTCAACCTGACAAACGCAGCAATAGTTGGTTGGGTACAATTCGAGAGCAACGTGTTCAGATCAGGTTGCTTTTGCAGGATAGCCCTAGTTTGAAACCTTATCTAGAAGAGGTTTTCCTCGCTGCTTATGAACTAGGCTTAGCTTTGGCGATTCGAGAAACTCAGTTGGGCGAACAGGTTTTTCCCGAAGAATGTCCCTACACTCCAGAGCAAGTCATGAATCCTGAATTCCTACCGGAGTCGAATCAGATTGATGGTTAAAGGAAGCGTCGCCTGGCGGATAACCTCTTTCCCTACGTTCTCACCGACAACCTATTTAAACTTCATCTCCTAGATCGTTTAGGTTATCTACGAAGCCTTGCTGAATACCTGCAATGGTTTCTAACCGATCGATCAATTGACGCACTTTGGTGGGATCGATTTTGCCAGGATCGAGAAAGGTGATCAGAACTTGGGTGCGATCGCTCACATCCTGTGGCAGTTCAACCAGTTCAATCTGTCCTTTGCGATAAATGCCTTCAACAGTTTTTAGCACAGGTAGCAACAGGATTGATAGTTCTCTCAATTCCACTGATTCTCGCCTGTGCCATCTGTTGCAATGTATGGCTGGATTAGCGATCGCTCTTTGATTGTGCCAATGGCATCTGAAACCAAGTTTCGCAATGCTTTGTTAAAGTTGGGTTACTGCTTACCGAATTAGATGCGGGAAGGGAGGCGATCATGACTGTAACGGCCAAGAGACTAACCTTTGAAGAGTATCTGATCAACTCAGATGGAACTGATACCCGCTATGAGTTGGTGAACGGGGAATTACTGGCAATGACCATAGACACCGAGCAACACCGAGAAATCATTGACTTTCTCTAAAGCTGTGCAGTAGCAAATCGAGGTAGAAAGGAACATGAAACCTAAAGTTATTATCACAAACGCACTACTCGTTACTATCAGCTTAACGACTGGAGCTTGCGGCTTGGTTCGTAACTATATGCAAACCCGAACTGACGAGACTAACTTTCGGACTGAGTGTGCTAATCGTAAGTCAGCTTACTTAAATGCCCAGCGAGAGCAAGCTGACTCAATAAGAGACGGAGAGGGCTTTGTCGATTTCTTCGCCTGCACCAATAAACACACTAAGCAGGTCACAGTTGCTATTGAGGGTAAAGGTAAAGTTAATGAACAGTTCTTTCTCGACCCCAGCAGACCTCCTCTAAAATCCAGTATTGGAAGCATAGGCTCTATCATCCCAGCTGGTACCTACACGATAAAGTTTTTGACTCAAGGTAGGGTTTGGCAAAAAGGCTCTTTGGAAGTGAAATCAAAAAGTCACATTAGGTTTGTCGTTGATACCAATGAGCAAACCGTACAGGTAGATAACCCTACTGTCTGGAAGCCGAATCTTGCTATCGCACCTGATGAAGCTTATGACGTGAGGGAAGCCAACCGCTCAAAACAACAATAAAAGTACCGAAAGAAAATAGTTAATAGGGAAGCAGCGGGGCTTTTTGCTTATTCGGTGTGTAACGACCTCAGTCCGGCTAATGTAGAAAATAACAACCAATGGCAAAATGATTTTGACTTAAAATCGGATGGGCTGGTAAGACTAAATTTAGTCTCCTGTACCGATGATTCGCTCATACTTTCGGTGGAAGGTTCTAAAGGAGAAAAGATACTCACAGCGAGTCCTGTGAGGGAGTATTTGCAAGCTTCTCAGGACGCTCCACTTGGAGTCTACAAGATTCAGCTATCTATTCAAGGCAAGGTTGTGCAGAAAGGCATTGTGGAAGTGGCAGCAACTCCCTCATTGGGATAGTCTTTCACTCAAAGGAACAAACCGTAAAGGTGAATACCTCTCATGTCTGGAAACCAAAAAAGTAGGCGGATATCCATAAACAGCACTAGGGAATGCTGATTTCAAACCAGAAACTTCTCACTGGCGATGCGAAACGTCTTGCTTGAAACCACAAATTTCTTGTTTTAAACATCCTTAGATGTCTTATTTCCCGGAAAATTACCTGATTGTCCAAAGCGATCGCGTCATCCTCGTCAAACTCCACTCCCCCAAAACTGAAGCAGCACGAGAAGCGATCGCATCTTGTTAAGCTGCAACATCACCAGATACTGGCTCAAAATGTAGCACCATAATTTGCTCTGGACGTAGACCAAGAGACTCGTAAGTGCGTCCTGTGCGATCGCTAAATTCAACTTCAAACGCTCTACCATCGGCAAGGATTTCAACAACTGTACCCACTTGCCCACGCCACAGATTAAACTCAGGCAAATTGACTGTAAGAGCAACTATATCTAACAACTTGATTGTATCTGTCATATAAGTCTCCCACTCTTACAACGGGTAGCACGTTGTCAATCTTGGAGTGTCTGAGCCATGTTCGAGCATCCAACCACTACGAACAGTAGCGCTTCTCTCCCCCATTCAAGCACAAAGTCAAGGGTATAACGTTGCCCGTAGTCGTCCCTTCGCCCTAGCTGTACCTCATGTGTTTTGATAACTTCCAGTAAAATCCTGCGTAACTCCTCTGCATCACTAGCAGTCATGCCCAGCATGGACTCAAACAAACGTGCCTTATGTTTGCCCTCATCATGCGTGGAATTGAGACAGTAATCACGTAACTTACGGACATCAAGCACAGCACGCTCTGCATTCGGAATTATCATACAACTGACACAAAAGGCTCAAGCAAAAAGTCTCTCAACTGATACCTGGATATCTGGAAATGCCAACGGCGCGATCGCATTTTTCCCCTCAAACTCCACTCTCCCAAAGCCGAAGCAGCGCGAGATGCGATCGCAAAACAACTATAAGCTACGATGAATCCAAAGACCGAGAGAGAGAAAACCCATGTCTGAGCAAGTGCGTTATATTACCAACGAACAGGGGGAGCGAGTTGGCGTCTTGTTAGATTTGGAAGCATATAATCGACTTGCAAACCCACTGGCTCTGGATGAGGAATGCTTAATTGGCTTAAGCCGAGATGAGCTGCAAGCGTTAGCCGATAGTATGCTAGCTGCCTCAGCACAGAATCAATTGAACGATTTGCTAGTTCGGAATGCAAAATCTCAACTCTGTGCTGACGAAATTGCGAATCTAGACCGTTTGATAGCACAAGTCGATCAACTGACAATCCTCAAAACCAGAGCCAGATATACTCTGCACTGCCTAGAAAGATTGGCAACGGTGGCGTGAGTGCATATATTCCTGTTGAGCTACAGCGACAAATTCGCGTCCAGTTTAGAGATTGCTGTGCCTATTGCCGCACGGCTGAAGCTCTAACGGTTGCAATTTTTGAGTTTGAACACATTCTTCCCCGCTCAGCTGGTGGAGAGACACTTTTCGAGAATCTTTGCCTTTCCTGTCCTACCTGTAATCGCTACAAAGCCACTCTGCAAACAGCACTAGACCCCACTACCCAGCAGACGGTTCCTTTGTTTCATCCCCATCGCCAAGTGTGGGAGGAGCATTTTACGTGGAGTGAGGATGGGACAGAGTTAGTAGGGTTGACGCCTATTGGTCGAGCAACGATTGCTACCCTGAAGATGAATCGTCCCCAGTTGATTCGGGTGCGTCGGATGTGGGTGAAGGTAGGGGAACATCCACCAAAATTTAAGTGAGCGAAGAAGTGCTGTGTCGAGAAGGGATTGCGATCGCATCATCCCCCTCAAACTCCACTCCCTCAAAGCCGAAGCAGCGCGAGATGCGATCGCTTATAAACTGCAAGCGTGAGGATGCAAAAAGTAGGGAGCGATCGCATTCAAGCAAAAAGTCTCTCGACGGATACTTGGATATCTGGAAATGCTAACGGCGCGATCGCGCCTTCACGAATAACCTGTTGTGTAACGTACTGACCATCGTGAGGCTCTCGAAACACAATTATTCGCGTGTTTGATAAATCTAAAACCCAATACTCTTGAATTTCAGCAGTAGCATAAATAGAGGCTTTGAAGTCCACATCTTTTTTCAGACTGGTCTTAGCCACCTCTACGACCCAAAATATATCATCAGATTTAGGATGGCGATCGTTGTATGCAGATTCTGGTAGTCGAACGATTGCCATATCCGGTTCGGGTTCGGAGTCGGGTAGTGTAATTGGGCCATTGAAACGAACATCGGCTTTGCCTACTAGCAACTCCTCCAGGTATTTCGCGCCTCGCTTTGCCGTATTGTAATGAATCGGGGTTTCTGGACTCATTTCAACAATTTCGCCCGCTAACAACTCCACACGGCGATCGCGCAAAATCCCCGCTTCGATCATGCGGTGATAGTCATCCACAGACCATTTTGCTAGCGTTTTCATCGCTTCAATCGCTCATTATCATAAGATTGACTCAATTCTATAGCCTTTTAATTGGAGCGAAAGAATTCGTTGCGCTTCGCTAACGCATCATCCTCCTCGAAGTCCACTCTCCCAAAGCCGAAGCAGCGCGAGATGCGATCGCGCCTTTCACGGAACTAATCAAAAGCCCGGAATACATCCATCAAACCAACCTACTTTAACTTTCTAAAGTACAAACAAAGTAAAAATTGAAAATATTAGATTCTAGTGAACTATGAGGACGATATCTTTTGTATAAATCGGCTGTTGAAAAGTTTTCGCTAACTTTTAGGTTTATTTTTTTAGCAAAACTATCAATATTTTCAAAGCCAGTCAGCCACGGTGCGCCCATCTTTTCCAACTCATCTCTGTAATCATTTATATCCTGATACCCAGTTGTTCTTAAAATTACTCCTTCTGTAAAATAGTCCAAGGATAACTTGAAGCTTTTCACATTGTCCCGAATCTGTTTTACTACAAAAATTATTTCATCCTCAGTTAAATATGTAATATTACCTTCCCATAAAAAATAGGTCGGTAGATTAAAATCAAAGTTATTTCTAGCAAGCAAAGCAATTAAATCGTCTTTTACATAGTCCCCAGGAATATATTTCACATTTGCTGAAATTTGGTTTTGAGTTAAACTTTTTTCTTTTAACAGAAGAGTATTTTGATTATCTATTTCAAAAAAAAACACGTCTTCTGTACCTTTTCTGACAGCACGGGTATCTAAACCAGAGCCTAAAATCACCACTTGCTGATAACCAAGTGAAATTTGATTTGATAATACATCATCAAAATATTTTGTCCGAATTTTTACCATATCTTTTGCCGGAGGAAAGGTTTTAACTATCTCCTTAACAATTTTTTTAGTTTCATCATTGAGAAAAAGTTTAACAATTTCATCGGTGTAAAGAGGATTATTCTCTTCACTTCCTTCGACTCTAAGCTCAGCGATGATAAAAGCTGTTTCACTGACATTTTTAATTTCTGTCATGCCTGGTTCCGAAAAATTTAGTTAAATTTATAGCAATTGTACTTGATGCGTGAACGTAGCTTTCTAACTGAACCGCAAAGACGCTACATAGCGGGTTGGTGATAGCGCTTAAGGAAGAGAAAAGAAATTCATAAATCAGTTAGGTTTGCTCTAGTTATAACCTCTTCTGCACGAGGTAAAGTTTCCGCAAAAAACAATTCGGCAAGTTGCTGTTTTTTTGTTAAATCGGCAATATCCTTTACACAATAAAGGGGTTCCATACGAGCGATGACCTCCGGGGGAAAGTCTCGACTAAAATACTTTGTCTGAAAATCGTATCTATAAGGTCGATAAACCATTCCCAGAAGTTCTACTAAGGGTGGAAGAGTGTAAGAGTGGTAGTTAGCAATAGCCTCTACTAAACGTCCGCGATTTATCTCTTTTTTAACAAATATTTGCAAAAAATCAAAAGTATTTTGAAGATGATAGAATCTAGCTTTCATTTTGGAAAAATGTTCGCTCAAATTCAAAGGAGGTACAACTAAGAGATTGGCTTTGTCGAAGGCAACTACTATTTTTCCATGTCGCTCCATCTCTAAAAATTGATTGGGACTACTTCGCTTCATTACTGCAAAATCTATCAATAAGAAGGAACTTGCTGCTTCTAACTGATAAAAGCACTGCGAATGACCGTGCCATGTAGGTTCAGGAACTCGAAAATTAAACTTAATGTCCGATATTGTTAAGAGAGATTTTTCAAGGAGTTTAAATGTTTCTTCAACATAATTGTCCTCAACAATTGCTACAATATCGATGTCTGACCACTCATCTGTATAACCGTGGGCTGCGGAACCTCCCTGCCATAAAGCTAAGATAAAGTCTTTTGGCTGTAAGGTCGCAATAATTGTTTCTAGAATTCTTTTCCTCATTGCCTGGACTATTAACTACTTAACATTAAGCAATTAAGATTGCGATCGCTACTCACTAGGGATGCTCTAAAATTGCAGTTGCACTTTTCTATTGATCCTATACTCAAAGAATGGCAACACCATCTATCCTCGCAGACTACCAATGCCACAATGCCGAAGGCCCCCTTTGGCACCCACTTGAGGAGCGCCTCTACTGGAGTGACATCCCCACAGGTCGCCTGTTTCGCTACGATTATGCCAGCAAAACCCACGAGCAGATTTACTCTGGGGAAGTTGTCGGTGGTTTCACTATTCAACAAGACGGTTCACTACTTCTATTTAAAGCTCGTGGAGCCATTGAGCGCTGGCAAGAGGGGAAAATTACCACCCTGATTCCCGAAATTCCCGACGAACGCGAAACCCGCTTTAATGATGTAATTGCTGACCCCGCAGGGCGCGTTTTTTGTGGGACGATGCCAGCACCTAATCGTCTCGGTCGCCTTTACCGCATGGATACAGACGGTTCTCTCACTCAAATACTCGACGGTCTGGGTGTTTCTAACGGCATGGGATTTACCCCCGACCACAAGCAGCTTTACCACACCGACTCCGATAAACGGGAGATTTATAAGTTCGACTACGACCAATTTAGCGGCAATCTTAGCAATCAGCGCGTTCACATCACCACACCAGAAGATGAAGGTGTCCCCGATGGGATGACTGTTGATGCCGAAGGTTATATTTGGTCGGCGCGTTGGGATGGGGGACATTTGTTTCGCTACACTCCTGATGGTACAGAAGTTTTACGCATTCCTTTCCCGGCAAAAAAGGTGACAAGCGTCACCTTTGGCGGCCCCGATTACACTGATATTTACGTTACTACGGCAGGCGGTGACAACCGCGATGAGGAAGGCGCGGGAGCTGGGGCGGTGTTTCACCTTAATCTGGGTATTCAGGGTGTGCCAGAATTTCTGTCTAGAATTAATTTTTAAAATGATAAAAAGAGACAAAAATCAAGAGTCTGGAAAATAGCGATCGCTATTTCCAGCCTATTTAAAATTTTGTCGTAATTTATTGCGCGAGAGCAAGCTAAAATCCGATGACTATCTTTTCGCAACTTGACTCCGATCTACTCTATCCCGACAGTGACGGCAAACCAATGGCAGACAATACGGAACAGTATCGTTGGATAGTCATTATAAAAGAGAATTTAGAGATTTTGTTCGCCGCCATTAACGATGTTTTTATTGCGGCAGATTTGCTGTGGTATCCTGTCAAATCCAAGATAGTTTCTCCGACTGCACCGGATGTCATGGTTGTATTCGGCAGACAGAAGGGGAAACGTCGTTCTTATCGTCAGTGGCAAGAAGATAATATCCCGCCCCAAGTTGTTTTTGAGATACTTTCTCTCAGCAACAATCAAGAAGAGATGGATCGCAAGCTGGAGTTTTACGATACTTACGGTGTCGAAGAATACTATCTGTATGACCCAGAAAGCTATGAATTAGAAGGATGGTTGCGGCAAGATCAACATCTAACAAAACTTTGGCAAATGGATGGCTGGACGAGTCCCCGCTTAAAAATTCGGTTTGCAACTGGACAGGGAGAGTTGGTAATTTATCGTCCAGATGGGCAGAGATTTTTAACTTCAGTGGAACTACAGCAACGGGCTGAACAGGCCGAGTTGTTGTTACAGCAAGAACGTCTTAGGGCTGAACAAGAACGTCTTCGGGCTGAACAGTTGGCTGCATACTTGCGATCGCTTGGCGTTGACCCTGACAATCTCCCATAAGCAAATTATTCCTGCCAGGATAGCGTGTTACGCTCAACATCAAATTGAACGCAATATCTGTTCAATCATCCCCGACGCTTGCGACGCATAACCGCCGCCAAAAAGATTAAAATGATTCAAAATGTGATACAGATTATACAGAGGTTTCCGCCGCTCGTAGCCTGGATCTAAAGGAAAAACTTCGTTATAGCCGCGATAAAACGCTGTTGGGAAACCGCCAAAAAGTTCCGTCATCGCAATATCAACCTCGCGATCGCCATAATACGCCGCCGGGTCAAAAACCACAGGTTCCCCTTCTACAGTACAACTGGCATTTCCCCCCCACAAATCGCCGTGAACCAACGATGGTTGAGGCTGACGATCTGCCAATAGTTCAGGAATTGCCTCTAGTAACCGTTCCTGATTGGGAAAATGACCGCCGCGACGCAACGCCCGCCCAAATTGATAACCCAGCCGATGTTCAACATAAAATTCTCCCCAAGCTGCTGTCCAGGTGTTGATTTGCGGCGTAGAACCAATCGTATTATTTCTGTCCCAGCCAAAGGCATCTTTTCCCACCCAGTGGTGCATTGCTGCCAATTGCTGTCCCATTTTCTCCCAAGATTGGGTATTGCCACGTCCTAGTTCCAACCACTCCAGAACTAGATAGGCAGAATTGCCTTCAGTACCCCAGCAAATCGGTTTTGGGACGCGGATGCTGTTAGTTTCCAGCATTTGCTGTAAACCCAACGCTTCTGCCTCAAACATATCAACCAGAGAAGCTTGGTTGAGTTTAACAAAATAAGTACGCTGCCCATCGCTGATGGCATAACCTTGATTGATACAGCCGCCGCTAACCGAACGCCGCTGTGACGAAAGAAACTTTTCGCCAGTCAGCTGAGTAATACGAGCATCTATTTGTGTCCACATCATGGAAATAATTTTAACGCTCTCGTAACGCCAAGGGAAGCGCTCTCGCTACGCAAAGAAGGGTAGTAGTAAATATTTAGTGAAAAAATCACTAACCTTGCCACTAACCGACTCAAAGGCCAGGAGATTGCCGTGTTCTCGTTGCATCTGTTGCAGTCGTTTTTGGTGTATGTCAACACTCCTGAAATAGTTGGAATGGTTGCCATCATCTGAGCGTTTCCTACCTTCAGTAGTATCATCTCAGTTTTAGTTATTTAGCCCAAGGTATTGCCGCCAAAATATAATAGATGTCAGCTCCTTTGAAGCACTTTTCCATTCTCTACTTACGGATGACCATTCACTACTACTTTCAGCAGCAACTTTAAACCACCTAGTCAAAAGGTGAGTACCAGCTAATTTATCTATCTCATTCTGGTTATTATAACTTTTACTAAGCTTTAAAATGTTTACATGGAATGCTTCTGGATCAGCGTTTTTAAGAAAACCTGGCCCTTTTATATAGTCTTCAAAAGATTTTATAACCATTTCTGCATGATTATAATCAAAGCTTGATAAAGACTCAAGTATTACTTTTGTAAAATGCTGAACTGTATCCATGTAATCTATCGAATAATGGATGGCATAAGTTATTAAATCATTGCGAATATAGTAATAAGTTTCCCAATTTAATTTTTTTGCCGAAGCAGGTTGATGCCACACAGCCAGAGAGGGAAAAGCTACTATTTTGTTACCCAGCTCTTTAATTCTTAAACAAAACTCTATATCATCTATCTTGATAAATAAAGGCAGCGGCAATTGAATTTTTTCAACAACGTCTTTAGAAAAAGAGAAAAACCAAAATCCCCCATAATCTATATGTTCTTCCACCAGTAACCTGTTGAGAGAACTAGAACTTCGTAGATCAATATTATGATTTGCGGCGGTTAATGACCCAGGCGCAAATCCTCTAGTTTTAGAATCTTCGTTGTACGTTGCTCCTGCTTCATACAACATATGCTTTTTCTCTAAATTGAGCAGCCCGCCAGCTACGGCAAAATCAGTCTTGGCGTACTCATGCAAAGAAAACAATCTATAAATACATTGACTTTCTAACTCTATATCATCATCCATCAGCAAAAAGTGAGAGGAGGTGTTCTCCGCTAAAGCTTCAACTAGCCCTCTAGTAAAACCACCACTTCCACCCGCATTTATATTGGGAACCAGTTTCAGCTTTGGCTGTGTGAAATCCGCTTCGTTTAAAGTTCTACCATTATCAACAACAAATACTTTGAAGTCCTTAGTTTCTAGTAACTTATCTTGAAAAATCGCAGTTAAGGTATTTTTTATATAATCCTCTTTTTTGAAGGTACAAATGATAATTCCCAATGATACGTCTCTAGTTTTATTTTCATCAGTTGCTATCCACGCCTCTTTAAAAGCACCCTGCTCACTAGAACAGGTTATTTCAAAATATATTCTGCCAGCGTTTTCATCTTGAAGGAGATTGATTGGGGGAATTTTGACAGATTCTGAAAATTGACAATTTTCAAAGTTATCTTGAGAAATAATCTCTTTGTTATTTTCCCCGTTAACTTCTCGGTAAACAGTAACTTTGAAATCGCCTTCAAGTTTCAGCAAATAGTAGATAGAGCTAAGAGTTGTATATTTAGTATAAAATTTCTCATAAAATGAATTGAAATAAGAATTTGAGGATAGAATGCCCCCCTGACGTAAGACAATTTTTTTGTCATCTTCCTGGTAGTTTAAAGATGCAGCTTCATTACACTGTATGTATAAATCAGAAGTGTCGGCTGATTTAGGAAGGTTTATTCCACCTACTATATTCATAATGTCTACCTATTCTCTTAGTAAACGCGCTTCTTTCGTTGACTGATGTTAAACAGCCTCGCCAATTAAGAATTTAATTGTAGATACCTTCTAGTGCTACCTCCTTGAGTCATATATTTTTATCTGATTTTTGTAGCCGTGGATACAAAGATTCATATCGCATCCAAGCCTCTTCTAGAACCCAATCAAGTGATTGGGGAGTTGCAGCAAGCATTGGTGTGGCTGCCAGTTTGCTCGTGTCATTAGCATCTGCGTATATGCCAATTCCGATACCCGCCAGTAGAGCAGCACCCCGCCCGGAAGCAGCAGCAACGGTAGTTGCATAGAGAGGTATTTTCAATACATCAGTCAGTAATTGTTTCCAAGGCATTTCTGCCGTTCCACCGCCTGCTAAACGCAGTTGTGTCGCTTTAAAACCTGTTGCCTCAAGTGCCTCAAAACCTTGTCGCAAGGCAAAAGCAACTCCCTCTAAAGCCGCCCGCATCAGGTGCGCCTGTGTGTGATGAAGCCCAAGCCCCACCCATGCCCCGCGTACATAGGGGTCAAGATGTGGAGTTCGCTCACCTGTAAGGTATGGCAAAAATGTCAACCCTTCACATCCTGGGGGAACAGTAAAGGCTTGAGTATAGACTTGCTCCCAGCTCAAGCCCAGGATACCTCGCACCCACTCAAGCGCTAACCCCGCATTTTGCATGGCTGCAAGGGTGTACCACCCGTTAGGTACGGCGGCTCGATAGAGATGTGTACGACCATGAGGATCGATAATCGGTTGCGAGCGAGGTGTAATGATTTGAGCGCCTGTGCCGATGGTTAGTTGAACTAATCCAGGCTCTAGTAGTCCGTTACCAAGTGCCGCCGCTGCCGTATCCGCAGCACCAGCGATAACGGGTAAACCAACTCTTAAGCCAAGATGCTCTGAAGCAACAGTTGTTAGATAACCTGCGATCGCACTAGAGGGGATAATTTTTGGTAACCAATCACAACGTAGATTCAGGCCTGAGATTGCATCTTCTGCCCAGTTGTCCGACACAACATCGTAAAGCAAAGTACCACTAGCATCAGATGGTTCGGTTGCGACTTCTCCAGTCATCCGTAACCGCAGCCAATCTTTTGGCTGGAGTGCCCAACGCGCTTCGGTGTAGACAGTAGCCTCGTGTTCTCGTAGCCACAACAAAGTGGGGCCCGCCATTCCAGCCGTAATCGGGTTGCCCAATCGCTCTAGAATAGCGGCATCGAGCGAATGATAAGTATTAAGGGTGGCACTAGAGCGAGTATCTGCCCAGAGGATAGCAGGACGCAGGGGCTGACCCGACTCTTCTGCTAGGACAACACCATGCATCTGTCCTGAAAGTGCGATCGCCTGTACTCGATCGGCATGATTTCCTACTGCCTTCCTCACAGCCTCGCCAACACCTAACCACCAATCCCCTGGCTCCGATTCTGCCCATCCAGGTTGGGGTGCATGAACAGGATAGGAGCTTGATGCCTCACCTATAGCGGTTCCGTCTGTCGCTAGGAGCAATGCCTTAGCAGAGCCTGTTCCTAAATCTATGCCAAGCAGCATTAGGCTAATCCTCAATACAAATTAAGAATTCAAAATTAGACTTGTTGCTTAATAAAGCAAAAATCGCAGCTTAAGTTGATAATGCCATTACTGTGCGTGCGAGAATCGGACGAGTGTTCCTTTAGCACCAACCTCATGCAAACTGCTCAACTTGTCAGCAACAGTCTCGACGAAACGTGGCGACTCTACTAAATCTCCAAAAATCTCAAATATGCTGAGGAAGGGTGTGGGATCTGTTTTACCTGAGCGAGCTTGTTGAGTGAGCATATCAGCTAATAGCTCATCAATGGCGATCGGACGATTTTGGTCGTCATAACCATTGAGATAGCGACACCAAGCAGCAATCGTTAAACTTAGGTAATCGATCGCACCTCCAAGTTGTAATTGATCGCGGAGCGACCCTAAAACAAACTTAGGAATTTTAGCCGATCCATTCAGGCACAGGCGCGGCAGCTGATCGCGAATTTTGGGATTGGAAAACCGTTCAATTAAAGTCTTTTTATAATCGTCTAAATCAATCCCAGGAACGGATTGGAGTGTTGGCGTCACCTCGTCCATCAAGTTTGCGACTGCTTGCTTAAACAAGGGATCGGCCATGACTTCATAAACGTAGGTATAACCTGCCAGAGAGCCGAGATAGCCAATCAGCATATGACTGGCGTTAAGCAGGCGAATTTTCATCATCTCGTAGGGATGAACATCGCTCGTCATCTGTATGCCAACGGCTTCCCAATCAGGTCTACCTGCACAAAAAGTATCTTCGATTACCCACTGGATGAAAGGCTCCGCAACACCGGGAAACGCATCATCAATACCAAACTGTTGGGCCACCATTTTGATATCTGCTGGGGCTGTCATCGGAGTAATGCGATCGACCATGCAGTTGGGAAAGGCTACGTGTTCAGCAATCCAACGTCCCAACTCTGGATCGCGCATTTGGGCAAATGTCGTGAGCATTTTCCGCACCATGTTGCCGTTGCCCTGGATATTGTCGCAGGATAGAACGGTAAAGGGCGGCAACCCCTGGTTACGTCGCTTTTCGAGTGCGGCTGTCAAAAAACCGTATGTCCCGATTGGTTGGTCAGGATGTTGCCAATCGTGCTGAATCGTTGGGTGGTTCACATTGAATTCGCCACTTCCTTCAATATAGTAGTAGCCGCTTTCAGTAATCGTTAGAGTAACAATTCGGCATTTGGGATCTGCTAATGCTTCAATAACTGCTTGACGATTGTCTGGTGCAAACAGGTAGCGAGTGATTGAACCGATGATTCGAGCGCGATCGCACTCAGGCGATCGCTCAACTAAGGTATACAAACAATCTTGGGACAGAAGTGCATCCCGCATACGCCTGTCATAGTCATAGTCCAGCAATCCAACACCACAGATTCCCCAATCACTACCCGGATTCTGATGGAAATAATCATCGAGATAGAGCGCTTGATGCGATTTATGAAATCCACCAACCCCAATATGCACAATTCCATTAGTAATTTGATGGCGATCGTACTTGGGTACGCGCACGTTTCCAGGTAAATGAAACAGGGATGCTTCATTCAGCTTGATTGTTGAGCCTGTGCTGGTATTGCTGTTCATCTTAATTTATGACCTTGTGATGACGGCTTATTATCGGTATTGCAGAAGGGGTGAAAAAGGTGGAGTCAATTTTGGCGGCTCTGCATAGCAAGTCGAGCGCCAGACCGATCTCCGAGGAAGTTGTCGCCCAGGCTATTCTTAACAAAATCTAACTTTTCACACATCCTGCTAAGGGCATCAAGCGATCGCCTGATGCCCCATCTTACTAAGGCGTCTCTGCAAACTACTTGTTATTGCGCTCAAGGAAAGGAAGATCCCCCTTGCATCCCCCTTTTTAAGGGGGACTAAGATTCCTGCTCCCCCCTTTTTCAAGGGGGGCTGGGGGGGATCTCCGGGGAAAGCAGACACGTCCTAGACTGGCATTGCTGACAATATCCCGATAAGGTCGTGCATCCGCTCGATAACTTGGTGGGCACCAGCCGATTGAAGAGCATCTGCACGGCTTCTTCTTTCGTTCTCGCTTATATGAGTTCCCCCTACATAACCGATAATCTGCCCAATTCCAGCAGCAACGGCAGACTTTACCCCACTGAGAGAATCTTCAATTGCCACGCAATCCGAAACTTCAGCGCCCAAACATTTCACTGCATATATATAGATGTCAGGAAGCGGCTTAGGTCGCGGAACGGGGAGAGAGTCGTGAGCGCTAAAGATCCGCTCGCTTGGGAAATAGTCAGTTAGGGCAGTTGCACCAAGGCAAGCACTCAGCCGCTGTAAGCTGCTGTTACTTACTAGCGCATATTCAAATCCGTCGTCGCGCAGGGAAGACAGCACTTCCGGCGTTCCGACCGTCGCTTTTGCCTCTACACTAAGCCGTTCAATCGCTCTCTTTTCTTCTTGAGCCACTAGCCTGTCAATATCGCGCTCATTAAGAGTGGTTGATGAGTCTGGGTAGATCTTCTTGAGTATTTCCCTGTAAGGTTTGCCGGCGAAGCTTTTAACAAAGCCCTCAAGCTCATAGTGTTGAGCGCCAGCAAACTCACGAGCCACTTCATTTGTCAGCTTCCACGCGCTCTTAAGGGCGATGGTTTCACTATCAACAACAGTTCCGTCATGATCGAAAAGTACCAACTTATCATGCTGAAACGGTTTCATTTAAAAGACCTCCCTCACTGTGATTTTTAAGCGTAGTCAATAGTCCGTGGGTCTGGATATCTCGCAAAGCTTGGTGGCATTCATTATCTACGACCTCTGTCTGTTCGCAATTCTCTAATCCCAGAATGCCGCTAATCACTGCGCCTTCTTGAATCGCTGTAATTGCGCTTTCGGTATCCTTGGCATGATAGGCCTGACCAGACTCACACGCTCCCTCTCTGACTGCAAGAAGCCATGCCGCAACGGGAAGTATAATCCGCTTCATGCTGACCTTTCGGCTATAAGCATCCTCAAGTATCGGAAATATATACTTGCCTACTTTCCTCGCTGTTTCTGAAGCGATTCTCTCAGTAGTATCCGGAAGAGCCTCGTTACTCAGTCTTAGTAACACCTGCTCCATATATTGTTCGCACATCTCGCGAGGCACGGGTGTTGCTGCTGCGATATCGTCCATGAGCTGCCGAGTAAACAAGTTGAATTCCGGTTGGGCGATCGCCTCGTGCATATACTCTATACCTGCTCTTACAGCTAAACAGGCGATGAAGGAGTGTACTGCATTTAAGAATCTCGACTTCATATACAGGAAGGGAGTGATGTCTTTGGTCATAATGACTCCCGCATCTTCCCAGTTGGGTCGATCGCCTGTGAAGTTGTCCTCCACGACAAACTGCCAAAATGGTTCCGTCACAATGGGGCTGCGATCGCGAACTTGCAACAGTCGGTTGGGGTAGCTATAGTCGGATTCCTGTTCTTGAGGCACAATCCTGTCTACCACCGAATTAGGGAAGGTCGCGTTATCCCTAATGTATTCTGCCAGCTGAGGATCGATCTGTTCAGCGTAAGCTA
Organism: Trichocoleus sp. FACHB-90; assembly: GCF_014695505.1. Lineage (NCBI taxonomy): Bacteria > Bacillati > Cyanobacteriota > Cyanophyceae > Leptolyngbyales > Trichocoleusaceae > Trichocoleus > Trichocoleus sp. FACHB-90. Next base: position 81,794 of record NZ_JACJOK010000061.1, read on the forward strand.
GCACTGCTTTTCGCAGGATCTCCCCGTTTCTTGGGAGGTTGTCGCAAGAAAGTGTGGTGAAGGGTGCCATTGAGCGATCGCGTCGTCGCCGCAGCGCCTCTACGATAAAGCCAATTGCAGTAGTAGGAGTGGAAGGATTTTGCAGATCGTGCGCGATGTCTTCATTCGTTGTGTCGAGATTAAAACTCTTGTCTAGATGGTAGCCCCCTTGAGTAATTGTCAGAGTCACCAGATGCACAGAGGGAGACGCCATCTTTTCAAGCACATAGTCGCACTTCTCTCTACCATTAACGATTTCCTTGATAGAACCGATAACTTCCGCTTCCTCACGATTTTTAGCGCAACTAGAGTGTTTGGTCAACGAGTAAAGGAATCTCTGCGGTTTCAACCTATTAATGGTGCGTTGACTCTTGAGGCTAACCCCACAAATCCCCCACCTCTGCTCTTGGGAACCCTTCTGTGAAAGATAGTTATGTATTATGTAGGCGAGGTGTCCCCGAAAAAAACGACCCGGCCCGAAATGGACGATACCAGTCTTAAGCGCCCTCCTGTCGTAAGGAGACCCTTCTCTCCACAAAGCAGTTACACTACCGAGGTGAGAACTTGAAACACTGGGCGGCTTCAGTAAGTTAACCATGATTTTTCTTAATAAGTGTGATAATGGGGTAAAAGAAGTAGGTCAGTCTGCGTATAGCTCATGACCTACAAAAAGTAAAAAAAAATTCTCAAAGTGCGAAATTTCAAGCGTACTCTGTGGCATCACAAGGAAACGTTTAGCCACAGGGTAAGTAGGGTATGACACGTAGAACAGAGAAAGAAGAAATCAGGTCAACTTAATCAATTAAGTATCAAAGATCAAGTTGTCACTAACCTGGAGTAAGGTACGATACCCTACATACTTCCACCTTGTTCAACCTTGGGAAGTTCGTGATTCATCCACTATCTGTTTTATAAGGATGCGAAAATTAGAGACGAGGGTTCTCTGAGGAGTCTTCAATCTGCCGAAAAAAAACCAATTACATTACCACGACTAAGCTAGGAAAGTAATTGTAATTGATGCAAATGAAAGTCCAATTGAACGACCGAAAAAAGCCAGAGGCGCTTTGATAGTGGTAAAAAGGGCTACCTAAACTCAAATCTCAGTCTGTCTGTATTTTTGAGTGATAGGTTGAAAGTGTCCCCTTTCACCATAGATTTAATTACGGGCTGGCTCTATCTTTAACTACAATTCAAGACTGTTTTTTGTCGGCTGCGATCGCGTCTTTTGAATTCTGTGTCTCCATTCACCAATCACTCGGTACACATTCATAGTATTTGCCTTGGCAGCTACTATTCTCTGTCTTCAGAAGAATCTATAAGAAATTCTTTAGAGGGACTTATAGCAACAATCCAGTGTATACGTCACTACTTGAATAACAGCGGATTTGAGTTTCAGTAATTGGCTAACAAGACTTAAAGGGAAACTAAGAGCCAAAGAAAGTATAGTCTTGACACAGCAAGCATTTCACGCCGAGGTCTGACTAATGAAAAAGACCACTCTGGTTGCTATGCCTCTTTCCGGCGATTGATGGTGTCACCCATTCTGTATACCAAAAGGTAGAGTGCATTTGTTCTAATCGCCTTGGCGAGTGCTGTAACGCTTCACTACAATTTACCGCTACGCAAAAAAGAAACCCTCTTTGCATAGCTAGAGGGTTTCTTCTTTGCGCTTAAAAAAAATTATGCTGGCTTAACGACAACTACACCGTAAGCATCTGGGGAAAGATGCTGTTGAGCAGCTACGCGAAGGTCTTCAGCATCAAGGCTTTGAATTCGCGCCGGGTAAGTTAGGGCTGGCTCTAAGTCACCCATTAGAGAATGATAATAACCGTACAAGTTAGCGCGATCGCTTGGGGATTCATTCCCAAAAATAAACCGATTCGCCACTTGTGTCCGGACGCGGGACATCTCAGCTTGGGTTACTAGCTCAGATTGTAAGGTGCGGATGTGCTGCGCGATCGCTGCTTCTACCTCTGCCACATTCTCCACAGGTAACTGCGCCCCAATATAAAATACTCCCTGAAGCTGCTGGCTCATATTGCTCACCCCAATATGCGATACCAGGTGTCTATCTTCTCGCAAATCCCTAAATAGTCGCGACATCCGGCCTTGTCCCAAAATCACCGCCAACACATCCAGCGGGTAAGTTTCGGACAGTTGCTTTAATCCTGGCACTCGCCAAACCATCACCAGCCGCGCCTGCTGTACACTTTCGTCAACATACTCGCGCCGCACAATTTCTTTAAAAGCTGCTTCAGGGTTGCTTGTTATTTCTTGTTTGTTGTTTGTTGTTTGACTACCGTGTGTGGAAAATCCCTCTGCCACTATTTCAATTAATTCTTCTACAGGCAAATTCCCCACTACCGCCGCTGTCATCGCCTGGGGTTGATAGTTGCTGGCGTGGAAATCGCGCATCTGCTGCGCCGTCAACTGCTCAATTACCGATGCTGGCCCCAGTACCGGACGGCGGTACGGCAACTGTTCAAATGCCACTTCCATCGCTTGTTGGAAAGTACGGCGACGGGGATTATCTTCCGAACGGCGAATTTCTTCTAAAACTACCAATCGCTCTCTTTCAAAGGCATCATCTGGAATGCTGGGATTCAGTACCACATCCAGCTGCAATGGTGCCAACTGGGCAAAATCTTTAGGGGCAGATGTGATGTAGTAGTGAGTGTAATCTTGGCTGGTAGCTGCGTTTGTCACCGCACCCCGCTGTTCAATCAGTAGCTCAAATTCCCCACTTTTTAGCTGCGGTGTCCCTTTAAAAACCATGTGTTCCAAAAAGTGAGCCATTCCGTTGATGGGATCTGACTCAACACATGAGCCGACGTTTAGCCAAATGTTGAGATTCACAGCCTCAAGAGGCATCTGCTGAGCCACAATGGTTAGACCGTTGGGCAACTTGTGCAGGGTGGGAGCGGGTGCAGGTGCGATTTGGAACAGGGTTGAGGTCATGTGTTGTTCTACTGTTTCTTTTTTTATTTTAACCAGTCTGGGGCAGCGTCCCCGTGCCAACTATCTCAGCTTTTGGGATAGCGATCGCTTTTGCAAGGCAAGCCTATTTCTCTTCTGATTCAATTCGTCAAGCTACTCAAAATAAATAATTATTATTTTATCTTTCAAAAAATTTTAAATAAATTTGCCACTTATTGTATCTTTCCCTACTTTAAAAATATGAAATTTCCTATCTTTAAACTACTTTTTTTAATGCCCCTTTTTAAAGTAACCAAAAACTTTAACGTTTTTCTCAACCTCTAGACAGATACTCTTGCTAGTTAGTTAGATTGAAACTAGAATTTATCCTAACAGGAGTAAGTTTTACTGATGCTGAGTGTACTTTATCTAAGTACAAATACTTTCATTGCCGCGTGTTATTATACAATTGCATTCTTAATATTTCAGGGTCTTATACGAAGGCAGCATCTACTCAGCAATCCTCTTTTACTGGCAACTATCGCAGTTTTCTTCAGCGGCGCTCTTGGACATTCAGCCCACGTCGCCCTAGCTGTAGGCGGACATGAAAGCGCCTCAACCATTTTTGCAATTCAAGCAAGCATTGACCTAATAACTGTTCTAGCCGCTGGAACCTTAATTGCTCTAAGGCTTTACTACTCGATATTCGGCGAAGACCCCTTGCTCCTCGCCGATACCCAAAACCAGCTAGAGCAGGCGAATGCTGATCTTTTCAAAGTAAACGCCAACTTGGAATCTTTGGTAGCAAAGCGCACCGAAGAGCTATTGCAGACCAATCAAAAATTAGAAAGTGAAATTAGAGAGCGCAAGCAGGCAGAAGAAGAAACGCGGCATCTCCAAAATTTCCTTAATTCTGTAGTAGAAAACCTGCCAATTGGGGTTTTCATCAAAGAAGCTAATGACCTGCGCTTTCTCTACTGTAACAAAGCCAGCGAAGAAATAACTGGCTATTTGAAAGAAGATGTAATCGGCAAAAATGACTACGACTTATTTGCAGAAGAACAAGCTGATTTGTTAACAGCTCACGAGCGCAGAGTGCTGGGAAAACAAAAACTTTTGGATATTTCCGAACAACAAATTCAGACCAAACATAGAGGTTTAAGAATATTTCTCACTAGGAAAATACCGCTTCTCGACGAATCAGGAAGACCGCGATATCTATTGGGCATTTCCGAAGATATTACGGAGCGCAAGCAAGCTATTGAGGCGTTGCGGCAATCGGAAGCTGCACAAAAGCAATTAATTGCTTTTCTACGACAACAAACGACTGAGTTGGAAACAGCAATGCAAAAGCTGCAAAACACTCAATCCCAAATGGTTCAAAGTGAAAAAATGTCTAGTTTGGGGCAATTAGTTGCAGGTGTTGCTCACGAAATTAATAACCCAGTCAGCTTCATTTACGGCAATTTGACTTATGCAGATCAATATACTCAAGATTTGCTGCACTTGCTACACCTATACCAGCATTATTATCCTCAGCCAGTACCAGAAATCCAAGTTCAACAGGAAAGTATTGACTTAGATTTCGTGCGAGAAGACTTATCTAAAATGCTGTCGTCGATGAAACTGGGAGCAGACCGCATTCGCCAAATTGTCCTTAGCTTGCAGAACTTCTCTCGCAGCGATCAAGCTGAAAGTAAGCAGCTTAATATTCACGAAGGGCTAGATAGTACGCTGCTGATTTTACAGCATCGACTGAAAGCAAAGCTGGGAAATCCGGGAATTGAGCTGATTAAAGAGTACGGAGATTTGCCCCTCGTGCAGTGTTACGGTGGGCAGATAAATCAGGTATTTATGAATATCATTGCCAATGCAATTGATGCTCTGGAGGAGTACAGCTATCAGAATTTAGCTATTAGGACTATAGAAAATTTGCAGCCGAGTTTTGTACGGGGATACCAAAAACCTCCAATTTTTAGCACTGAACCCCCAATTTCTATTAAGATTCGCACTGAGGTTTTAGCAAATGACGACAACCCTCGTGTAGTGATTCGGATTCGAGACAACGGCCCAGGTATCCCTTCAGAAGTGAAACCTAAGCTGTTTGACCCCTTCTTTACTACTAAACCCGTTGGCAAAGGGGCAGGATTGGGCTTATCTATCAGCTATCAAATTGTGGTTGAGAAGCACGGCGGAGTCCTGAAGTGTTTCTCGGAAGTAGGAGAAGGAACCGAGTTCTGGATTGAAATCCCGATTAACCAGAGTAAAGATAGGTAGCTTCGCTAGCAGGAAAACTAAACTTAATGTAATTTACTATTAAGCTTAGCTGGGTTTGTGGGATGCGATCGCTAATAACTTATACCATTTCACTTTTGTAAGGCTACACAACAGCTTATAAAGTTTGGGTAAAGAGACGGTTATGGAAATTACCCAGATTTGCTCATATCATTAAGTAGTATGAAGAAATGTAAAAGATAATGTTATGGCAAGCGATCGCATTGTCGTTATCGGTGCGGGAATTGGTGGTTTGACAGCTGCGGCGTTACTTGCTCGTCGAGGCTACCAAGTATTAGTTTTGGATCAAGCGCTGGTGCCTGGGGGATGTGCTTCCACATTTAAACGCAAAGGATTTACCTTTGATGTGGGAGCTACGCAAGTTGCTGGACTAGAACCAGGGGGAATTCATCACCGGATTTTTAATGAGTTAGAAATTGAACTACCAGCGGCGACACCTTGCGATCCAGCTTGTGCAGTGTATCTACCGGGGGAAACGTCACCGATTAATGTTTGGCGAGACCCCGAAAAGTGGAAGCTTGAACGAACTCGACAGTTTCCGGGAAGCGAACCGTTTTGGGAACTGTTGGCAACTCTTTTTAAAGCAAGTTGGGCGTTTCAATCTCGCGATCCGGTGCTACCGCCACGAAATTTGTGGGATTTCTGGCAACTGGCAAAAGCAGTTCGTCCAGGTACTTTGGTTACTCTGCCTTACACTTTTTTGACGGTGGGGGATGCGTTGCGGCTATACGGGCTGGGTGATAATCAACGTTTGAGGACGTTTCTGGATTTGCAGCTAAAGCTTTATTCCCAGGTGGATGCTCAAAGTACAGCTTTGTTATACGCAGCAACAGCTTTGAGTGTTTCCCAGGAACCGCAGGGATTATTTCATCTAAAGGGTAGTATGCAGGTTTTGAGCGATCGCTTAGTCTCCTCTTTAGAGCGAGACGGTGGCAAACTGTTGATGCGCCACACAGTAGAACGCATCCACACCACAAATGGTAAAGCTACTGCTGTCGTCATTCGCAATCAAAAAACCAACGAAGTTTGGACAGAACCCGCCGACCACGTTGTAGCAAATGTTACTGTGCAAAATCTGACGCAGCTGTTGGACACAGAAACACAAGAAGCATTTCCCCAATTCCCAATCCAAAATCGATATCGTCATCGAGTAGATAAACTTCCCCCCTCATCGGGAGCGTTTGTGGTGTATCTGGGTGTAGATGAGAGCGCTATTCCCCCAGGATGTCCGCCTCACTTGCAGTTTCTTTATGACTATGATGGCCCGATTGGGGAGAATAACTCTTTATTTGTTTCAGTTAGCCACCCATTCGATGGTCGCGCACCAGAGGGGAAAGCAACTATCATCGCGTCTTCCTTCGTTGATACCCGAAATTGGTGGCAATGCGAGGATTATGAAGAACTGAAGCGAAAGTATACTGAGGATGCGATCGCACACCTTGGGCAATTCTTCCACCTGAAACCGGAAACTATTGTGCATCAAGAAGCCGCTACACCCCGCACCTTTGCCAATTTCACAGGTCGCGATCGCGGTATTGTTGGCGGTATTGGGCAAAGAGTTTCCACCTTCGGCCCCTTTGGCTTTGCCAATCGTACACCTGTAAATCATTTGTGGCTAGTGGGCGACTCCACCCATCCCGGCGAAGGTACAGCAGGCGTTAGTTATTCAGCCCTTACTGTGGTAAGGCAAATCGAAAATACCAAAAACTGAACCCAGTTTGCGCGATCGCATATAAAGCAAGCATTTCAGTTTGTTTTAACAAACTTGAGTCATAACTTACCCACTTGCCTTGAACTAAAGTTCCGGCTCAAAGCTCAAACCCATTGAAATGGGTTGGTTTGAGGCTTTTTAGTCAGTTTCAACTGACTTGGGCTTTTAGCCAGGAAATTGATTTCCTGGTTCCAAGTGCGTAAGTCCTATTGAGTTTTCAGCCCGTAGACGCGAAGCGGCTTCTTGAAGAGTACTTTAGTTCAGGGCTGATTGCAACAAGTCTATTCTTGCTTCTTAGGTGGTCACAAGGCTAACTTTGAGACAACGTAGATAAAAAAACTCAGAAAAATATGCGTAGATTGAGAAGGCAAGTACGCTCTGTACAGGCTGCGCTAACGCCGCAATTAATCCGTCAGCTAAAAGCCGAAAAAGCTAAACTACTGCATTACTACAATACTGAACTAGAAAAACAGGTACAGGAACGCACAGTAGAACAGAGGGCAGTTATCACTTCTTTAAACGCTGCACTCTTGCAACTTCAACAACAACTTCAACAGGCGCAAAATGAACTCAATGAGTATCAGCGAGCCTCTGATGCTCTGCGTGAAAGCGAGCCAAGGTTTCCTTCTCTGATTCAAACTGCTGGAAGCGTAATTATTTGCCTGTCACTCAGCTATCAAATTGTCGAGTGGAATCTTCAAGCCGAATGTATTTATGGCTGGAAAAGGGAAGAAGTTCTAGGGAAAAACTATATTGAGTTATTCTTACCTGAAACAGTTCGGGCTACCGTCATTGCCAATATAAATAAGGTACTAGCAGGAGAACCCTCCAAAGATTTTGAAAATATAATTTTGAGCCGTGATGGACGTAAACGCATATTAAATTGGAACATTACCCGTTTAATGAATACCGAAGGCGTAGCTTCTGGAGTCATTGTAATTGGGCAAGAAATTCCGGCTTGCAAAGTTGCTGAAAGAAAAATATATTTTCAATCGCGTCTACTAGATGCAGTTGGACAAGCAGTTATTGCAACTAATTTAGATGGCACAATTATCTATTGGAACCGATATGCAGAAACATTATATGGCTGGTTAGCAGCGGAAGTATTAGGACAAAATATTATCAACGTTACTCCGGCGCAGGTTTCAAAAGAGCAAGCATTTGAGATTATGTCCCGCTTACAGCTTGGTGAGAGTTGGTTAGGAGAATTTCTAATTCAACGTCGAGACGGCTCTTGCTTCCCAGTGATGGTTAATAACGCGCCTATTCACGATGCGGAAGGGAATTTTATCGGCATTCTTGGTATTTCCGCAGAAATTACTGAGCGTAAGTTGGCTGAGGAAGCACTGGCTGCAAGTGAAGCTAAATTCCGTTCCCTGATTCAAAATAGTTCGGATATTATCACGATTCTTGATAGAGATGGAATCATTCAATATGAAAGCGACTCGATTGAAAAAATTTTAGGATACAAGCCAAAAGATTTGATAGGTCAAAATTGTTTTGATTTAGTTCATTTAGAAGATGTTAGTAATCTAATTAAAATTTTCCATGAGTTTATTCAAAATCCAGGCATGACCTTAACGATAGAGTACCGTTGGCGACATCAAAACGGATCTTGGTGTGCGCTTGAGTCAACTGCTAGCAACTTGCTGACTAACCCATTTGTAGCAGGCATTGTTGTCAATTCCCGCGATATCACAGAACGCAAAGCTGCTGAAGCTGCACTGAAGCAAGCTAATGAAAATCTAGAAATCCGAGTTGAACAACGTACTACTGCATTAAGAGAAGCTAACAATCAACTGCGACAAGAAATTATGGAACGTCAGCAGGCGGAGTCAGCACTATGCCGTAGCGAACAGCAACTTTCTGATTTCTTCGAGAATGCTACTGTGAGTTTGCACTGGGTAGGAGCAAATGGGAACATTCTGCGGGTGAATCAAGCTGAACTAAACCTTCTAGGATACACGCGGGAGGAATATTTAGGACACCATATTAGCGAGTTCCACGCCAATCCTGAAGTAATTAATGACATTCTGCAACGGTTAAGTAGAAATGAAACGCTGCATAACTATCAAGCTCAACTTCGTTGTAAAGATGGATCAATTAAGTATGTTCTTATTGACTCAAATGTGTTATGGGAAGACGGCAAGTTTATTCATACACGGTGCTTCAGCCGCGATATTACAGAACACAAGCTATTAGAGGATGCGTTGCGAGAAAGTGAGGAACGGTTTCGCTGTTTGAGTGCTTGTTCACCTGTGGGAATTTTTTTAACAGATATCTACGGTAACTGTACCTACACCAACCCCTGTTATCAAGCTATCTGTGGCTGCACTTTTGAGGAGAGTTTAGCAGAAGGATGGTTGCAGTTTGTTCATCCGGAAGAACGCGATCGCGTTTTCTCCGATTGGTTAGCATATACTCGTGAAGGCAGAGAATACGCATCAGAGTTTCGCCTGCTTGTACGAGAGGGAATCGTGCGTTGGGTTCACGTTCGCTCGTCCCCCATGTTCTCAGATCAAGACGAACTCATCGGTCATGTTGGCACAGTAGAAGATATAAGCGAAAGCCTACGGCAAACTACGCTACGCAAACTTGCCGAAGCAGAACTACACCGCCGCGAACAAGAATTCAAAGCATTAGCTGAAAATTCTCCTGACATCATTGCCCGATTTGACCGGGAATTTCGACATATTTACATCAACTCAGCTGTAGAAAGGTCAATGGGAATCTCCCCCCAAACAATTATCGGTCAAAAGCCTTCAAAGTTAGAATTACCGCCAGAAACTTCCACTTACTTTCAACAGAGTATTCAACACGTTTTAGACATCAAAGAGGAATGGATTATTGAATGGCATTCTCCGATACAATACGGTTATAAATACTATCAATCTCGTCTCGTTCCCGAATTTAATCGTGATGGTTCAGTTGAGTCTGTATTAGCTGTTTCTCGTGACATTACAACTCAAAAACAGACCGAACAAGCGCTGCGTGATGCACTCCAAAGACTGAATTTTCATTTTGAAAATTCGCCCTTAGCAGTCATAGAATGGGATTCAAACTTTCGTGTGTCCCGTTGGTCGCCGGAAGCGGAAAAAGTTTTCGGCTGGCACAGCGACGAAGTTTTAGGATTAAATCCGAATAAATGGCAGTTTATCTTTGCCTCTGATATAAAAACTGTTAATAGCACGATGGCGCGGTTAATCGACAGCAGCGAACAACGTAATGTATCGCGAAATCGCAATTACACCAAGGATGGCTCAGTTGTTTATTGCGAATGGTACAATTCAGCGCTATTAGATGAATCAGGCAAATTAGTATCAGTGCTGTCCCTAATTCTCGATGTGACTGAGCGCAAAAAGATGGAAGAAGCTTTGCGCGAGAGTGAACAACGCTTCCGGACTATGGCTGATACTGTACCTGCAATGATTTGGGTGGCAGAGGTTAACGGTGTTAGTACATTTTTTAACAAAGCTTGGCTAGATTTTACTGGACGCAGCCTCGAACAAGAATTAAACAACGGTTGGATGGAAAGCATACATCCTGATGATTTATATAGTTTTATAGACACCTATTATTCAGCCTTCCATGACCGCCAACAAGTGCAGGCGGAATATCGTCTCAGGCGTGCTGATGGTAATTATCGTTGGGTTATCGATATGGGTATCCCACGCAATACACCCGATGGTAGCTTTGCTGGTTACATCGGCTCGTGCATAGACATAACCGAGCGCAAACGGGCAGAAGAAGAAATTCTTAATGCTTTGAACAAAGAAAAAGAACTCAGCGAACTTAAATCTCGCTTTGTCTCCATAACTTCTCACGAGTTCCGCACACCGTTGAGCGTGATTTTATCTTCCGCCGAACTACTTGAATATTACGGCGAACAATGGAGTCCAGAGGAAAAAATACAACAACTACATTTGATTCAATCTTCTGTGCAGCACATGAACCAGTTGTTAAATGATGTGCTAACGATAGGTAAAGCAGAAGCAGGTAGACTAGAGTTTAATCCGGCACCGCTTGAGCTAGTAGAGTTCTGCCGCGCCTTGGTCGCCGAGATCCAACTGATAGATGCTGAACACACAATTGTCTTTGTCAGCCAATACCCTGTCCTCATGGCTTGCATAGATAAAAAACTGTTGCGGCAAATTCTGAGCAATTTGCTCTCGAATGCGATTAGGTATTCACCCAAGAGCAGAGTTATTTGTTTTGAACTCGCTTACCATAATGGAGAGGCTATTTTTCAAATTCAAGACCAAGGCTGCGGCATTCCGGTAGAAGATCAAAGCAGATTGTTTGAGCCTTTCCATCGGGCAACCAATGTGAGTAATATCACAGGTACGGGTTTAGGGTTAACAATTGTCAAAAGGTGTGTAGATTTACATCAGGGTAGGATTATGTTAGCCAGTCAAGTTGGAGTTGGCACAACTTTTAGAGTCTGTCTTCCACTGCATAACCAACTCAGGAGTTAGACCTGTGAAGAAGATTCTGGTGATTGAAGACGAGCCAGCAGTTAGAAACAACCTGCTCCTTCTGTTGAAGGCTGAAGGGTTTGAGTTTATCGGTGCAGAAAACGGTGATGTGGGCGTAAAATTTGCCACAGTTCACAAACCCGATTTGATTATCTGCGACATTATGATGCCAGATTTTGATGGTTACGCTGTGCTAAATACGTTGCGCCAAGATCAGGCTACGGCTATGATTCCCTTCATTTTTCTCACAGCTAAAACGGATAGAGCAGACTTGCGCCAAGGGATGCAGTTGGGGGCTGATGATTATCTGACTAAGCCTTTTACCAGGGCGGAATTGTTAGAAGCGATCGCTATTCGTCTGAAAAAACAAGAAGCCGTTACCAATCTGCAAAATAAAATCCAAGAACTCCAAGACTTAAATGTTAAGAAAAATGATTTGCTGGCTACAGTCTCCCACGAACTGCGTGCGCCTCTGGCAAATATGAAGATGATGATCCAAATGTTAGAAGTTATCCCTAACGAAGAACGAAAGCAGCACTACAGGAAGTTATTAGAAGCGGAATGTGTCCGAGAGATGGATATGGTTAATAATATCTTGGATTGGCAAAGATTAGAATCTGAAATACAGGAAACATCCTTAGAAACTTTAATTTTACAATATTGGTTATCTAATATAATCGAGCCTTTTCAATTACGTATAGAACAGCGTCAGCAAATCCTCAAAGTTAATCTTCCTCCCCACCTTCCCCCAATTACCTCAGACCGCCCGTGTCTGGAACAGATATTGAGAGAACTGGTTAATAATGCGTGTAAATATACGCCAAAATATGGAGAAATTTCCATCAGCGTCGAGTTGAATGATTGTTCTACAGAAAGCAACTCAACGGCAACAGTTACTTTTAATATTAGTAATCAAGCCGAAATACGGGCGGCGTATTTACCTAAAATATTTGATAAATTTTATCGGGTTCCTGATGCAGATTTTTGGAAACAAGGTGGAAGCGGATTAGGTTTGGCTTTGGTGCATCAGTTAGTGGAAAAACTAGAAGGAACTATTCAGGTAAAAAGCTCCGATGGTTGGACTACATTTACTGTGCAGATACCCACTACAATCAGCCAGTAATAGGTTGGGGATTGGGGATTGGGGATTGGGGATTGGGAATTGGGGATTGGGGATTGGGGATTGGGGATTGGGGATTGGGAATTGGGGATTGGGGATTGGGGACTGGGAATCGGGAATTGGGGATTGGGGATTGGGAATTGGGGATTGGGGATTGGGGATTGGGGATTGGGAATTGGGGATTGGGAATTGGGGATTGATGATTGGAATTCGGTAAGAATCTTGCCCAGTCCCTTGTCCCTAGTACCTTGTCCCTAGTACCTAGTCCCTAGTCCCCAGCCCCCAGTCCCTAGTCCCCAGCCCCCAGTCCCCAGCCCCTAATTTGGCGTTGTTTCGAGGGAAGCTGGAGGCTCTATGCTTTTTTTCCAAGCCTCAATTGAAGCTTGAGCATCAGAGTAGGCGGATGTACCGCTGGGGATATTTTGGGCGATCGTGATCGCTCTTCGCAAGTCATTCCTGGACTGATCCTGCGCCATCGATAAAAGTTGGTAACTCCAGCGATTAATGGCTTCTCTAGCTTGGGAACCGACTCGCGCCGAGTTACGCACCTCTTGGGCTGTTTGCACGGCTTGGGCGATCGCATCCGGTGTCCCTGGATTCGCTAACTGATAAGCTGATTGCAAAATCTCAGTAGATCGCAGTTCCCGACGCCAGCCTTTAATTTTTTCCTGAGCTTCACCGTAAAGCGCCCTTCCCGCTTTAACTTGTCCAGCGGAGCTAATAGCGCCGGGAAGATTGCCCGAAACCGCCAAAGCTCTTGCTTGGTCGAGGTAAGGCTGATCCTCTATCCGTTGGATTCGGTTAGTCCACCGGCCGATTTGCCTTTGAGCCTCTTGATACAACGCCCGTCCTGGCTGAATCTGATCCGCTGTAGCAATAGCGCCAGATAAATCGCCTGCATCAGCCAAGGCTTTCGCTTGGTCGAGGTAAGGCTGGTCTTGCTGACGCTCAATTTTTTCAGTCCACTGGCGGATTTTGCCCCTAGCCTCGCTATAAAGGGCGCGTCCTTGGCGAATTTGACTAGCTTGGTTAACTGCTTCAGAGAGGGAACCAGCATCCCCATAATTCGCGTATTGTTCGGCGCTATCGAGATAGGGACGGTCTTCTATGGTTTCAATTTGACTTGTCCAGTTACTAATTTGCGCTCTTGCTTGCGAGTAACGAGGATTAGTGCTGGGAATCAGCTGGGCTTCCGCGATCGCTGCTGATAAATCGCCTACAGTTCCACCTTTTGCCAATTCTCCCGCCCGTTCTAGATGCGCCACATCTTCAATTTCTCGCTGCCAACGAGTTATTAATTCTTGGGCTTTATCGTATAATGGTCGCCCTAAATCTAGCTTTTGGGCAAGCGCGATCGCTTCTTCCAAATCTGTTACAGTTCCTTGTGCGGCGCGAGACTGAGCATTAGCCAAATCGTTTAAATCTTGAGCCTCTACTTGGAGATTGAGACTTTCGGGAATTTTATTCGTAATTAAAATTACGGTTTGCCAGTCTTTTCTATCTAGCGCCTCTTGAGCCATATCAATTAATTTCCGCGCAAAGTCTGTCACAGCACCTTGAGCTTCCTTATATGCCAGACTGTTTGCAGGAATTGCCTGTGCTAGTTTGATCGCCTCCAAGAGATTATTTAATCCCCCGGCTCTTGCCAGCTGGAACGCTTTATCTAACTTGGCGCTTTCTTCCCGCGCCGCCTGAATCAAACTAACCAGTTCATCGTACTTGGTAGTAGCCCAGTAGTTATTTCCTAAATAAACCAGTTGCACTGCTTCCCGAAAAGCCTGAGTCCAGTTAGACTCGCGCACTTCATCAGTGGCTTTTTCATAGTATCCTTCCGCCTTTGACCAAATAGACTGCCAGCGAGTTACGCGCTCGTCTACTAACTTGTAAGCAGGAACACCAGTGGGAATTTTCCTCGCCACTGCGATCGCTTCCTCCAATTTTCCCGCTTGGAAAGATTCCTCGCCTAATTTCAAGATATCCAGTGACCACTCTTCCAAATTGCGGTCAATTTCTGGACGCAGGGGGTGATCTTTTGGCAAAGAATTCACCAACGCGATCGCTGAAAGCAAATTGTCCGCCGTCTGCTTAGAAGCCGCTATCTGAGCGCAGGTTAGTCGTAGCGAAGCACTAGCAGTAGGCCAAAAAATCGCTGGGCAATTAGGCAAAGCTGGCAGCTTAAACAACAGCGCCACCGCCATAAATCCCATCCCACCAGAGAGCAGGACGACCAACGCCCCCCAAAACGCCCAGCTTGTCGGCAAGCGTAAACCCCTCTTTTTCTTAGGTTTCTGGGGTTCTTCTGTCGGTGACTGGGGCTGTAAAGATGGATTAGGCTCAAGCCCTTGTGGAGTATTAACTGCCGAACGGCTAGGACGACTATCTTGTGGAGATGAGCGTTTAGGAGCGGGTGCCTTTGGGGAGACGCGATCGCTCGGACTCCCAGAGGCAGGCGATTTCTTATCTCCTGACCAACCGCGATTGGAAGACTTGCCTAAACGCCCGCGCTCTGGAATTTCCGGATTTCTGGTCATAGCTTACTCACACCACAATACGCTTCGCCTCGGACGAATGCTTTTCTAGCACATACAGTAGTTGCAATGCTACTCCTATAAGCCAGAAAAAGCTACCTCTATCCGGAGTTGTTTTCTAATTGCTAATTGTTCATTTAGCCATCTTCACCTTAGCCATTTACAGCTAAACAGACCCTGCTCGTAAATCTTCAATCAGTGCCGCCAATTCGTCACTACTCGCTTGGTAAACTTCTCCGCAAAAATGACAAGTAGCTTCTGCTCCATCATCTTTTTCAATCATGTCTTGCAGTTCTGCTTCACCCAGCATCTTTAATGCACCCAAAACCCGACGCATGGAGCAACCACAGTGAAAACGTACCATTTGGACTTCTGGTAATATTACCAGACCCATGTCTCCCAGTAGCTGTTCAAAAATTTCCGGCAGCGTCTTACCAGCCTGTAACAAAGGCGTAAACCCCGCCAGCGACTGCATTCGAGATTCTAAAGTTTGCACCAGTTGCTCGTCTCGCTCCGCCTTGGGCATGATTTGCAACAGTAAACCGCCAGACGCGGTTACTTTGCCAGCCTCCAGAAATACACCCACCACTAGCGCCGAGGGTGTCTGTTCGGATGTCACCAGGTAATGAGCGACATCATCCCCAATTTCCCCCGAAACCAGCTCAACGGTACTGGAATACGGGTAGCCGTATCCAACATCGCGCACCACATACAGGTATCCTTCCCGACCTATAGCACCGCCTACATCGAGTTTGCCTTTGGCATTCGGAGGCAGTTCCACAGTTGGGTTTTCCACATAACCCCGCACCGTTCCGTCTAATCCCGCGTCTACCAGCAGCCCACCTAGCGGCCCATTGCCCTTGACGCGGATGTTGACCCTTGACCCCTCACGCTTCATGCTAGAGGCAAGTAATAGTCCCGATGACATAGCGCGTCCCAGCGCCGCACTCGCTACGTAGGAGAGGTTGTGCCGCTGTTTAGCTTCTTGTGCAAGGCGTGTTGTGATGACACCAACGGCGCGAATTCCACCCTCTGCCGCTGTAGCCCGAATTAACTGATCAGCCATGAAAAAACCTTACATTTCTTAACAGACTCTATTTTTATTGTAAGCATGGCGGCACGAGTGATGGCGCATCTCTTGTTTCTTATCACTTGAATCGCCCCTGGATCTGTTTTTTAGAAATAAACACTAAACGATTTTTATTATAGAAAAATAACTATAATTGTAAAAAATAAATGAAATTATTTATAAAATAGGGTAAGAAAAACATATCAAATTAGCTGTATTCAATAGACCTCTTGCATAAATGCCTTGAACTAAAGTTCACGCTTAAAGCTAAAACCCGTTAAAACGGGTTGAGGATGTTTGCCAGTTAGCTTTAGCTAACTTTAGCTTTCAGCCCGAAATTTATTTCAGGGCTAACTTTGGCTTTCAGCCCGAAATAAATTTCATTCAGGGCTGACTTTTGCAAGAGGTCTAATACAATTAGTTAGGATAGGTAGATAGAAAATTTTGTACCAGTAACAACTAACAACAAAAAACTCCTTATGCTAGGAACCTTTCAACAAAGCCATCTCAGAATTGAAGTAAATTCCCCAGCAACAGCCATCGGCGACAGCCTGCTGCGTACAAACCTGTTGCGCCAGTGGCTATGGTCGCAGCGCTTTCCTGCTGGACTACCGGAACAGCTGCATGAGGGATTAACCTACACGAGTTGGGCGGGACTCGTAGCGATAGAACACAAGGTAGAAATAGCCCAGCCCCACTGTCTGCGCCTGATTCTGAGTCAAGGAATTGATGGTTATCACGAGTGGTACTGGGGAGAAAATTGGGTGCAGTCGCGTCTGGAAGGGATATCTCTGCTACCGCTGAATGTAGGGCAGACCCTAAGTTTGCTTCAGCTGAAGCAATTTCTGGCATCCCAATCTAAAAAGTAACATTCTCATTCCCAGTTTCGGGGTGGAAATGCAAGTTGTGAGGCTATGCCTCAGGCGATATTATAGGAGGGAGAGCCTCCTTTTTTCGTTCCAAGTCAGAGACTGGGAATTAGGGGATTGAGGAATCTAACCTATAGCAATCCTATTTAAGTTGTGAAAAAGTATTCGCCCTGGTGTAGGGACACGGCAGTGCCGTGTCCCTACAAAAGTTCAGGAATCATTTAGGATGGCTATACAACTACAACTATTCTTAAGTGAACTAATTTGATAAGAAAAAGGCAGTTTTCTTCTTAAAAACTGCCTTTTATTTTAGCGGAGACAAACTTAATTTTGTATTACTAGGGATTGGTCAGGAGGTGATTGAGAAGACGTTACCCTAGTCCCCAGTTTACTGCTTCACCAGTTGTTGCCGCTCCATATCTGTCACTTCCTTGAGTCCAACTGTTTCTAAGAGCAACAGAAAATCATTGCGGATAAATTGATCGTTGGGATTAGCAGTACGGGCTGCTGAAATTGCTGCTAGAGTGTCATACCATAAACTAGCACCAGCATAGATTGCTGCCTTGTCAAAGTCTGAATTAGCCGCCGCGAGTTGTTCCAATAGAGCGGGTGATGCTTGTACGCGCTTAATCCTTGCCTGAGCTATAGGATTAACAGAGGGTCGATCGGGATTGCAAAGCAGTGTCACTGTCCAGCGGTATTGCCGTCCCGGAACCAGTTCTGGCAGGTCTTTGGGCATTTGGAGCTGATTAATTCCAGCCTTGGGTTTGTCTATCTGTTGCTGAATGATTGGTTTGGGTACTCCTGGTTCCACCAGTGTAAAGTTGATCGGGACTCCAGGGTCAGCTGACAGATACCAGAAAAAGGTGGGATGACTTGATGCAGTCAATCCGGTGTGATTTTTCGGAACTAGCAAAGTTAGAGATACAGAGGCAGCTTCACCGCATGAGCCGCGGGAGCCAGTGCCTCTGGTGCCGCTGGGAGCATCGAGATCGTCGGGTGGCTGATAGCGCACTTGGGTGCCAGTGCCTTTGGTGTCTTTCGGCGCACCTATGTCACCAGGCTCAAACCTAGAATCAGAATCAGCTTGAGCTTTCAGCACAACATCTGCGTAAGCCATCGAGTTAAACCCTAGATCGCTAGATACACGATTGAATATCGAATTGAGGGGAGTATCGATTAAGCCGAAGAACTGGATCAAAAGAATTGATGCAGTTCCGGTTACTGTAGTAGCGAATTGACGGGAAGTAGCCATAGATATACACAGATGTTGTGATGCCCGTAGTTTTTTTTACTACACGTTGGCGATCGCATTTTCCATATTTCTGACTTTTTCCCGGATTCCTTCGGGTCTTTGGCTGGAAACGAGAATAATCTCACTCAAGCAAAACCTGATATATAGCAATGCTATTTGAGTTATGAGCCAGCCCTTCAGATACCCGACTTCGAGAGAGAAGTCGGGTATCTCGCCTTCACGAATCATTTAGGGCTGCTATCCCTGGCAAGGCAGTGTAAACAATGCTAAATTTTTAACGCATAACTAATGATTTAGTATTACTCAGCCTTTTCCGGCTCAGTGTCGGGATGGCAAATTAAATCCTTAGCACTGACAGGTTCCACCTTTTGAGCAGCTGTGGCGACGAGAATGCGTCTATCTGCCGTAGCGGTCATTGCTTGGGCTTCAACAACGCGATCGCCCAGTTTCCAATTTTGGGAATTGGGAATTGGGAATTGGGAATTGGGAATTGCCTCTTGTTCACCTTGTTCCTCTTGTCCCTCCTCAAGGGGTTGGACATCTACGAGACGGTAGCGATCGCTTTGTGCATCATACGGAGTCGGCTGTAAACCACCCGTACCCGTGACTGTGAAACTTCCCCGTTCCACATTGCGCCGCGCCAGACAACTACCAGCCACCACTTGATCGGGACTAACAAAATTAGCTGCTAACGGCGAAATCGAATTTTGTAAAAAGGTGAAATCTGGCACATCGACTACACCATTGGTGCCAAATCTAGAGGAAGCTGAAATATCAACGCGACCGTTATTACGAAATATCCTGGCATCAACAAAGTCTTTGCGAACCGGAGCATATTTGTCATAGATAAAAGCAGGGATATCTCTACCCGTGATGTTTCCTCCTGGGCCATTTTCAGCAGCCGCCAGAAGGTCGCTATCTTCCAGAGCAATGAATTGTGAAGATTCTGGGTTAGTTCCCACGAGAACGACATCGCCGCCGCCACCGTCGCCATTAAAAACGCTGGTGCTAATCAGGCTACTATTACGCAGGCTGATATCTTTGGCAGAAATCACGATATTACCACCGCCAGTTTGCAAAGACTCGGCTGTAATGCTCCCGCCGTCCATCGTTATGTCTTGGCTCATCGTCATAATAATGTCGCCAGCGCTGCCTGTTGCTGCACTGCTGACACTAACTCCAGCGCCATCAGTTATCGAAAGCGATCGAGAATTAATAATAATCCCGCCGCCTTTGCCGCTGCTTCCCTGGCTTGCCGTACTAGCAATGCCAGTTTGTAATGATGTCGGTGGTGCGTTATTACCTTTAAGAGAAATAGAATCTTCGACTACCAAAAGTATAACGCCAGCGTTACCTTGTCCTTGAGTTTCAGTTGTTAATCCACCGCCATTAGTAGCAGAAAAAGACTTACTAACCATAATGATACCGCCGCCCGATCCTGTTGCTTCTTCTGCTACACCACTTAATATCCCGATGCCATTTTCTATAGAAACAGAATCTTTTGCTAACACAATTACAGCGCCAGCATTGCCTATTCCTCCAGTGCTGGTATTAATTTGAGCGCCATTTTTTATGCTAAGCGTTCCAGTTTCGATACCAATAGAAGCAATGAGATCCCCACCTGTGGCTAATGAATCGCCAAAAATATTCCCAGCAAGAGTATCAAGATTTCCCACAGCTCCGGGTTGTATAGTGCTAAGAATTGCAGTACCATTACCTTCTAAAGAAACCGAGTCTGTAGCTTCTAAAAATATCAATCCTGCATTTCCTAAACCATTTTCCCGTACCAGAGTTTGCAGTTGAGCGCCGTCTTGTAGGGAGATTGAAGGAGAGTTAATAACAATACCACCAGCATTGCCGATGCCTGTGGATTCCACAGTGCTGAAAATCCCACTTCCATCGCCTGTAAGAGAGACATTATTTGTAGCTTGTAAAGATATTACTCCGGCATTTCCAATACCACCTCCACGGACTAGAGTTTGTAATTGAGCGCCATCTTGGACTGAAATTGAAGGAGCGGTGATAATAATACCGCCAGCCTTGCCTACTCCTTGAGATTCTACAGTGCTGAGAATTTTACTTTCGCCTGTGATTGAAATGTTTTCTGTAGCGGCAATTAATACTAAACCAGCATTTTCTGGTTCATAGATACTGGTAGCTAGTTCCGCTTTATTTTCTATAGAAACTGTTTTGCCTCTAATGAAAATACCGCCAGCATTAAATTTGTTGCCGATTGCAGCACTTGTATTAATCCTTGAGCTATTGGTAATTAATACATCTGCATTTTGCACTCCTTGGGCATCGGCTTGAGCAAAATCTACAAAGGGAACGCTGCCAAAAAACTTTAACCCTAGTTCTCCTGCTCCTGCTAATCCCGTTAACTCGATAATACCGCTTAGGGAAGTTAATACACCGCCATCTACTGTTACATTGCCACCTAAAAGCAAGATACTATTACCATCATTTACTCGCAAACCGTTCAGGGAGCCGGGATTTATCGGATTTGCATCTGGAGTTACGGAGCGATTAATGATATTTCCTGCGGCAATTTGATTAAATAACAGGGCAGAAGGAGCTACATTTAGTATTTGTGATGGTAATGGTTGAGCGCGATCGCTACTGAAAACATCACCATTAGCTAACCGGAGAGCATTGGCAGTTGTTGCTACAAATGAACCACCAATATTGAGCGAAGAGTTTTCTCCAAAGATGATGCCGTTGGGATTGATTAGAAATAAGTTAGCTGTACCGTTTGCTCTGAGCAAACCATCAATATTTGAGATAGATGTACCTGTGACGCGATTGATAATGTTCTGAACATCAAAAGCGTTGTTGAAGTAAGCGCTACCGCCGTTGGGTACAGAAAATTCTGAAAAACTGTGAAATAAGTTGCTTCCAGTTCTGAGTCCTCCATTAATCGTAAAGTTGTTGCCAGGTGTAACTGTAGTAGGGACACTGCCATCAGAAGAGATTTGAGCAATGGCAGGAATGGGGAGAGAAAGGCACAAGGTAAAAGGTAAAAGGGAAAAAGCAAGAAATGGGTAATTTTTCATTTGAGAGGTAATTGGTAATTGTTTTCTTTCTCAGTCCGCAGCTTAGGAACAAGGATTTTTACAGCCAATTTCCGATGAGGATAAAAGGCGACCAAAGAGCAGGATGGTTGTAATCGAAATTGGCGATCATTTTAAGTTGAGCTTTTTGAAGTGCTTCTACTTTGGTAATTCCTGGTTGGCTTAGTTGCGTATAAAATTCTTCAATTAGCGGAACTGTAGCTTCGTCATTGATAAACCACAGAGTAGCAAGTGCGCTTTCCACTCCGGCGCGAACTGCTACGCCAGCAATTCCCAAGGCGGAACGATTGTCACCAGCGGCGGTTTGACAAGCACTCAAGGTTAGGAGTTTGACTGCTGGTTTACCAGGACGCGATCGCAATAAGTTATCAATTTGCTCGATACTAATTTGCTCGTCATACCCTAATAAAAAGGTGTTCTCGGCATCTACTCCAAATTTGCCGTGTGTCGCCATGTGAACGACCGGGTAGCTATCTTGCTGGAGTTGGGTTTGCAAGTTTTCCAGGGTGAAGGCGTTGTCTACTAGGGGAGTACCGCCAAGAATTTGTTTGACGGCTTTCACCTCGGCTTCAACATTCATTAGCGGCGCAAATGGCGGTTTTTCGACAGTTAAGCCCATAATTAAAGCTTTCAGCTTGCGCCTGTCTTGGGATTGACTGTTAGTAAGGTTGATGCTGGGTGTGGTAGCGATCGCATATTTCTGAATTAAAAATTCTTTGCCATCATGCAGCGCTGACATCGGTATCTGTCGCATTACCCCATCATTAATGAAGACTAAGGTACGCAGTTTGGATGCAGCTAAATCTGCCTCCATCGGGCGAATCAGCAAGTTGTAAACTTTTTGGGCTTGGGTGAGATATTCTTCGCTTCCCCGATTTTCTAACAAATTGCGTAACAGCTCGATTTCTTTTTCTAGTTGCTGTTTGCCAATTTCTACCTTATAGCTGCTCATTGTCCCATTGGGACGTTGAAAAATCATTTCGGTGCGGTCGTCCAAAATGACTGAGTAAATTGCAGCTGCATTGGCGTCAGGAATAGCTCCATTTCTCTGGTTATTATTTAGTGCTACTTGCACACAATCATCGCCAAAGAAATTTTGCAATTCTGCTAGTTTAAGGGATTCTAAGGTGCCGATAACAGTTTTGAGAGAATTGTCTTTTAGTAGGGGGGAAGCATTGCGGCTATTATCTTGAGCTACAAGCTTTGAATCTTCTGGTGCAATGCTTCGCCCGTAAAGTTGATTCTCGGTTGCTAACAATAACTCCATCAGTCCTCGGTAAACTGGCTCCACGTCGTCGCGGAAGTTAAATTGCAACTCTTTGTTAGCTACAACGATGTCGCCGCGAATACTTTGGAGAGTAGCGATCGCGCCCTTAAAAGATGCGATCGCTTGACTTTGTTTATCGATGGCTTTATAAATCCGCCCCGCCTGCCATTGCCAACGATACAAACTATCAGCAGCGTTAACTTTTTGTGCAGCTAATTGAGCTTCACCTGTCAACAAGAGCGCTTTTTCATATTCCCTAGAAACTTCGTACAAATTCCCTAAGCTACCAAGAGCAAAAGATTCGGCGCGACTATCGCCAATATTTTTAGCAATGGTGAGGGCTTTTTCTAATATCCAAACTGGAAATTCTGAAATACGATTCGCCACTTCTTCTGTGGAATTCTGACGCTTTAAACTGTCGGCAATATTAATTAAGGCGTATACTTTATCTCGCGAATCTGGCGCTTGTTCTATTAAGGCGAGCGCAGAGTTGCGGTTATTGGCAATTTCTGCCAAATTTGGCGAAGGCGATCGCTCTAACAGGCGGTTCAAATTCAGCAAAGCTTGTATAGCCGATCCGCTTCCCCCTAGTGCTACACTTTCCTGAAAAGACGACTGAGCAGCGTCTACATCATTTTCTGCCAGTTTTGTCAACTCTTTGAACTGCGGATCTCCTTCTAGACGAGCCAAAGTTGCCTGGTAGCGATATCGCTCAGCTCGACTCAGATAAACATTGCCACGATTATTTAGAGCAGTGCTTTGGAGATTATTAGATTGCAGCTCGCGGGCAATTTTCAGGCTAGCGTCGTGAGCTGCTAATGCTTGCTCGTAGTCGCCTAATGCCCAGTAAGCGTTTCCCAAAGCTCCTTGGGCTGCGGCTTGCGTGGACTTGTCGGAAATTTTAATACCAGGCTGTAAAAGTGCGATCGCTTTTCGATACTGTCCTAAATCGCTGTAAGCTTGCGCTTGTTCTGTCAACAATTTCGCTATTTGGCGATCCGACTTGCCATCTTTTGCGTAAATTTGAATCGCTTGCTCCCAGGAAGCGATCGCTCGATCTATTTTGCCAGTTTGGCGATAAGCTACTGCCAGGTTAGTGTGAATAACAGCCCGATCTTTGGCTTGTTTAGTTTGCGCGAGTGCTTCTTGCCAAAGTGCGATCGCTTCTGTAAAATTTCCTACTTGATAGCGTTCAATCCCCTGTTGCACCAGCGCCACAGAGGAAGTAGAAGCGATAACGCTTGTCTGGTGAGTCGCTACCCCATACTTTTCGGTTAACCTCTCCTTGTAGGGGAGAGGTTCCTGCAATTTCTCCCCCTTCCCTGATAGGGAAGGGGGTTGGGGGGTTAGGTCTGCCTTATCCGAAAAAGGTTGAGTCGCTACCGACACCTCTGCTGACTTGATCGGCAAAGCGTTGAGTGCAAAACAAAGAATAAACCCCGACAAAAATAAAAGAATGAAGCGATGCCAACCGTTGCATATTATATATAGCTTAGTCATGTATCATTAGGTAGATTATTGTTATTTTAGTGGAGATACTTTCAATTGTCTGTATCTCCACTGAACTATTTCAGCAGTTTTACGGAATCTTACCGAACCAGACCGTAGATTTACGGATGTAAAACCATGAGTTATAAGGATTTGGTAATTCGTACAACTTTCTACACCTCAACTCAATAGTTTTACTGAATCATTGACGAACCGTAGATTTACTGATAAAAGCCATGAATTCTAAGCTGTTTGCGATCAATACAGGGTTGTTATGCCTCAGCTGGAGTTTCCTGGCTCTTACGCGATCGCCAGCTTGGGCTGGAAATCCAGAAAATACGCTGATGCAAGAGGATACAGCGGCTTGCAGTCGGATGAAGTCCAGGCTATGTGAAGAGATCCCCGACTTTTTGGAGAAGTCGGGGTGTGTACCTCACTCACCCGAAAAGCGCTGTAGTACCATCGCCGCCTCACCGTCTAGCGTTGACCATGACCCAAATTTTTCCAAAGGTGAAATAGTCAGTTCAGACAGCCAGCAATTAAAATCTCACAGCTCAAATTCAGTCCGTTTTAACGCAGGGCTATTAGAGAGGGAATTGATTCCCCAGCAGGACTTGCAATTCACAGTTGCACAATTACCACAGACACCGCCTCAAATCCCGCCCGGAACTGTGGAACCCCCAGGCTCTAACCTGGAACCTTTGCCCACACCCCAGGAGACACCATCACCGGAACCTTTCCTGCAAACACCACAGCCAGAACCAACTGAAACTCCACCGGGTGAGGGAGTGAGAGTCAAAATCAAGAGCATTAAGGTTTTGGGGAGTACCGTCTTTTCGCCAGAAAAATTACAGGAAATTGTACAACCCTTTATTGGTAAGGAAGCAACTTTTGAACAACTGTTAGAGATTCGCACTGCGATTACAAATTTATACACTCGCGATCGCTACACTACCTCCGGCGCATTTTTGCCGCCCCAAGATGTAACCAGTGGTGAGATTACAATTCAGGTAATAGAAGGAGCGATAGAAAAAGTTGAAATTCAGGGGTTAAATAGGCTCAGAGAAAATTATGTGCGATCGCGCATCGAACGTGCCTCCCGACCTCCAGTTAATCTGCAACGTCTGGAAGAAGCGTTACAATTATTACAACTAAATCCGCTGCTAAGTTCAGTACAAGCAGAACTGACAGCCGGAACTGCTCCCGGACTAAGTATATTAACCCTCTCCCTGAAGGAAACGCCGCCCATCACCACCGCCTTCCTGCTGGAAAATCGAGAGTCTCCCAGCGTTGGGGAAATCAGAGGAACAGTTGCCGCCAGTCACAATAATTTACTCGGATATGGCGATCGCTTCGCCGCCGAATATGGACTAACAGAAGGTATCCGAAGTTACAGCTTAAGCTACGACATTCCCGTAAATTCCCTTGATGGCACCCTCAGCCTGCGCTATGGGAACAACAGCAGCAAGATTATAGAGGAACCCTTTGCGCCGCTAAATATTGAAGGTGAAGCGCAAACTGTATCACTCTCGTTCCGTCAACCAATTATCCGCACGCCTAGTACAGAATTTGCAGTTGCAGTATCAGCTGATTGGCGACAAAGCCAGACTTATATATTAGGTGAGATACCCTTTTCTTTTTCGGAAGGGCCAGAAAATGGCTTGTCCACAGTCACCGCCTTGCGTTTTAGTCAAGAGTGGACAAATCGCTCCTCCAACAGAGTTTTTGCAGCGCGATCGCAATTTAGCGTAGGCGTGAACGCTTTAAACGCCACCATCAACGAAGCCGCAGCCGATGGGCAATTTTTCAGTTGGGTAGGACAATTTCAGTACGTTCAGGCTCTCGGACGCAACGTTGTTTTAATCGCCCGTACAGGTATCCAACTTTCCTACGACACACTACTTTCTTTAGAACAATTTAGTATCGGTGGCGTTGATACAGTGCGCGGCTACCGACAAAATCAAAGAGTTGCAGATAATGGCTTTCTTGGATCGCTAGAAGTGCGCTTTCCCCTCATCCGCGAACCCGATGGAATTGGAATTATCCAAATAGCTCCATTTTTTGATATCGGAACCGTTTGGAACAACAATAGTGAAATCGCAACTCCCCAAACTCTTTCTAGCGTTGGTTTAGGATTGCGCTGGGAACTTTCCCCATATTTTTTAGCCCGTTTAGATTGGGGAATTCCCCTCACGTCTATCGACAATCAAGGCGGCTCCCTGCAAGACAGTGGACTCCATTTCTCCTTCCGTCTGCAACCGTTTTAAAGAGTTTTCGACTTGTACTCAGCTATTAGCGGGTTTACGGTTTAACCAGAATTTAATTCAAAGTTTGTTTAGAGAGGAAGTTATGCGTGAATCTGTAATTTACCAAGATATTATCCAAAAGGGACGGGAAGAAGGAAAGCAGGAAGAGGCGCTAAGGATGGTTATGCGATCGCTTACCCGCCTGTGCGGTACACTTGACTCCAATCTGCAAAGACGCATTGAGGCGCTATCTATTACTCAACTGGAAGATTTGAATGAGGCGTTGTTAGATTTCGCCGATGCTACCGATTTAGAAGATTGGTTACAGGAATATCAAGGAAGGTAAAGGTTCTGCTAGAGGATGCGATCGCGCTCTACTTTACTCATTCTCATAAAGGTGAATTTTGGTGCAGAATTTTTGCGCGATCGCCTTCGGCATAGCCTCGCTTACCGCGCTTGTGCTTTCCTCAATTTTCAGAGTTTGAATATCTACGGTAATGGGATATATTTTGTCAGTGGGTTTAACTTGAGATGGAATATCAGTGAATAGGTTTTCTAAGAATTAAACTGTTTAATGTTAACTATTCCACGCTTGATAAAAGTCTGGGTAAGTCATGTTTTGGGTGCAGTGCCAAATGACTTCGTAGCAAAGAGTGTAGAGAGCAGAATCATTTTCGTAGCTCCGATCTGTCAAGCAGTTTTTTAAGCCTGAGACTACATCTGAAAACAAGTCATCTTGGAGGATTTCTTGTAAGCTCTTAGCAGCTTTGATGCGGATGAGCAAATCTTGGCTGATTTGCAGCAGCTTAATCAAAACGGCAATTGCTTCTGAGTTGCCAGGAGCAATTTTCCCTATGCTCTCAATGGCTTCTCGACAGGTCAAATCATCGTGACTGTTATGCAGCACATCAATCAAGGCAGTAATAGCTTTCGAGTTACCAGCACCAATTTTCCCTATACTCTCGATGGCTCCCCGACGAATCCAATCATCATGACTGTTGTACAGCAGCTCAATCAAGGCAGTGATAGCTTTTGGGTTGTCTGGAGCGATTGTCCCCAAGCTCTCAGCAACTCTCAGCCGAATGCTCTCATTCGGACTCGTGAGCAGCTCAGTCAGGACGTTGATGGCGATGTCCCGGTTGCCAGGGTTTATTGCCCCTAATGTGTAGGCGGCTCTTCCACGAATGCCCTCATTCAAACTGGTGAGCAGCTCAATCAGGGCGTTGATGGTGTCCGGTTTGCTGTGGTGGATTGCCCCTAATATGTAGGCAGCTCTCAAACGGGTGTCCTCATCCTGGTTAGGATGCAGCAGCGATATGAGGGCGTTAATGGTGTCCCGATTGTCAGTGCCGATTTCGCACAAGCCTTCGGCAACTATCCAGGGGGTGTTTTTATCCTGTTTAGAATGCAGCTGATCTGTCAAGACCTTAACAACATCCGGCTTGTAGGTGCAAATTATCCACAAGAACTTAGCAGCCATCCGACGAATCAAACTAGGCTGACCAGAATGCAGCAAATGAATCAGAGCCTTTATGGCATCCTCGTTACCAGGATGTATTTTTTCTAAACTTGAGGCGATGGACAAAAGATTCCTCGGATTCCGGGGATTATGTAGTAGGGTAGTCAGGGTGCCGATGGCTTTCTGATTGCCGGGGTGAACTACCCCCAGTGTGTAGGCGGATCTCCAGCGAGTGTCTTCATCTAGATTCGGATGCAGCAACTGAGTCAGGGTGTCGATAACCTTCTGGTTGCCAATGCCGACTTTCTCCAGGCTTTTGGTGGCTTGATAACGAGTTCGATCATTCTGAGTGTTGACTACCAGATGAGTCAAAGCACCTATGGCATCTAGGTTAGCAGTACCAATTTCCCCTAAGCTCTGGGCAATTCTTTGCTGAGTCACTGCATGCTGACTATTGGTTAACAGGTGAATCAGAGCATTGATAGCCTTGCGGGGAGCGCTCTCTCGCAGTGCTGCCTTACATCCTTCTTCAATTGGCACGAGAAATGTCCCAAACTCTTGTATGTCGGCATTGAAATAACCAAAACCCCACCCTACAATCTGCGCCACAATGTCATCAGCCCATCTGCACTCTCTAAACTCTGCAATCCCTGCTGCTGCGAGAAAATACGCTCGATACCGATAAAAATTTTTACATCCATCCTCGAACTTCACCAATACCTTGATCAACTTCTCTTTTTGCTCTTTTGGTATCTCTTTTCGTCCCAGCCACAGCAAAAATACTTCTTTCCACTGCGGCTCAAAAATGAGATAAGTTCCCTGAGCTGGATTATGGGGGACATGGTTTAGGAAATAATCCCAATGTGGAATCGTACAAGCTGCAAAATATTCTTGAAACGTGGGATGAAAGAAGGCATAGACAGGTTTACCTGTGTCTGTATCCTTGTATACTTCCACCAACCAATTCAGCTTTTCAGTTGCTAACTTAAAAAGGTCTTCCCCCATGACCTTGAGAGCAAAACTTTCTCGGATCGCAAACCGTGATTTTTCTTTATCAATTGCTTCCCGTGCCAACAATCCTAGCGCCTCATTTAACTTCTCTCGCTCTGTCAAAGTTGTAGAGTGTAGTTCTTCTTTCCACTCATAAAAAGCTTCTGTAAATTGTTCGTAAAGCGTGGCTTTAGTTTCTGGTAAATCGCCTTGGCGAAAATACCAACTTTGGCACAGTAACGACAACCGCAGTGGGTTTTTGACTAAATCTCGGATGCGCTGATGTCTGTCTTCGTCTAGCTTTTCCCGTAACGGTTCCCCTAGTTCTGGTTTTTCAGCTATGGAGAACCACTCGCAGATAAATTGTCTCACCTGATCTGGTTTATTGCTTTCCCCATAGCTAAAGTCTAAGGTGCGATAAGTATCAAAACCCGGTAAAGCATTAACACTTGCATCCCAGACATTTTGCCGACAAGTCAGCACAGTTCGCGCATCAGCAACCCAGCCTGTGACTTCTTCCCTGAGTTTGGCTAAAGCTTCGACGGGTGAAGATGCTGGCATTTCGTCCACTCCATCCAACAGCAGCAACACTTCACCACTTTTGAACAGATTTTCTAGTTCTTTCTGCTGTTCCGAGACATCTGAAGTTTTAAGCGCGTCTTTTAGCCACTTCTGACGCAGGTATTCTTCTAAACTTTTATCTCTCAAACTACCCAGAGACACCCAAATTGGGAAACCTGGTGTTTTTGGAGAGAATGCGATCGCTTCTAGCAGAGTAGTTTTCCCGGCTCCCGGTTCGCCAATGATGGCGATGCGTCTCCCTTGGCTCTTTTTGCTTTGTCCCTGCGTAATAACTTGCTCTAGAAACTCTTCATGCTCATAAGTTTGGGTGATTTCTTCCTCATGTAGCTGGAAAAAACCCGATCCTTGCTCTGGTGAAACAGAGGAATCGTCGCTACGTCTGGGTTGGTGTTTGCGCTCAACTAATCCCAGCTCTACATAAAATGCTTTAGAAACTACCTCGGTAGCTTGTCGCCTGATGTTTAGTTTCTGAGACTCCAGCATATCGCGGCAAATTTGTCTCCAGTCATGAGACGCGATTGCGCTACCAGTCTCAGAATCTTTGTTTTGCTGTTGTTCTAAATACACTTTTTCCAGGCAAGCTTGCACTCTCTTAACCTTGCCTTTGTACTCGGAGTTAACTTCAGGAAAACTCTGTGAAAGCTTACCGAATATCTCCTTCATATACTTGTCATAGGACTGAAGAGCTTTCTCAGGTTCACCTCCTATAACTTCATCTGCAACATCCTGATTTTTCTTATGGATGTTCTGCCGAGCAAATCTGACCAAGAAAACCGCTTGTTGATCCACAGTTAGCTGGTGGTCAGAAGCCATCACTTTTAGAAAATTATCCCAACCATCCCATAATTTCATAACGCGATCGCAGTCTCGACAGGTTCTCAGCTTCTTGATTACGAACTTAACCTATTACTCAGCCAATCTCAACTAGAAGAATTCTTCTAGTTTACTAGAAGTTATTAGGGACTAGGAATTATAAAAAGTTCCTCTTAGCATGAATTTAATGCTAAATCCAGCACTCCAAACTAAGTTAAAGAGGCAAATTTATGGACTGCTTTCAGTATGTAATCCCTGGCTTAGAGCAATTCTTCCCAACGGAAATAGAACGGAATAACTCAAATTCAACTGACGAAAAACCAGAAAGTAAGACTGACATCAAGAACCATTCGGAGTTTCAAAATCTAGACCCTGAGCCTGAATCTTTTTCCTAATCTGCGTCTAATACACCCTGCGAATAGAATTCACGATTACAAAAACGTAGGGACGGGTTTGAAACCCGTCCCTACCACGCTAAGAGTAATCAACAATTCTAAAACCTGCCTACGCAGGTTTTGTCTGTTTAGCCGCGACTTTAGTCGCCAGGGCTTCTTTTAACTGTTATCCCGGCTTTACCACCAGCACAGAACACGGGGCATCTGTAACAACTTGGCTACTAACAGAACCTTCTAAAATTCGCTTTAACCCAGTTAAACCACGACTGCCAATCACAATCAAATCAACCTGATAGATATTAGCAAGGCGAATAATTTCTTCAGCGGGATCGCCAGTGACAATTTCTAGCTCGCTGTCGCAGCTTAGGTCAACCTGATAAGATTGCAGCTGCTTTTCAATCTGCCGATAGGGTAAATCCTCAGAACACGTCTGCGGACGGTCAACGGCAATTTCTACCTCAGACTCAGACGAAGGAATGACATGAGAGAGGATAATTTTGGTCGCTGGCTGTATTTGCAGTTCTTTCAAAGACTCAATCACTCGCTCCGAAAGTTCTGAACCATCCAAAGCCACCAGAATAGTTTTTAGCACCCAAAAATCTCCTTACTCATCAGTCGGCTTCTGTGTTCGCAGTCGCACCGAGTCAGCGTGGGAAGGCAGACCCTCAGCTTGAGCGAGAATCTGAATAGCGTTGCTAACCTTCTGGAGCGCTGTAGGAGAGTATTGTATCAGGCTGGAGTGTTTCATAAAGGTTTCTACTCCCAGCGCTGAGGCGTATCGTGCGGCGCCAGAGGTGGGCAAGGTGTGATTAGGCCCTGCCAAATAATCTCCTACCGCTTCCGGCGTTGAGTTACCTAGGAATATAGCACCAGCGTGGCGAATTTTTTCGAGTATTTCCCAAGGTTCTTGCACCTCAAGCTCTAGGTGTTCCGGGGCGAACTCATTGGAGAGTTCTGCGGCAACATTCAAGGAGTCAACTACAACAATTAAGCCGTAGTGCGCGATCGCTTTCTCTGTCAGTAGCCGTCGCGGATGATTCTCCAGCTGTCGCTCTACCTCTAACTGTACTTTCTTCGCCAGCCCTGCATCCGTTGTCACCAGAATTGCCGCTGCCATCGGGTCGTGTTCTGCCTGTGCCAACATATCTGCCGCTACGTATACCGGGTTGGCGGCACCATCGGCAATCACCAGCACCTCCGAAGGGCCAGCCAGGGAGTCAATCCCCACTGTGCCATACACGAGTTTTTTCGCCAAGGTGACATATATATTACCGGGGCCTGTAATGACATCTACCTTTGGGATAGTTTCAGTCCCATAGGCCAAAGCCGCGATCGCTTGTGCGCCCCCTACCCGATAAATTTCCTGTACGCCTGCTTCCTGAGCAGCCACCAGCACCGCCGCGTTAATGGTTTTCCCTTGCCCTGGTGGTGTCACCATCACAATTCGAGGGACACCAGCCACCTTGGCTGGAATGGCGTTCATCAACACCGTACTGGGATAGCTTGCCCTACCACCAGGAACGTAAAGTCCGGCTTTGTCTACAGGCGTGTAGCGCTTCCCTAGGACTATTTCATCCTCCCCGAATTGCACCCAAGATTTCGGGATGCGCTGTCGGTGGAACGCTTCTATCTGTTGACGTGCCAGGCCAATCGCGTCTAGTAACTCTTTGGACACCTGCTGATAAGCAGCATCCAGTTCTGAGCCACTGACGCGCAGTTGTTCAGCCGTAAAACTTTGCCCGTCAAATTCAGCCGTGTAGTGCAGCAGGGCTTTGTCGCCTTGCCGTTTCACAGCCTGTAAGACTTCCCGAACAGTTGCCTCTTTGTGGACAATCTGATCGTCGTGTGTGCGATCGCAAATACGCCGCAGTTCAGTTTTTGCCTCAGCTACCTGAGTAATGATTCGCAGCATGGAGTCGGAATCACCATCTAGGAATTACCCGCACGAGTTCAGGTCAAACAGCATTCTCATCAATTCAGACGATCCAGCGATTCGCCTTTACTCGTTTCTATAGCTTAACTGGATTTTTCCAGGGATCGCTATACTATTTAGAGAGATGCTATATTAATCTATCTAGTTATCTTTCTTACCTGTACTAAAATTTCCCTCAAGACTGTGGCCAATACTAAGTCAGCTCTCAAGCGAGTCCAAATAGCCGAACGCAACCGTGTGCGTAATAAGACCTACAAATCAGCTGTGAAGACGCTGATGAAGAATTACATGAGTGCCGTTCAAACCTACGCAGCCAATCCGTCTCCGGAATTACTGCAAGAGGTTGAGAGTCGGATGTCAGCGGCTTACAGCAAAATTGACAAAGCGGTAAAGCGGGGAGTGTTGCATACCAACAACGGCTCTCGGAAAAAATCCCGTCTTGCCAAAGCTCTCAAACGGACACTTCCCCAAACCGAAGCGGGAACAACATCAGATTCAGCGACGACTGAGGATACGGCTGATTCTTAGCTCTCAAGAGCTTGTTGTCAGTTGTCATTAGTCCTTAGTTCATAACACAGGCATCCCGCTTGTGTCCTTAGCCTTAACCAATGGCTAACGACTAACGATCAATAACTAATGACTCAACGTATGCAGTTGATCGACAGCCACGTTCATATAAACTTTGATGTTTTCCAGTCGGATCTGGAGGCACTACAAGAGCGCTGGCGGGAAGCGGGGGTGGTTCGGCTGGTGCATTCGTGCGTCGAGCCTGCTGAGTTTGCTAGTATTCAAATGCTAGCGAACCGCTTTCCCGAACTACACTTCGCCGTGGGGTTACATCCCCTAGATGCCGAAAAGTGGACATCAGAGACTGCCGAAGGAATTCGGTCGCTGGCGATTTCTGACAGCAGAGTTGTAGCAATTGGCGAAACTGGGCTAGATTTTTACAAAGCCCAAGATTGGGCGCAGCAAAAAATGGTATTTGAGGCGCAGCTATTGTTGGCCCATCAACTAGATTTGCCTGTAATTATCCACTGCCGCGATGCCGCCGTCGCGATGCGAGAACTATTGCAAGATTTATGGAAAGGCATTGCTCCCGTGCGGGGTGTTATGCACTGCTGGGGAGGCACACCAGAAGAATCGCAATGGTTTTTGGATTTGGGTTTTTATATAAGCCTCAGCGGAATCGTGACATTTAAAAATGCCACACAGATTCAGGAATCGGCGAAAATTATCCCAAGCGATCGCCTCCTGATTGAAACCGACTGCCCCTTCCTCGCACCAGTTCCCAAGCGTGGCAAACGCAACGAGCCTGCCTATGTTCGTTATGTGGCAGAATGTCTAGCCTCGCTTCGGGGTGTCTCTATCGAGACTATAGCAGCCCAAACCACCGAAAATGCTTGTAAACTGTTTCGCCTTCCTGATGACTCAGGAAGGTAAAAGACACACATCACAGGAAAATTGAGAATTTCCGGTTGCCTGTTCCTGTTCCTGTTAACTTAGAATTATTAACCTAGTTAGCAGTAAAATGTCAACCAAAAAACTAAATCTGCGTCATAATATTTAATAGACCGGCTATGACCAAAATTCTTTCAGTAAAAGTGCGATCGCATCCTCAGCGTAATGAAGACACTTCAACCGCAAGCCCTACACCGTCCTTATATCAGGTAAATAAGCACTAAATATTTTCTTTGAGCTTTCCTTTAAGA
Organism: Trichocoleus sp. FACHB-90; assembly: GCF_014695505.1. Taxonomy (NCBI): domain Bacteria; kingdom Bacillati; phylum Cyanobacteriota; class Cyanophyceae; order Leptolyngbyales; family Trichocoleusaceae; genus Trichocoleus; species Trichocoleus sp. FACHB-90. Next base: position 116,024 of record NZ_JACJOK010000061.1, read on the forward strand.
CATTCCTGAGACGTTGCGGTACTGCCAACAGCGGTAGTTAACGTCTCAGGATATTATTGCGAATCGCTCGTCCTTGTGTTAGAGAGAGATTCCATACCCCGTCATATTTGGCAGGATGCAGCATGAAGCCAGAAAAAATAAGGCTCCCGCCAAAAACAAGAAGTTCCTGTATGGAAGCTTTTCTCATCCGCCCATACAACCTACGCTCCGTATGGGCAAAAAGCCATAGCCCTGTTCTCCAAGATTGCTGAGGCCCGAATTGTTAGAGAGAGGAAACGCATGAATAGTCAGACCGAAACCACCGCCGCTTATATGTTGCCAGACCTGGTTGAAATCCAAAGAGCCAGCTTCCGCTGGTTTTTGGAAGAAGGTCTGATTGAGGAACTCGACTCCTTTAGTCCTATCACCGACTATACAGGCAAACTAGAGCTGCATTTCTTGGGCAAAAACTACAAACTCAAGCGGCCCAAGTACGATGTGGACGAGGCGAAGCGGCGGGATGCCAGCTACGCAGTGCAGATGTACGTCCCCACCAGGCTGATTAATAAAGAAGATGGAACCATCAAGGAACAAGATGTTTTCATCGGCGATTTGCCTTTGATGACAGACCGAGGCACCTTTATTATCAACGGTGCTGAGCGAGTTATTGTTAACCAGATTGTCCGCTCTCCCGGAGTTTATTACAAATCAGAGACAGACAAAAACGGTCGCCGCACCTACTCAGCTTCCTTGATTCCCAACCGGGGGGCGTGGCTGAAATTTGAGACAGATAAAAATGACCTGGTGTGGGTGCGAATTGACAAAACCCGCAAACTCTCAGCGCAGGTATTGCTGAAATCGCTGGGACTTTCTGACTCGGAAATTTTCGATGCCTTGCGCCACCCGGAATATTTCCAGAAAACGATTGAGAAAGAAGGGCAATTCTCCGAAGAAGAAGCTCTGATGGAACTTTATCGCAAGCTGCGTCCGGGCGAACCACCCACCGTGTCCGGGGGACAGCAGCTATTGGAGTCGCGCTTTTTTGACCCGAAGCGGTATGACTTGGGTCGAGTGGGACGCTATAAGCTGAATAAGAAGTTGCGCCTGTCTGTGCCAGATACAATGCGGGTGCTTACTGCCACGGATATTTTGGCGGCGGTAGACTATTTGATAAATCTGGAATTTGACATCGGTCAGACGGATGATATTGACCACTTGGGAAATCGGCGGGTGCGCTCGGTGGGCGAACTGTTGCAGAACCAGGTACGGGTGGGGTTAAACCGTTTAGAGCGGATTATCCGGGAGCGGATGACGGTAAGCGATGCGGCTACCTTGACTCCGGCATCTTTGGTAAACCCGAAGCCTTTGGTGGCGGCGATTAAGGAATTTTTTGGCTCGTCGCAGTTGTCGCAGTTTATGGATCAGACGAATCCATTGGCGGAGCTGACCCACAAGCGGAGACTCTCGGCGCTTGGCCCTGGGGGACTGACGCGGGAACGGGCTGGTTTTGCAGTGCGGGATATTCACCCCAGTCACTACGGACGGATTTGCCCGATTGAGACACCAGAAGGCCCGAATGCAGGACTGATTGGTTCTTTGGCGACTCATGCGCGGGTGAATGCCTATGGGTTTATCGAGACACCCTTCTGGAAGTGTGATAAGGGGCGGGTGATGAAGGAAATTGCCCCCCAGTACATGACGGCGGATGAGGAGGATGATTTGCGAGTGGCACCGGGGGATATTCCGGTGAACGAGCAGGAGATGATTCAGGGCGAATTAGTGCCAGTGCGCTATCGTCAGGAATTCACTACCACAACGCCGGATCAGGTGGACTATGTGGCAGTGTCTCCGGTGCAGATTATTTCTGTGGCGACTTCGTTGATTCCGTTTTTGGAACACGATGATGCGAACCGGGCTTTGATGGGGTCGAACATGCAGCGGCAGGCGGTGCCTTTGTTGCAACCAGAGCGTCCTTTAGTGGGGACTGGTTTGGAGGCGCAGGCAGCCCGGGACTCTGGGATGGTGATCGTGTGTCGCGATGAAGGGGAAGTTACTTATGTGGATGCGACGAAGATCAAGGTAAGAGCGCTGGATGGAAACTCCGAACCGACTGGGCCGGAGACTCTGTATGAGTTACAGAAGTATCAGCGTTCTAACCAGGATACGTGTCTGAATCAGCGACCCCTGGTGTATGAAGGCGATCACGTAGTTGCCGGACAGGTGATGGCAGACGGAAGCGCTACTGAGGGCGGAGAACTCGCTCTGGGGCAGAACATCTTGGTGGCTTATATGCCTTGGGAAGGGTATAACTACGAAGATGCTATCTTGATTAGCGAACGTCTAGTTTATGACGATGTGTATACTTCTATACACATTGAGAAGTACGAGATAGAAGCGCGGCAAACCAAGCTGGGCCCGGAGGAGATTACGCGGGAGATTCCCAACGTCGGGGAAGATTCGCTGCGGCAACTTGACGAAACCGGGATTATCCGGATTGGTGCCTGGGTGGAAGCAGGGGATATTCTGGTAGGGAAGGTGACACCCAAAGGGGAATCTGACCAGCCGCCAGAAGAGAAGCTGCTGCGGGCAATCTTCGGAGAAAAGGCGCGGGATGTGCGGGACAACTCGCTGCGGGTGCCGAACGGAGAGAAAGGCCGCGTGGTGGACGTGCGAGTTTTCACCAGAGAGCAAGGTGACGAACTGCCGCCTGGGGCGAACATGGTGGTGCGCGTTTATGTGGCGCAGAAGCGGAAGATTCAGGTAGGCGACAAGATGGCGGGACGGCACGGGAATAAAGGAATTATTTCCCGCATCCTACCTGGGGAAGATATGCCTTACCTGCCGGATGGAACGCCTGTGGACATCGTGCTGAACCCCTTGGGCGTACCGAGCCGGATGAATGTGGGGCAGGTGTTTGAGTGCTTGCTGGGATGGGCTGGCGAGAACCTGGGAGTGCGCTTCAAGGTGACACCCTTTGACGAGATGCACGGAGCAGAGAAGAGCCGGGAGTCGGTACACGGGAAGCTGGAGGAAGGGAAGAAGAAGACGGGGAAAGATTGGCTGTTTACCAACGACTTGAATGCCGGGAAGATTCAGGTATTTGATGGGCGGACTGGAGAGCCATTCGACCGTCCGATAACGGTGGGCAAAGCTTATATGTTGAAGCTAGTTCACCTGGTGGACGACAAGATCCACGCTCGTTCCACAGGGCCGTACTCGTTGGTGACGCAGCAACCCTTGGGAGGGAAGGCGCAACAAGGAGGACAGCGATTTGGCGAAATGGAAGTGTGGGCGCTGGAGGCATTTGGCGCAGCTTACATCTTGCAGGAGTTGCTGACTGTGAAATCTGACGATATGCAGGGGCGGAATGAGGCGCTGAATGCGATCGTTAAGGGTAAGGCAATACCGCGACCAGGAACGCCCGAATCTTTCAAAGTGCTGATGCGAGAGCTGCAATCTCTGTGTTTAGATATCGCCGTCCACAAAGTAGAGACTACGGAAGACGGAACCACGGGCCACGTTGAGGTGGACTTGATGGCGGATGTGTCGAATCGGCGGACACCAACGCGACCGACTTATGAATCTCTGACCCGCGAAGAGCTAGAAGAAGACGAAGTGTAAAAAAGGTAAAAGGTAAAAGGTAAAAAAAGAAAAAATATTTCCTTTTTCTTGATTTTTTGCCTTTTGCCTTTTAACTTTTGACTTTTCTTTTTTGCCTTTTAACTTTTTACTTTTGACTTCTTTAGTATGAGAAATCAGCTAGAACAGCGGTTTGATTACGTAAAAATTGCTCTGGCATCGCCAAAGCGAATTCAGGAATGGGGACAAAGAACTCTACCTAATGGCCAAGCAGTAGGTGAAGTTACGAAACCCGAAACAATCAATTATCGGACGCTCAAACCAGAGATGGATGGTCTCTTCTGCGAGCGCATCTTTGGCCCAGCAAAAGACTGGGAGTGTCACTGCGGCAAATACAAGCGGGTGCGTCACAGAGGGATTGTCTGCGAACGCTGCGGTGTGGAAGTGACGGAATCGCGAGTGCGCCGTCATCGCATGGGCTATATAAAACTAGCCGCTCCCGTGGCACACGTCTGGTATCTCAAAGGTATTCCCAGCTATATGTCAATTCTGCTGGATATGCCGCTGCGGGATGTGGAGCAGATTGTCTATTTCAATGCCTATGTGGTGCTTAGCCCTGGCAATGCAGATAATCTGACTTACAAGCAGTTGCTCACAGAAGACCAATGGTTGGAAATTGAGGAGCAGCTGTATAGCGAAGATTCTACCTTGCAAGGTGTGGAGGTGGGAATCGGAGCAGAAGCGCTGCAACGTCTCTTGCAGGACATTAACTTAGAAGCAGAGGCGGAGTCCCAAAGAAAGGAAATTGAGCAAGCCAAAGGTCAAAAGCGGGCAAAGCTGATTAAGCGCCTGCGGGTGATTGACAACTTCATCGCTACGGGATCAAAACCAGAGTGGATGGTGTTGACAATGATTCCGGTGATTCCGCCAGATTTGCGCCCAATGGTGCAGCTGGACGGGGGCAGGTTTGCTACTTCTGACTTGAATGACCTGTATCGGCGGGTGATTAACCGCAACAATCGTCTAGCCCGGTTGCAGGAAATTTTGGCACCAGAAATCATTGTCCGCAACGAAAAGCGGATGTTGCAAGAAGCGGTAGATGCTCTGATTGACAATGGTCGTCGGGGACGCACGGTGGTAGGAGCGAATAACCGACCTCTGAAGTCTTTATCGGACATTATTGAGGGTAAGCAAGGACGCTTCCGTCAAAACTTGTTGGGTAAGCGGGTAGATTACTCCGGACGTTCCGTGATTGTGGTGGGGCCAAAGCTGAAAATTCACCAGTGCGGTTTGCCACGAGAAATGGCGATTGAGCTGTTCCAACCGTTTGTGATTCATCGACTGATTCGCGGCGGCTTGGTGAATAATATCAAGGCCGCTAAAAAGCTGATTCAGCGATCCGATGCTGCTATATGGGATGTGCTGGAAGACGTGATTGCGGGACACCCAGTGTTACTGAACCGCGCACCAACGCTGCACCGTCTGGGAATTCAAGCTTTTGAGCCGATTCTAGTAGAGGGTCGAGCTATTCAACTGCACCCGCTGGTATGTCCGGCGTTTAACGCGGACTTTGACGGCGACCAAATGGCGGTTCACGTGCCGCTTTCTCTGGAAGCTCAGGCAGAGGCGCGGTTACTGATGCTGGCATCTAATAACATTCTCTCACCAGCGACTGGACGACCGATTGTGACGCCGAGTCAAGACATGGTGTTGGGCTGTTATTACCTGACGGCGGAAAACCCGGCAGCAACCAAGGGGGCGGGATGTTACTTTGCCAGCTTGAATGATGCCCTCTTAGCCTATGAGCAGTCGGCAGTGGATTTGCACGCCTACATCTGGGTACGCTTTGACGGTGTGGTAGAAAATGATAAACCGGATTTGGAGCCGGAAAAGGTGGAAACCTTGGCTGATGGCACGGTGTGGAAAACCTACAAGTTCCGCCGCCTTCGTGAAGATAAGCAAGGGAATGTTTTGACTCAATACATTCGGACTACGCCTGGGCGGATTATCTACAACAAGACGGTTCAAGAAGCCTTAGCAGGCTAAGTAGATTTTGGATTTTGGATTGGGGTTGCTCACCAGGAAGTAAGAAATTGTAAGGGAAACTGAGTAACTTTTTAATCCAAAATCCGAAGTCTTTGCGCTGGCTTAATCATCAGAGGCGGAGAAACTCCAACCTCTGCAAAATCCATAAACTAAAATTCAAAAATGGCAGAGCAACCTGAAATCAAAAATATTTTTCACAACCGAATGGTTGATAAAGGGCAGCTGAAGAAGCTGGTTGCCTGGGCGTTTACCAACTATGGGTCAGCCCGGACATCACAAATGGCAGATCGGCTGAAAGATTTAGGCTTCCATTACGCGACCAAAGCGGGTGTTTCTATAAGCGTGGATGACTTGCAGGTACCGGATTCCAAGCGGGATCTGCTGGAAGCGGCTGAGACGGAAATTCGCGCTACAGAGTCCCGCTATGCGCGGGGAGAAATTACGGAAGTAGAGCGTTTCCAAAAGGTAATTGACACCTGGAACAGCACCTCTGAGTCACTAAAAGATGAGGTGGTTCGCAACTTCCGGAAGAAAGACCCCTTGAACTCCGTGTATATGATGGCGTTTTCTGGGGCGCGGGGAAATATTTCCCAGGTGCGCCAGCTGGTGGGGATGCGTGGTTTGATGGCAGACCCCCAAGGGGAAATTATTGACTTGCCGATTAAGACCAATTTCCGGGAAGGTCTGACGGTGACGGAATACATCATCTCTTCTTATGGAGCGCGGAAGGGATTGGTGGATACTGCTTTGCGGACGGCGGATTCTGGATATCTGACCCGACGCTTGGTGGATGTGTCCCAGGATGTGATTGTGCGGGAAGTGGACTGTGGCACCCCAAGGGGGGTGAAGGTTACGGCAATGACTTCGGGCGATCGCGTTTTGATTCCACTGGGCGACCGTCTTTTGGGCCGAGTTTTGGCAGAGGATGTGATTCACCCCACCACTGGAGAAGTGGTGATGACGAGAAATCAGCCGTTGTCAGAAGAATTGGCACAAGCAGTGGCTGCATCTGGGGTAGAAGAAGTGATCGTGCGATCGCCTCTGACTTGCGAAGCCGCGAGATCCGTCTGTCAGTCTTGTTACGGATGGAGTTTGGCCCACGGACACCCAGTAGATTTGGGAGAAGCAGTCGGGATTATTGCCGCCCAGAGTATCGGGGAACCGGGAACCCAGCTGACGATGCGGACGTTCCACACCGGAGGAGTATTCACCGGAGAGGTTGCCAGACAAGTGAGAGCGCCCTTTGATGGAAAGGTGCGTTTCAGCCGGGGGATGCGGACACGCCCCTTAAGAACTCGGCACGGGGAAGATGCTCTGTTGGTGGAATCTAACAATGGCGCATTGGTATTGGAACCTGCTTCCGGAGGGGAAGCAACGACAATTCCTCTGACTCAGGCTTCAACCCTATACTGCAATACTGGAGACACAGTAACCGAGGGAGTGCTATTGGCAGAGGTAGCAATTGTTGCCCCGACCAAGGCACACACGGAAAAAGCTGCCAAGGACGTAACAACCGACTTGGCGGGAGAAGTGAAATTTGAAGGATTGCTGCCAGAAGAGAAAACCGACCGTCAAGGGAACACCACCCGAATTGCAGCGCGGGGTGGTTTGTTGTGGATTCTCTCAGGGGAAGTTTACAACTTGCCGCCTGGGGCAGAAGCAGTAGTCCAGAATGGTACGATGGTGGATCACCAAGACGTGCTAGCGGAAACCAAATTGGTGAGTGAGCATGGAGGAGTGGTGCGCCTGAAGGCGGAGACTGGAAGTTCTAGGGGTCGAGAGATTGAAATCATCACGGCTTCTGTACTGCTAGACCAAGCGCGGGTGCGGTCAGAAACGACCGCTGGGCGAGACCACTACACGATTTACACTGGCGAGTCGCAGCGCTTTCAGTTGAAGGCGGCACCAGGGACGAAGGTGCAGAATCACGCGGTGGTTGCGGAGTTGATAGACGACCGCTATCGCACCACCACCGGGGGAATTATTAAATACGCCGGGGTGGAAGTTGCCAAAAAAGCAAAAGCCAAACTGGGGTACGAAGTCATCAAAGGCGGGACGCTGCTGTGGATACCGGAAGAGTCCCACGAGGTGAATAAGGATATTTCCTTGTTACAGGTTGAGGACGCTCAATATGTAGAAGTCGGGACTGAGGTAGTCAAAGATATCTTCTGTCAGACTTCGGGTCTAGTGGAAGTGACGCAGAAAAATGATATTCTGCGGGAGATTGTGATTAAGCCTGGGGATCTGCATCTAGTGGACGACCCAGAGGCAGTGATGGGGAAAGACGCAACTCTGTTTTATCCGGGACAGGAAATAGTTCCTGGGCTGGTGACAAACGAACTGCGGTACGTTGAATTTGTGGAGACTCCAGAGGGCCCAGCATTGTTGCTGCGTCCGGTCGTAGAGTTCCAAGTACCCGATGAACCAAGCGTACCTTCCCAAGCATCGCTTTCCAGCAAAGGACGATATACCATTGAGCTGCGCGCGGTGCAGCGGCTGCCATATAAAGATGGGGAGCGGGTGAAGTCAAAAGAAGCGCTGGAACTGTTGCGGACACAGTTGGTGCTGGAAATTGGCGCTGGAGGCGAGCAAGATAGCTCAGCGGAAGGGGCGGGTTTGAAACCTGCGTCTATAGCGGGGCTGGAACTGCTGGCAGCGGATATTGAGTTGTTGCCAATCGACAGGACTGATGACTCCGGCGGGAGTTCTGAGCCAGAAGATTCAAGTCAAAGCTTAAGCCGAGAAACTCAAAACTATTCCGAGTATCGGTTACAACTGCTGGTGTCTGAGACGCTGGTGATCCGGCGGGATACGGTGGCAGATCCTTTGAGCGGCAGCACCCACACCCGGATTATGGTGACGGATGGGCAGCAAATAGAGCCGGGGGCGGTTGTGGCGCGAACTGAGATTCAGTGCAAAGACGCGGGAGAAGTGCGCGGGATTCGTCCTGGGGATGCTGCGATTCGTCGGGTGCTGCTGATTCGGGATAGCGATCGCGTAACGATTGAAACATCAGGAGCGAAGCCTACCGTAAAGCCCGGATCGCTATTGGTGTCGGGAACTCCGCTTGCGCCAGGACTGCCAACACCGGAATCCGGTCAAGTCCTTTCAGTAACCGAGAATTCAGTAACTTTGCGTTTGGCGCGTCCTTACCGAGTGTCTTCGGGAGCTGTGCTGCACATTGACGATGGCGATTTGGTGCAGCGGGGGGATAACCTGGTGCTGCTGGTGTTTGAACGAGCCAAGACTGGGGATATCATCCAGGGTTTGCCCAGGATTGAGGAACTGCTAGAAGCTCGGAAACCGAAGGAGGCGTGTATTTTAACACGGCGATCGGGGACGACGCAGGTGGTTTATGGCTCGCAGCAGGAAGCTGAGGATATTAAGGTAGTCGAGGCGGATGGGGTAGTAGCTGACTACCCGCTAGGCCCTGGTCAGAACATGATTGTCGGTGACGGCATGAGTGTGGAGACAGCAGAAGCGCTGACTGATGGCCCTGCGAACCCGCACGAGATTCTGGAGATTTTCTTCGACCATTATCGCGAGACGATGGGCATCTATGAAGCAGCGCTAGGGGCATTGCAGAAAGTCCAGACCTTCTTGGTGGACGAGGTGCAGTCGGTGTATCAATCGCAGGGAATTGATATTTCTGACAAGCATATTGAGGTGATAGTACGGCAGATGACCTCTAAGGTGCGGGTGGATGATGGTGGGGACACGATCATGCTGCCTGGGGAACTGGTGGAGTTGCGGCAGATAGAACAAGTCAACGAAGCGATCGCCATCACCGGAGGAGCGCCAGCACAATACACTCCAATGTTGTTGGGGATTACCAAAGCTAGTTTGAACACAGACAGCTTTATCTCTGCGGCATCTTTCCAAGAGACGACGCGGGTGCTGACCGAGGCGGCGATCGAAGGTAAATCTGACTGGTTGCGCGGTCTCAAGGAGAACGTGATCATCGGACGACTGATTCCAGCCGGAACCGGGTTCAACGCCTTTGAGGAAGCAAACAACGAGACGGTTGACTTTACTGGGGCATTTGCAACCGGACTCGATGTTGAGGAAGACGCACTAGATGTGGTTCTGGATGACCGCACAGCACGCGCTTACAATCCCGGAATGGGATTTGAGGAACGACCCACTTACGGAATGGGAAGCGGCGCTTCCTTGTCCCCGGTTCTAGATGATGACGAACTCGTTGATGATGATGACGATGGCGACTTCGAGGATGACGAGGACTAAAGAAAGGGACTAGGGACTGGCATAAGTCTTGTTCAGTCCCCAGTACAGTACCCCGCAAAGGAAAGGGCACACAAGCTAATTGTGCGCCCTTTCCTTTTAACTTACCGAAGAGTTTGCCTTTTCTAAGATTGTTCTTGCAGTTCGCCAGTGCGGATGCCGATAGATGTAGTCTGTTTGCCGCGTTGCACTTTCATCTCTAGCATCTGACCGATGCCGCTACTATCTACGATGCGCTGTAACTCAGCGGCGGTTTCCACTGCTTGTCCGTCAATCTGGACAATTACATCCCCCCGACGCATTCCAGATGCTGCTGCTGGAGTATTTGGCAGAACTCGCACCACTAAAATGCCATTGATTTCCGGCACCTCAAAGGGAGCATTTGGGTCGCTGTTATTTTCAGCTGCTACTTCTGGTGTCAGGGTTGCCATCTGGATACCGAGATAGGGATGGGCAACTTTTTCCCCGCGTGCTAGTGCGCTGGAGATTACTTTAGCCTTATTGATGGGAATCGCAAAGCCAATACCCATTGCATCGGCGCGAATTGCCGTGTTGATGCCAATAACTTCGCCTTGCTGATTTAACAATGGCCCGCCGGAGTTGCCGGGATTAATCGCTGCATCAGTTTGAATAAAGTCTATCCGTTTGTCGGGAATACCGACTTGGGCGCTGGAGCGTTTGAGCGTGCTGATAATTCCCAAGGTAACGGTATTATCCAATCCTAGAGGATTGCCGACTGCGATCGCCCAGTCTCCTACTTGCACCTCGTTAGAATCTCCTAGTGGTGCCACTGGCAAATCGCTGTTGTCATTGATCTTAATTACTGCCAAATCTGTCACCGGATCTGCACCTTGTACTTTTCCTTCCAAGGTACGTCCATCCTTGAGTCTCACAGTCACCTTATCGGCTCGATTCACCACATGGGAATTTGTTAGGATAATTCCACTTTTGTCAATAATGAAACCAGAGCCTTGACCGCGCAGACGCTCTTGCATAGGGCCTCTTGGCAATTCTTCGCCAAAAAAACGCCGGAAGAAGGGATCGTCAAATAATGGATCGAGGTTGCGGTTGACTGTACGCTCGGTATCAATCCTTACTACAGCTTTACCGACCCGATTCACCGCTGCGGTGACAAAACTGCCAGCAGCTGTTTCGGGAATTCTGGAGATAGTGCTTTGTGCCAGTAGCGTCGGTGCCTCCTGATATGATGAAAATTTCTTAGGAGCAACCCCGGCTTGAGATGGCAGGACGCGATAAACGCCAGCTGTCAGAATAGCTCCTAAAAGGATGGAAAATACATAGGTAGCGATTTGACGTGGAAATTGAGAAAATGGAAACTGCATAGCATCAATTTTTAGCTTCGTGATGGTCTAGGCGGCAACAATAAATAGCCCTACAGCTATTTTTACAGTTGAATTGGCTTTCCTCAGACGCGATCGCTGATGCGGTTTTCCCTACATCCCAAATTTCTTTAAACTACCAGAGGTACTGACCCTCAGATAGGTTAGATTATGTTATACAGATGCCTTATGGACGACTCTACATGATTGGATCGAACCCTAAACTTGACCAAACCTTTCCGATTCAGGATCATCCGCATACTCATGAGGAGGAAGAGTCGCCCCATCATCACGTTCACAGCGAAGAATCACTGCGACGAGTAATTAACCGCCTATCTCGGATTGAAGGACATATTCGGGGCATTAAGACGATGGTACAGGAAAGCCGCCCCTGTCCTGATGTCCTCGTGCAGGTTGCTGCCGTGCGGGGTGCTTTGGATCGGGTGGCGCGGATGATTTTGGATGAGCATTTAACTGAGTGTATCGGTCGTGCTGCCAAAGAAGGCAATATTGAAGTTGAGATCGAAGAGTTAAAGGCTGCTTTGGATCGATTTCTGCCTTAATTTAAGAATCAATCTCGACTCAGGGTGACGGCTGCATTGCGTTTTTCTCTATATCTACTTGACAAAAAACCCTGTTCGCAGGGTTTTTTTGTATCAATAGAACTGCTATAGCGGTTCGCAGTTGAGTGGAATACAAACCTAACGATTTTACGCGGTTTCCTACAAGGGGAGAGGTCATGGGTCAAATTAAGGAGCGATCGCGCTAAAACTAAAAAGTATCATAGCGGCAAGCAAGTGACTTATGAGCATAGCTATTAAACCTAAACTGACCTTAAAAGAGTTTCTAAAACTTCCAGAAACTAAGCCTGCATCAGAATTAATCAATGGAGAAATTATTCAGAAGCCGATGCCTCAAGGTGAACACAGCCTACTTCAAGGTAAACTCTGCGAAGTAATTAATCAAGTCGCTAAAAGCCAGAAAATTGCTTATGCTTTCCCAGAATTGCGCTGCACTTTTGGCGGTGATGTAATCGTCCCTGATATTGCTGTATTTCGATGGGAAAGAATCCCCATTGAACCATCAGGCAGAATTGCTAACCGCTTTGAAATTCATCCTGATTGGGCAATTGAGATTCTTTCCCCAGACCAAAGACAAACTAAAGTGTTTAGTAAGTTGTTGCATTGTTCGCAACACGGCACCGAGTTAGGTTGGTTAATAGACCCAGAAGAGGCTACTATTATAGTAGTGTTTCCGGGTCAGCGAGTGGAACTATTTACAGGTGCTAATCAGTTGCCAATTCTTACTGGAGTCGAGTTGGAACTAACACCTGAACAAGTTTTTGGTTGGTTGACTTTTATTTAAGTTCAGGTGAAAGTGCGCGAAATCTCCTTCATCGCACGCTTCGCCTACTTTGCTGCATCCGGAAGAATGCGATCGCATTCGTAAGACCACTTTTTATATATCAAATAGGCTTTCTTAAAGCATTTGTAGAAAATGAATTTTGACAATTATCAATTTCATTATTCTTTCAGTGGTAGCGCAGATAAGCCGCTGATTCTTTTTTTGCATGGATTTTTGGGAGATAGCAATGAATTTAATCAAGTTATATCCTTATTGTCTGACCAATTTTGTTGTCTCGCCGTTGACCTTCCAGGTCATGGAAAAACTAGAATAATCGCTGGAGATGATTGCTACACAATGGCAAACACTGCCCACGCATTAATCAAACTACTAGATAGTTTAAACATTCAAAAATGTTTTTTATTAGGTTATTCGATGGGTGGACGTTTAGCTTTGTATCTAGCTCTTAATTTTCCTAAATATTTTCATAAAGTAGTTCTAGAATCGGCATCTCCGGGTTTAAAGACTGAACACGAACAATGGGAAAGAAGTCAAGGGGATGTTGAAATAGCCCATCAATTAGAAACAAGTAATTTTACATCTTTTTTATCAAAATGGTATAATCAACCGCTTTTTGCTTCCCTTAAAAAACACCCAAAATTTGAGCGTCTCGTAGAGTATCGTTTACAAAATAATCCAATAGAGTTGGCTAAGTCATTGCGTAATTTAAGTAGTGCATGTCAGCCTTCTTTGTGGGAGAAGTTAAAAGAAAATCAAACGCCTCTGCTTTTGCTGGTTGGGGAATATGATGAGAAATTTATCAATATTAATTCGGAAATGGCTAGTCTGTGTGAATCAGCGAAGTTGAACATCATTAAAACTTGTGGACATAATGTTCATTTTGAAAATCTGAATGACTTCGTTAAAAATGTTAGACTGTTTTTAAGTTAAAAATCATTGTAATTTTGGTTTCATTACCTCAACCTATGGCAATGGCTACCCAAAAATCGTAAGTTTATGGGAATTAAATTATGGAAACCACAGGAATTCATCACGTCGCCATCATTTGCTCTGACTATAAAAAATCAAAACAATTTTATGTAGAAGTTTTAGGATTTTCGGTTATAAAAGAAACATTCAGAGAAGAAAGAAATTCTTATAAATTAGATTTAAGAGTTGGTAGCAGCGCTCAAATAGAATTATTCTCGTTTCCTAATCCGCCTCAACGAGTGAGTCGCCCGGAAGCTTGCGGATTGAGGCATTTAGCTTTTGTTGTCGAAAATATAGATGAATCAGTTTGCTATTTAAAATCTAAAGACATACAAGTAGAAGATATTAGAATCGATGAAATTACTGGCAAGCGGTTTACTTTCTTTAGCGATCCAGATGGATTACCTTTAGAGATTTACGAGAACTAAAAAAACTGCCTCAAACCCGAATATTTTGGGAAAGGTGCGTTAAGAATAGCGCTAACGCACCCTAAGAGGATGTCCCAGAAGTGTCAAAAGTTAGCTTGCTCCCCCCCAGCCCCCGCCCTAACGCGCCGCTGCGCTAGAGAAAAGGGGGGAGAATTAAGTCTTAGTCCCCCTTTTTAAGGGGGATGCAAGGGAGATATCGACCGTCTAAGCGTCTCGATTATTACTTTTCAGACATCCTCTAAGAAATCTGGTTTCGTTTTTTTGCTTATGCCTTTTTTCACCCAGAGGCTTTTAGTTCCTCTTTCAGCATTTGCTGATAAATCCTCGGCAACTTGCTACTCATGGAATTGTTTTCTATTCCATACCCCAAACTTGTCCAAGTGCCAGAAAGCCGCCGCAAAACCTGATTTATCTTACCTTGCCGCAGTAACTCAGAAATGTTAACACCCCAAGCACCTGCGTCGCTCAACCAAGCATAAACCACCGCATCCTGAAATTCCGCCTCAAAGCTATAAGACTGCCAAAACATAAACTCAAACGGATGTGGATGATAGCGCTTAGCCTTCTCAAACCAAGTCGTGTTGATCATCTGATAGCGTCCCGCCGCAGTTGAGCAATTTCCCATATTTGGGCCATTAACAATTGTGACGCACTGCTGAGGGTGATTGCTGAGGTCGCGGACGTGATCGCCACCGTAGATCACTGAGTAAGGATGAGCCACATTTGCTTCGCTGGCAGAAATTGTCCGCATCAAAGCGCGAATATAAGGATCGCCGCCCTGCATCACCAGAGGCTGTGTCCCGTCCGCCCCTCCAGATGGGTCTAATACTAGGCGCGATAGCGGTTTTTCGCAAGCCCTTATGTAAAAGAGCAAGCATAGCAATCCAATGATGCCAGCGATCGCAGCGGTTCTCTGCTTTTTAGGTGACGTCTCAATCATGCTACCTCAGCAAAAAGTTGCTCCCAGCTTTTTGGAGAAGCTTCCGGCTTAGCAATGACTTCCACAATTTTATTTTTAGCCGCTGGTTGAAATAGTGCTTCCACACACGTCTGCGCCACTTTCTGACGGGGAATGCTGCCACTCAAAGACAGGGTATCTGCGTTATACATTACCACCGAGTCTGAGCTGTCTTCATTCTTCAGACCGCCTGGACGCACAATTGTGTAAGTCAAACCGCTTTTCTGAATATACTCCTCAGCTTGCTTCTTCCAGACGAGAATCAGCCAGAAAAGGTTCAGCGGATGGAAAAATTGAGAAGCACCAATTGAAGAAACCAGTACAAATTGCTCAATTCCCTTAGCTTTGGCGGCATCTACTAGATTTTTTGTGCCTTCGTAGTCTACCTTGTACGGTGCAGTCGGGTCAAAACCTGGTGCGGCACCAGTAGCACATAACACTACCGTACTATCACCCAAAGCAACACTGAGAGTTTCTGGCTTTAACACATCTCCGACTACTAATTCCGCCGCATCTGGGAGAATTCCTCTAGCTTTTTCCATGTTCCGTACTAACGCCCGAACAGGTATATTTCGCTTCACCAGTTCTTGTACAATCCGGCGACCAGTTTCTCCCGTTGCCCCTGCTACAAATGCTTTCATCGCTTTCTCCGTATATTACACGTGTCCACTTTTAAATTCGCAAGCTATGCTTATTGGACAGAGAAAATTTTTATTTTGCAGTAAAGTCCAACTTTTCAATTGTATGAACTATGAGCCGTTGTCGTCTTTTAGAAAAAAAATGCAATTTATGGAAACAATTGGACTCTTTGCGGGAATCCTTTATATAGGGAAACGGCAACCATCGCAGGAGAGCAGGTGATGCAGTCACAATTTGTTGATAGTCAAGCGATTGAGATTCAGTCAGCAATGTGCAATCTAGAACCAAGTTTCATGGAGTCAGACAATTTAGTTGTAGAAGCTGACAGTACGATTGAGCCAACTCGGTTTCACACTCGCTTTGAAGACAGCATGGAACTGTATACCGATGCTCACACAGTAGCTAAGTATCTGGATACTCACCAAGGTTGGTTCTGTCGCTGCGCCCACCCAATGGCAGCCGAACCGCTGGGAGAAAACGGCTATTCGCTAGTAATAGGGCGTTTTGGGGCTTTTGGCTATGAGGTAGAGCCAAAAATCGGCTTAGAACTGCTACCCCAGGATCGCGGCGTTTATCGTATCCAGACGATACCGATTCCAAATTACGTGGCTCCGGGCTATGAGGTTGACTATAAAGCGGTGATGGAATTGGTGGAAGTACCGACAGATGAGTTGACCATCACCCGCGTTCAGTGGCAGCTGGATTTAGCAGTTTACCTGCGGTTTCCCAAGTTTATTTACAAGTTGCCCAAGTCTGCGATCCAGAATACAGGCGATCGCTTACTCGCGCAAATAGTCCGCCAAGTTTCCCGCCGTCTCACCCACAAAGTGCAGGAAGACTTTCACACGACTCTCGGCTTACCCTTACCGAAAAAAGCGAGAAAAAAGGGCTAATGGCTAATGGCTAATAGGTCTTGAACTAGCTATTAGCCATTAGCTAGGTTACATCTTGCTAATAATCCTTTGCAAAATTTCCACACCACTGAAAGCTTGCCAGGCAAACAGCGCCAAGAGAGCAGAATTCAACACAATGTGAGTGTAACGCGCCCAATCGTGACCCTTTTGCATATAGGGAGACAGGGAAGCTGAAACCGCAATCATACCTGTCATGCCTAACCCAGCTAGAAGGTGAGGCCCAAAAAACAGTTTTTCATTGTTGATGTAAGTAGCGCCCATACCGATAAGCGTACCGATTACCATCAACCCCAAAAGCACTGAACCTACCTGATAGTGCCGGACATTGTATCTGCCTTTGATCAGCTCTTTCTTGGCTTCCCCTTCAGCATATCTAGTTTTTCGGAGTTTAACGCCTAAATACAGGGCATAGACGGATACACCTAGCAGCACCCACATTAAAGCTGGGTGAATGAAATTAAGCCAGGGTTTAATCGAGACGGGGATCTCCAAGCTCATAAGATTCGGATTATTAAGGAACTTTATAAAAATTAGCATAATCCCCATCTGTCCTTGGGTAGTCGCCATTACTTATACAGCGCTTTTCGGGCGAGTAAGGTAAGGTACACAGATACCCGACTTCTTGGAGAAGTCGGGTATCTCTCCAGATAGCCTGTACTTCATCCGACTGGAAGCCGCTGTAAAAACGATTATCTCGTTCCTAGTCAGAGATTATGAACGAGATAATTGCTTGGTTATTTAAGTTTTATCTGTTCCTTTTTGCTTTGTGAAGGACTTGGGTGTTCCTTGCTTCGAAAAGCCTTGCGAGATTTCTTTTTAAAACTAAATCGCGGCAATTTCACAGATGGGAACTGGTGCAGCAGCACGTAGAAGCAGGGAATAATAAACAACGTTAGCAGTGTCGCCAGAGATAGACCGGAAAACACCACAACGCCTAGCGGTTGCAGAAATTCTGAGCCTTCCCCGATTCCCAGCGCCAAAGGAAACAAGCCAAGAACCGTGGTGATGGTGGTCATCATAATTGCTCTCAGGCGCATGGGAGCCGCTTTTAAAATCGCCGCTTGTCGGTCGATGCCTTCCTGTTCGTGAATCTGGTTAGCCAACTCCACCATGATGATGGCGTTGTTCACCACAATCCCCACCAGCAGCACCGCACCGACTAGCACCGTAGCACCGATAGGGGTTTGGGTGATATAAAGCCCCAGAATGCCGCCTGCTAAAGCCAGGGGCACCGTGAGCATAATTACCAAGGGGTCAATTAAGGAGTTGTATTGCACCGCCATAACGACGAAAACCAAGAAAGCAGCTAAACCTCCTAAAATTGTCAAGGAGTTTTGCAACTGCTGATTCGTTTCCGCTGTCGAACTGGGTATCACGCTCACGCCTTCGGGTAATCGCAAATTCCCCAGTACCTCGTCTACCTCTGTCAGGGCGTCGCTGAGGTTAGCTCCTTCGCTCAGACTACCCGCAATGATAAAAACCTGTCGTTGGTTAATCCGCTGAACTTCACCGGGGGCTTGACCTTCGGAAATGGTCGCGACATCACCCAACCGAACTAAGCTGTTGTTATTGACAAATAAGGGAATTTGTGCAAGCTGAGAAGCGCGTTCTACAGATTCTTCATTGAATTGTACGCGCACATCCACTAAGCGATCGCCTCTTTGCAACTGAGTCGGGACTGACCCCTCGATTGCCGTCTGGATCGTTTGCCCAATGTCTTGCGTCGTCAAACCCAACTCTTCTGCACGCTCCCAATCTGGTCGAATCTGCACTTCTGGTTGTCGAGAGTCAGCATCAGGTCGGAAAGTTGCACTTTTTACCTGCTCATCCAAGGCTTGCAGCGCTTGCCGCCCCGCTTGTTGCAACCGCTGCTCATCGTTTCCCTGGAGGATGATATCCACATCCGCCCCCCGCACTGGCGAGTTACTGAGGATAATCCCCCGTACCTGACCGGGATTCAATCGCAGACGAATCCCCGCCAAATTAAGTTTGTTAAACTCCTGATTGACTTTTTCGACAAACTTCTCGACATCTGTACCTTGCTTGAGAGTAATCGAGCTGGAAGCTCGGAGGGGATTGGCATTGGTGGTACTGCCGAACAGAGAACCTCCGGCTGTGCTAAATACATAGTCGCTTTCTGGTTGTTTAACCAGAATTTCGTCCACCAGTTTCATCACTTTTTGGTTAGTTTCCACGCTAGTTCCAGGAGGAAACTGGGCAAACAAATTTGCTTGACCTGTATTAATCCGAGGCAGAATTTCTTGAGGAATTTGACCGACCATCCACAAACTACTGCCGCCGAAAAGCAGAATAATAGCGGCGATTACTAACAACCGATAACGCACTACTCCAGTCAGAAAGCGGGTATAGCTGCCAGTCGCTGCCTCAAATCGGCGGTTAAATTCCCGCAAAGGCCAAAACTTACCTAGGCCACTCGACCACTGGATTGCCAACAACCGGGAACTGAGTGCTGGCACCACTGTCAGCGCCACCAATAGAGAGGCAGCTACAGAAAAACTAATGGTAAGAATTAATTCATTAAATAGCAGGGAGAAAAAGCCACCAATCAGCAAAAACGGCAGCACAGACACCAAGTTAGTAGTCGTAGAGGCAATTAGCGCCGATTCCACCTCGCGACCACTGCGTTCTGCTTGATCGATTACTTGCTGGCTATTCATGCGGGCTTTGCTATCCTGACCCGGAATCATGCCAGCACCTTCGGCAATTGTCTCCATCATCACGATAGAGTTGTCTACGACAATCCCCACACCCAGCGCCAAACCACCTAAGCTGAAAATGTTGATGGAAAGTCCAAATAGCTGCATTAAGATAATCGCCGCGATAGTCGCTAGGGGAATGGCGATGATAATAATTAAAGTTTGACGGGCGCTACCTAGAAATAGCATCACCGCCACCGCTGCTAACCCTGCACCCAGCAATCCGGAACTGGTCACGTTGGAGATCGAGTTGCTGATAAATTTCGACTCATCCAGCGTTGCTAACAGTTTCATGTCTTCGGGAATTACCCCAGCTTGGCGCAGTTCTTCGATCCGTTTTTTAACTGCATCCACAACCTCGATAGTATTGGCATCCGGTTGCTTTTGGATGCTGAGTTTTACCGCTGGTTGCCCATTCAGATAGACAAATACCCGCTGGTCTTCTGTCCCATCAATGACTTCGGCAAAATCTCTTAGATAAACGCGAGATTGCGGTAAAAGCGCGGGGGTTTGCGCTCCTACTGCGCTGGGGGTTGGGGAACCAACTTCAAAGGAGAGATTGCTAATTTCTTGGGCATTCTGAAAGCGTCCGACGGTACGGGTAAGCGGTTCGGAGTCAGCGCCTTGCAGACGACCGCCAGAGATATCCTGGTTGCGATCGCCCAAAGCATTTAACACGTCTACCAAACTCACCCCTAGCGCCTGTAAGCGATTCAGGTCAATTTGCACCCGGACTTGTTCTTCCACACCACCCGCAATATCGACGGCGGCGACACCATTGACTACACCGAGTTCGCGGGATAATTCTTCATCGGCAAATACTCGTAAATCTGCATCCCCCAAGGAAGCAGATTGCAGCGCAACTTCGTAAACGGGCAGCTGGGAGGGGTCAACTTTAAATAAGCGGGCATCTTCGATGGTACTGGGGAGTCTGCTGCGACCCCGGTTAAAGGCAGCAGTGGCATCGTTTAGCGCTTGGTCAATGTTGCCACCCGGTTCAAAGTACAAGTCTAAACTTACCTGCCCTTCGCGGGTTTGGGAGTAAACTTGCACCACTCCTTGTGTGGCGCTCAAAGTTTCTTCTAGCGGCTTAGTGATTTCGTCAACTGCTACCTCTGGAGAGATTCCAGGGGCTTCTAGCCGCACGCCAATCCGGGGATAGGTGATAGACGGCAACAAATCAACTTGCAGTTGGGAGAGAAAGAAGACTCCCAGCACCAACGTAGTGATGGTGAGCATGAGTGTGCCGATGTGACGGCGGATGGCGATCGCGCTTAAGCTAAATCCAGACATGGTAATTGCTAATTGCTAATTGCTAATTGGTGAATCCCGATTGCCCGTTACTGAGTTTCAGAAAGAACACTTAAGCGCACTGGCTCACCATCTTTTAGCGGCTTACCACTACGGCTTACGAATCTCTCTCCTGGTTTTAAACCAGAGAGAATTTCGACTTTTCCATTTGCGCGATCGCCTACTGTCACCGATCGAGCCTCCACTGTTGGCTGTTTCCCGTTTCTGTCCAAAACAAATACTGTCGCTTGGCTAGATTTAGGATTTTCGATTTGGGATGTTGAATTGCGTGCCTGCTCAGGAGCGGTTGCGGAACCACCGCTTCTAGCCTCTCTGCTCCCCTGACCCTCTGTGGGTGAGCTTGCCCCGCCCCTACCGCCGGGTCTCTCTTGCAAGGCAGTTTGTGGCACCAATACCCGTTCGGAGGCAGTTGACGAAAAGCTCACCCGTGCAAGTAGTCCGCTGCTAATCTCGCCTTTAGGGTTGGCAATTGTGACTTCCACTGGTATTTGACGAGCCGCTACATTCGCTGCGGGGGAAATGCGAACTACTTCTCCAAGAAACTCTCTGTTTGCAAAAGCGTCTAGCTGTACTCGTACCGATTGCCCAATCCGAATTTTTGACAGTTCTAATTCTGAAACTGGCACCACCACTGTGACGCGACTGAAATCTCCAATTTTCAAGATTTCACTACCTGGGTTCGCCAAATCGCCTGGTTCTATCCCTTTGGAAACGACAACGCCGCTAATTGGGGAAGTTAATACTGAATAGGATTGGCGTTCGCGACTTTGAGCCAGTACAGATTGTTGCGCCTTAACTCTCCCTTGAGCCGCTACGACTGCTTGCTGTTCTGTACTCACCTGTGCCTGAGCAGAGAGTAAAGCTTGTTGAGCCGTTTGAGCCTCTGTTTGGGCTAATTCTGCTTGTTGCTGAGCGATTGCGCCTTGCCGCGCCAATCCAGCCAGTCGAGCCGCGTCCCTCTGTGCTTGCTGCAATTGAGCTTTTGCCTGTTCTACCTGTGTCCGTGCATTGCCTACCTGAGTTCGGGCGCGTGCCACTTCCGATTGAAGAGTTGCAAGTTCTGCTTGCGCCTGATTGACGTTGGTTAACAATATTGTGTCATCCAACTGGGCAACAATTTGGCCCTGCGCCACTCTATCTCCCACGTCCGCTTTGAGAGATAGCAGTCGTCCTTCTACTTGGGGTTGCACCGAGACTTCCCGAACCGGGCGAGTGGTGCCGATAAACTTTATCTCTTCTTGGAGAGTGTCGGTACGAGCGATCGCTACATCCACTGGGGTTATCCCTCCGGCTCCTCCCCGTTGTTGCTGTTGTGGAGCTTGAGCATCCGCTTGCTGCTGCGGTAAAATACCGCAACTTGACAAATAAGGCAATAATAAAAAGGCGAAAGGCAAAAGAAACATTCTTTGACTTTTGCTTTTTCCCTCTTGCTGTGTCTTTTGATTTTTAGTAGATAATTCAGCAGACATAAAATTAAATGGCACGGTGAGGTTCCAATCAGGAGAATATCGGGCTGACCGCCCGATGGGGCGATAAACTAGAAATAGGCTTGCTGTGTATTTAGACTGAAGATACTTTACAAAGGTTTACTTGTAATCATAAATTGCAAATTAAATTTCTTTAGTCAGCCATAAGTAACGGATATTGTGCATCTGCTTTTGTTTCCGCAGCAGAAAATCTACCTTAAGGTACATGACATCTGCTATTGTTCCTTTTAAAAGTTTGCTAGATTTTAAAATTGCTTTACCAAGTTTTACAAATTAACAAATTATTTACAGGTCTGATTCTAGCGATCGCTGGAATCGTAGTAGTAGCGTCTGGAAACAAACCAGTTCAGGCGCGACCAGCTGAAATATTTACTCCCCATCTACAAGAAATTCAAAGCAACTTGCCGTTGGGGTTGGTAATGCGCTTACCATCTCAAATTCAACTTAGTGGCTTCCCAGATATAGATTTTTCTAAGTTAATTGTCCGCGTCTTTCCCTCGGAAACTCCAGCTGGGTTAACAGTTAGTCTGTTTACCTGTATCAGCGGCCCCCAACCCTGCTTACTCGGCAGTTTTTCTGTAGCGAGGAATACTTCGCCCAATGCTATCCGAGATTTAGAAAAACATAAAGCTACAGGCGATCGTATCACCTTAAAACCCAATATTAAGGGATATCTATTGGAAGGCTCAAAGCAAAAACCCGCTTATGAATTTTCCTCTGTGATGTGGCAGCAGGACAACCTAATTTATCGAGTGAGTCTTCCGCAAACAGAACGGTTAAGTATGCTGTTCATGGCATATTCAATGGCTAATGAAGCGCCACTGCGTCGCGTTGTTTCTCCTCCAATTATCGGAAGATAAGAAAAGGCTGAATATTTCCGATAGAAAAACGAGAAATATAGCAGTTCTCACTTGTAGGCGTTACAGCCACCTTGGTAAGGACATAGCATTGCCATGTCCCTACAGATGTATCGCGCCCAATCCTTGAATTGCTATACTCCCTGATTAATCAACAATAATTGTGCGTAAACGATTAATCTGGTCATCCGTAATCCCAATTTTATGTAAGTATGCGATCGCGCCACCATACTTTTCTTGCAAGTAATTTAAAGTGTCCACCATTGTTTCATGCTCACATTCAAATATGTGCGCGTAGCCATTGCGTCTTGCTACTTCCAGGTCTTTTTCAAACAACGGGGCCAGGTAAGATTCACTTAAGGCGTAATCTTGGGCGATTGTCTCTGCTGGCACGTTAGCTATACTTAGCAAGAACGCAATGATCAGACCAGTCCGATCTTTCCCAGCTGAGCAATGCACTACCATAGGAAACGAACTGGTTGTTATTGTCTCAAAAATGACTTTCATCTGTTTCTGACAGGAATCCAGCAGCAAACAATACTGTTCTAGCAGTGTTTTCGCTTGCATCAGAGCAGATACAACTTCATTACCAAATAGTGGCAGGTTTAGATAAGTTACTACTTTTGATTCTGAGAAGACATTGGGAGCATTGTTGACTTCAAACACACGACGCAAATCAACAATTGTTTGCACACCGTAATCTATAAGTGCTTGCTGGCTTTCTGGGGTGAGACGATGCAGACTATCTGCCCGTAAAACTTGTCGCCAGCGCGTGTGGCAACCATCTAGAGTAGCATAGCCGCCGATGTCGCGGATGTTGTAGCTACCTTGCAGTGGCAAGTGACGTTGTGCAGGTTCCTGTGGAATTAAAGACATGAGACAAAAGATGATTACTGAGGAGCAGTAGATGTAGAGGGCGTTGCCGCAGGGGTTTCCACGCCGAGGTCGAGTTGATAATCAACGGGTTCAGAATTTTCAGAAATTACTACAAATTCGTAATAGCCTGATTGAGGAAGTTTTCCCGACCAAGTTGTTTGTGTCGAGTCTTCCAGCAGTGGGGGAACGGCGGTGGTTGGAGGATAAAGAGAAAGGCGGAGTTTTGGATTATTTGTGAAAGTGAGTGCCAGCAATTGATCTTTGTTAAAGTTGGCGATGAAGGCTTTGCCTTCTCTGGGTTTGAGGGTGCCTCTGACTCGTTTCCCAACCGCGCCAGGAGCGAAGCGAATGGTTTCTAAAGCGTCTCCAGCCTGCAAGGCCTTGACTTTCTCGGCAACTATCGCGTGCCATACTTGACCAATCGGCTCTTGGAGAAAATCTTTACCGCGCTGCTCTGGGAATAGCTGGAAAAATACTACATCAGCGAGGTCGTAGAGGGCGCGGCTAGAAAGACGCAGCTGGTTGACTTGCTCCTTAAAGCGATCGCGATCTTCCGGTTGGTAGCTTCCCAAGCGCTGGCGCGACGCACCGCTCAAGTTTGCCTGCTCCAACTTATCGAGCAACTGGGCGGCTGTTTGATCCCAACTTAGGCGTAATTGCTCAAATTCTGAACCATTGCCAAGAATTTTTCCCCGTTGTTCTGGGTTTCGCGTCCAGAAAGTTTCATTTACCCAGTTTACGTAGAAATTGTAGTCAACACCCAAACTAATGCGACGATCGCGCAGCTGTTGCTTGCGATCGCGTTCCGCCGCAGAATACTGCGGGGAAGGATTTTCCTGATCGGTTGGCGCAGTGGAATTATCTGAGGAGTTGGAATCAGATCCTTTGTCCTCGGAACCAGTCATCGACTGTATCCACAAATTTCCAGCCCACCAGCCGAGTCCAGTAGCACCAGTAATCACCAGCGCCACCAGCAAAATTTTACCTAATATGCCGACAAACGGGGATTGGCGTTTGGGGATTGTAGGTTGGGGTTTCGCAGTAAGCGGCTCCCCTTTCTGTTGATGGGAGGGTTGGGCGTGAAGGTTGGCGATTGGGGGTTGATGGGGGCGGTATGAGAGAGGAGAAACAGCCTGTGTGGGTTCTATCGGTGGTAGCGCTGGCGGCTGAGTAGGAGGAAATTCAGTAGAAGGTATGTTGACAGAGAGAGTTTGGAGAACTTCTCTGGCAGATTGGTAGCGATCGCTTATCCGCCGAGACAGCATTTTATCCAGAACATCTCCCAGCATCGGGCTAAGATTAACTTCCCGCCGCCAGTTCCACTTCAGCGTCTCGCTGTCAATTATCTCGTGGGGTTGCTTGAGCGTAAGCAAAACTAACAAACTTGCTGCCAAAGCGTACAAATCGCTGTTGGGAAAAACCAATCCCTTGTCCATCTGCTCGTCAGGAGCGTATCCCCGCTTTCCTAAGCGAGTAGCGATCAAAGGCGGAGAATTGCCACTTCCCAAAGTAAACTGCGATTCCACCGTTGCTGCAACTTCCTTCACGCCGCCAAAGTCAATCAGCACCGGAAGCTGATCGGAACTCCGCAAAATCATGTTTTCTGGAGAAATATCCCGGTGAATCACCCCCAGCGAGTGGATATACTCCAACACTGGCAGAATGTGCAGTAGAATTTGGCGTACTTCCCCTTCACTAAACCGCAACCCCTGAGATTTTCGAGCATCGAGCAACGAACGGTAGGTTTGACCCTCCACATAGTCCTGTACTAAAAACAGATATCCTTTACTTTGCTGGTTTACCCGAAACATTTCTCGAAAGTTGGGGATTTGCGAATGTCGCAGCTTGTAGAGTACGCCCGCCTCTCGCTCAAATAGTTCTTCAGCTTTCTGCAAAGCATAAGCGCCTTGAACCTTGGGAGCAAATTCCTTTAAAACACAAGGTTCATTGAATCGGTTCAAGTCTTCCGCCAGATAAGTGCGTCCAAAGCCACCATGCCCCAGTTCGCGCACAATGCGATAGCGATCGCCTAAAATCATCCCCGTCACAATATTATTGCTGGCGAACTCCGGCAGCGGTTCGCCACAATGCTGACAAAAGCGGCAATCGGTGGGATTCTCGTGTCCTTTGGTGCAATACAGGGGCATCATTAACCTGGGGCGATTCTGTGGAAGATTCAAGTTAGGTATAACAAATTGACCGAGAATATACCAACTGCTCCGTCTTTAAAAATAATTCTTTGTATTCTTCAAATCCACTTTCCCCGGCCTCAGTGGGAATACTAAATTCAAGGCATATCGTGGCGTTAGATATTAAAAATGAAATTTTTTGCATTGCCCAAATCGGCGGTACGGTTGACAGCCGTGGTGTTTGCTGCTGTCATCTACTATAGTGCTGCTAAACTTGGGCTTTTACTGGTTTCCCTCCCTGGAAACGTAACACCAGTTTGGCCTCCGGCAGGTATCGCCTTGGCACCTATCCTACGCCTGGGCTATGGCGTTTGGCCTGGTATCTGGCTGGGGGAGTTCCTTGCCGTCAGCACTTCGATCGACGGATCGCCAGCCGTGGTGTTTGCAGTTGCTAGTGGCTGTGCCGTGGGAGATGCCTTGACACCCGTGTTGGGTGCTTTTTTAATACGCCGATTTATCGGGTACAGCAATCTGCTAAATCGGGTGAGTAGCGTTTTTAACTTTGTATTAATTGGAGGGATGCTGATCTGGTTAATAGCTGCCACCTTCGGCACCACCAGTATGTGTCTGGGTGGCATCGCACCTTGGAGTGCTTATAAAGCGATTTGGTGGACTTGGTGGCTTGGCAATGTAGGTGGCGTTCTCGTCTTCACACCAGTGCTGCTAATTTGGAGCCAACCAATTTCAAATTTTAGATGGCCGATTTTGGATTGGGCGTTGCTCAAAACAGGTAAAACCCGCAAGCAATTTAAAAATCGAAAATTTAAAATCCAAAATTGCTTGAGGCTGTACTTTTGATGCGAGACGACGATCTAGCAGTTATTAAAATTGCAGACAATGGTTCAGGTATGACTGAAAATGTAAAAAAAAAACTATTTTACCCCTTTTTTACCACGAAACCGATAGGCAAAGGCACTGGTTTAGGTTTAGCTATTAGCTATCAGATTGTCGTAGAAAAACACCAAGGTGATTTAAAGTGTATTTCAGCAGTTGGACAGAGAACACAATTTATTATTGAAATTCCAATTGTACATAAAATTAAAATTTTTATGGCTTAGGCAAACAGTTTTAGCGCGGGGCTATCGTCGCTTAGCGCCTGATTGATTGCAGTGATACAAACTCATTCTAATGTGTTTTCGATCACACTAGAAATTAAAGTATTGCCTTAAACAGATAGAGGGGGCAATTCTTGTATTAGTAAAACATATAGGTCTGACAAGCAATGCAAATCAATACATCTAGCAAAAAATTGATTAACGAAGCTGCCCTCAAGCAACTAGAGGAAGCGCTACTGATTAGCGAGCAAAGATTCCATGCTACCTTTGAGCAAACTGTTGTTGGCATTGCCCATATAGCATTAGATGGAGGGTGGCTGCGAGTTAACAAAAAGTTTTGTAATATTTTAGGCTATAGCCATGAGGAATTGCTAACTTTATCGCTTCCAGATATTACCCACCCCGACGATATTGATATTAATCTTTCATATATAAGTCAGCTATTGACAGGCAAAATTCAGACCTTCTCGATTGAGAAGCGCTACATCCACAAAAGCGGGTTTTCTGTCTGGATTAATTTATCTCAGTCTCTTGTGCTAAAACCTTCTGGGGAACCAGACTATTTTATAGCAACTATCGAAGACATCTCGCGGCGCAAAGCTGCCCAGGAAGCGCTAGAGAAAGCAAATGAACAATTAGAACTCAGAGTAGAAGAACGTACAGCCGAACTAAATAATACTATAAGTTCATTAAACAACGCTTACGCCCAACTTAAAAGACAAATTAGCACTTCCTCTGAAAAGCAACATCAACAAATCATTCTTGATGCCATGCCAGTGATGATTTGGTTCAAAGATAGAGAAAACCGAATTTTAAAAATAAATAAAGCTGCTGCCGCATGGATGGGGATGAAAGTGGAAGATATCGAAGGTAAATCTACCTATGATATTTATCCTGCTCAAGCAGCAAAATATCATCAAAACGACCTAGAAGTAATCAATTCTAAAAAGTCTAAAATTGGAATAGTTGAAAAAATAAAAACCTACTCAGGAGAAAATATCTGGCTTAATCTGGATAGAGTTCCTTGGCACGATGACGAGGGAAATATTGGGGGAGTCGTAGTTTTTGCCAGAGACATTACACCGCAAAAACAGGCAGAAGAAGCACTTTTATTACTGAGAAAAGCCGTAGAATCTTCTAGTGATGCAATTGCCATGACCGATAATAATGGCACTTCCATCTATCACAACCATGCTTTTATAAATTTGTTTGGATACACTGTAGATGAACTAAACAATGCTGGGGGACAGGCGATAGTTTACACCGATTCGTTGGTAGTACAAGAGGTGTTTTCTACGGTAATGAAAGGTGACTCTTGGCGGGGGGAAGTAGAGATTAAAACAAAGAGCGATCGCATTGTACCAATTTCGCTTCGTGCTGATGCCATTAAAGACAAAACTGGCAAGATTATCGGGCTAGTTAGCATTTGTAATGATATCACCAAACGCAAGCACGCAGAGTCCCAATTAAAACAGCAAGCGACTCAGTTGGAACAAACCGTGCGGGAACTTCAGCAGACACAATCCCAGCTGATTCAAACCGAAAAATTGTCTAGTTTAGGGCAGCTAGTTGCTGGTGTCGCCCATGAAATTAATAACCCCGTTAGCTTTATTCACGGCAATCTACCCCATGTTTGGGATTACGCCGAAGATTTACTGGGTTTAGTAACGCTTTATCAGCAAGAATACCCCAATCCCACACCAGAAATTTTGGATGAAATAGAAGCCATCGACCTCAATTTTATTAGGTCAGATTTGCCCAAAATGCTATCTTCAATAAAAGTGGGAACGCAACGCATTTGTGAAATTGTGCGTAGCTTGCGAAACTTTTCTCGCCTCGACGAAGCGATGATGAAAGGTGTTGATCTTCACGAAGGCATCGACAGCACCCTGATGATTTTGCATAGCCGTCTAAGAGCAAGTCCAGATCATCCTGGTATTCAGGTAATCAAAGAATATGGAAAGTTACCCCTTGTTGAGTGCTACGCTGGGCCACTTAATCAGGTGTTTATGAATCTCATCGGCAATGCAATTGATGCTTTGGAAGAGTTAGTAGCTAGTCGTCAGGTGTCAATTGTAAATGGAAAAATCACTGACAATCCCCAGATTCGTATTCGCACTGAAGTTATAGAAAAAGACAAAGTTTCACTCCGAATTTATGATAACGGTTCAGGAATGCCAGAATCGGTAAGGAAACGGCTATTTGACCCCTTCTTTACGACAAAAGCAGTAGGCAAAGGTACAGGTTTAGGCTTATCAATTTCGCACTCAATTATTGTACAAAAACACGGCGGAAAATTGAGCTGTATTTCTGCACCGGGAGAGGGAACAGAGTTTATCATCGAAATTCCAACTCACCAACCAAATCAGGAACCGCCCCATGTGTTAGATGAAACTGAAATTTAAATACAAAGGTTCACAAAGAAAATGGCAGTGAGTAGTAGCGTGTAACGGCTGAAATGCTGGATTGATAAAATTCTCAAAATCCAAGTTTTTCAAGATTATAGGCATTGGTTTACTCTACAAATTAGGTCTACAAATTAGGATAGAAGCGACAGTAGGTTGGGTTGAGGTGAGCATTGCCCAACACAACATGATCATTTGTTAGGTTTCGCTGTGGCTCAACCCAACTTACTAGCGCTCAGCACTATAAGACGAAGCACTTTCAAAAAAGAGAGGCGACAATGCAGGAAGAACAAAGTCAACGGGCAATTACAGCTTTTCAAGCATTCCTAAATACACCCTTCCAGGAGTTACTTAAAGAGCATTTCACTTCTTCTCCAGAAGCTGCTGCTAGGCAATTATTTCACGATGTTGCTGCTAGTATACCCGCTTACAAAGCTTTTCTGAAAGAACAGGGTGTCAATCCTTCATCTATTCAAAGTTACCAGGATTTCCAAAAGCTTCCTCTGATTACTAAAGAGAATTACCTGTCGCGTCACTCACTCGCAGACTTGTGCCGGAATGGGCAATTAGAAACCTGCGATATAATTGCTGTTTCATCAGGTTCTACTGGCAAGCCTACATTTTGGCCGCGCTTTTTGAGCGATGAATTTCAGATTGCTACACGTTTTGAGCAAATTTTTTACGATAGCTTTTATGCTGACACGCGCCGCACCTTAGCTGTAATTTGCTTTACTTTGGGAACTTGGGTGGGGGGAATGTACACAACAAATTGCTGTCGCTATCTTGCCAGTAAAGGCTACCCCATTACTGTTATTACTCCCGGAAATAACAAAGAAGAAATATTCCGAGTTGTGCAGGAACTTGGTTCAGCATTTGAGCAAGTTGTACTGTTGGGATATCCGCCGTTTATTAAGGATGTTATTGATAGCGGCATTGCGCGGGGTGTAGAGTGGCAGAAATATCAAATAAAAATGGTTTTTGCTGGAGAAGTTTTTAGTGAAGAATGGCGTAGTCTTGTAGGTGAACGAGTTGGTTCCCGTAATCCCTGCTATGACTCAGCTTCGCTGTATGGAACAGCAGATGCAGGCGTTTTAGGAAACGAAACACCTCTTAGTATTTGCATTCGCAGGTTTTTAGCAAATAATCCAGATGCGTCTCGTGCTTTGTTCGGTGAATCGCGCTTACCTACCTTGGTACAGTATGACCCTTTGAGCCGCTTTTTCGAGGTTATTGATACCACGTTGCTGTTTTCTGGTGATAACGGTATCCCCTTGGTGCGCTATAACATTTTGGATACGGGGGGTTTAATCTCTTATGATGCGATGCTCCAGTTCTTGGCAGAGTGGGGATTCAATCCTATAGAAATATTGCAGCTACAAGGTGGGAGAGGAATTCATCCTCTACCTTTTGTCTATGTTTTCGGGCGCTCTAATTTTACAGTTTCTTACTTCGGCGCGAATATTTACCCGGAAAATGTGACGGTGGGATTGGAACAGCCAATTATTCGAGAGTGGGTGACAGGTAAATTCGTATTGCAAGTTAAGGAAGATGCAGATAAGAATCGGTTTTTGTCGGTTGTGGTGGAGTTAGCGCCTGGGGTGGAAGAAAGTGAACAGAAGCAGGATGCGATCGCATCCTCCATTCTCAAACAGTTACTACGCCTTAACAGCGAATTTGCTAACTACGTCCCCGCAGAATACCAAATCCCCCAAATTACACTAACTCCAACTGGCGCTCCTGAGTATTTTCCCATCGGAGTTAAGCACCGCTACACCCGCAAGTAATTTCACAACTGGGTTCCGAATTCGTGCATAGCATCGATAATCGGTTTCAAACTTTCCCCTAAAGGTGTTAGGGAATATTCCACTTTGGGGGGGATTTGCAGATAAACCTCCCGATGGATAATTCCGTCTTCCTCCATTTCTCTCAGCTGCTGCGTGAGCATCTTTTGGGTAATGCCGTCTAAAGATCGTTGCAGTTCACCAAACCGTTTAACTCCTGTCAGTAGTTCTCCCCAAATAAAAAGCTTCCAGCGTCCGCTAATCGCTTTTAAAGCAGTTTCCGCCGGACAAGTCTTTCTCTCGTGACTCTGGCTTTTGGCTTCCATAGTATCTTTTTGGGTACTAGCTTACTTTAAAGTGCATACTTTACATACTATCTTTACTGTTCTTAAAATTTAAGTATCCAAATACATCCAAAAATCGTTAGTTAAGATTTTAGGTTTCAATGAGGTTAATTTTATGATTCCTGTCACAGGTTTAAACCATGCAGTCCTTTATGTGCGCGAATTTGAGCGTTCAGTTGAGTTTTATAAATCAGTTTTTGGTTTTGAAGAAGTATCTCGTCTACACGGAATGATGGCTTTTCTGCGAGTAAAAGGCTCCACGAATCATCACGATTTGGGATTAATAGCCTTGGGTTTTAATGTTCCATCTCCACCAAAGGGAACAATTGGACTTTATCATCTAGCGTGGGAAGTAAAGACAATTGAAGATTTAGCAAACTCTGCTCAAATTCTCAAAAATAACGGTTATTTTCGAGGTGCTAGCGATCACGGTGCCAGCAAATCAGTCTATGGTCAAGATCCTGATGGCTTGGAGTTTGAAATTACCTGGCATATACCTCGCGAAAATTGGGGAAACTTTGAAAATCAGGCAATAGTTGCGCCGCTGAATTTGCAAAGCGAAATCGAGCGTTACGGTATAGAAAAATTAACAAGTAAAAATTGATAATTTCTTGTTCCTAAGTTCAGGTTATCAACACTTTTGGCGAGGCTTACGCCTCACTTGTTTTCGGTTTATGGAGGGATGCAGAGCCTCCGCAGAAAACCTTGCCAGACTCAGCCTGGAAGCGTAAATTTAGTGTTCTGAATCACCTTCTGGTAATTCCGCTGAAGTAGCTGGCTTATATAAAATCTCGGACTTTATAATTTTATTTGAATGCGATTTATAGCAATCCTATTTAAGTTGTGAGCCAGCCCTTCAGATAGCCGACTTATTACAGAAGTCGGCTATCTTGCCTTCACGAATCATTTCGGACTGCTATAGTTGCATTGCTATTAGGAAATTTTAGCTTATTTCTTCAAGCTAACTCTGAATGACATTCACTGAGTTAGGCTAAATTGGGTTGTCTGTGGTTTGAGAGCGATCGCGCATCCCTAACGTGCTGCATAATTAAAATTACGCCTATCTCTAACCAAACCAGCTATGCAAATTATCCAATGCCTCCACGCAGCTATTCTCGTTTCTGACTTGGAACGAGCAGAACATTTTTATGGCAAGGTACTGAGATTATCTAAAATAGATAGAACGCTTAAATTTCCGGGAGCATGGTATCAAGTCGGAGAGTTTCAAATTCACCTGATTGTCGCTGACTCTATACCATCAGATATGGTGGATTCCCAAAAGTTAGGTCGCAACCGACACTTAGCTTTTTCTGTGGCAAATTTAGATGCTGCTAAAGAGCAGATTATAAATAACAACTGTCCCATACAAATGAGTGCCTCTGGTAGAGCAGCTTTGTTCACCCAAGATCCAGACGGTAATATAATTGAATTGAGTCAGGTATAAAAATGACAAATAACTACTGAGAAAAATATGGTTCAAACACTCCAAGCCAGTAAAATTACCATCGGATATCTGATAGATAAATTTGACTTACAACGGGTGAATGATGACAAATTTTTCACCGAATGGTTAGCTGATTTGCCTGAACTATCGGAGATAGAAAAACAAACTTTAGACCGGATTAAAAGCAATTTTTTTCATTTGATTGAACGCCAGCAAATGATAGAAAGTATCGTCAAAATGGTGGTACTGTCTCCGCTGCTGGAATTGGCAGGTTTTTATCAGCCTCCTTTTGAAATAGACGGAGAAAAAGGAGTAGAAATCTTTGTCGAAGATGAGGATGAAGTTATTAAGGGAGATATTGATGTTCTGGTTTTAGGAAACCATTTGTGGATATTCGTCATTGAGTCTAAACGTAGTAGCTTATCCCTAGACGCAGGGATACCCCAAGCTTTAGCTTATATGTTAGGCAACCCTAACCAGGAAAAACCGTGTTTTGGATTTGTCACAAATGGCAGCCATTTCATTTTTCTGAAGCTGATCAAACAAGATACACCGCAATACGATATGTCCTATGATTTTTCAATCCGGCGAGGAAATGACTTGTATCGTGTTTTTAGTATACTAAAGCACCTTGCCGCCTTAGTGCAATGAATATTATTGCGTATTTGTACAGCGATCCATTGTTGGAATCGACACCTAATCCGAATGTGTGGGGTTGGGAGGTGGATCGGGTTTATCAAGATTTGGGAGGTCGAGATCAGCTGCAACAGTTGTTAAAAGATTGCCAAGCAGAACCTGCTGAATATCTGCTGATTCGACGGTTAGAAGAATTGGGAGACTCGGTTGATGAAGTATGCGATCGCATCTCCAATCTTGAATCTCTCGGCATCAAGCTCATCACCACTGAATCAGTAGGGTATAATCAAACACCGCTCCAATTATTAAAAGAAATTCAGGAAAGCCAGCGATCGCGTCGTCTCCGTCAAGGACACGCGAAGCGGCGACTCAAAGCTTCACCGGGGCCGGGGAAAGCTCCTTACGGCTATAAGCGAGGTAAAGACCGTTACATACTTGACCGCAGTGCAGCGCCTGTGGTGAAAGATTTTTTTGAACAATATCTACTCTACGGTTCTCTGCGCGGTGCGGTGCGGTATCTAGAAAAGAAATACGGTAAGAAAATTTCCGTATCTACCGGACAACGCTGGCTCTCTAACCCAGTTTATCGGGGTGACACAGCTTATCAAAATGGTCAGGTTCTCTCGGATACTCATGTCCCCATTGTTACCAGGGAAGAAGCCGCACAGATTGACCGGCTAATACGCCGTAACCGCCATTTGCCACCTCGCACAGCCAGTGCAAATCGTTCTTTGGCGGGGTTGGTTGTGTGTGGGGAGTGCCAGTCACCGATGACGATAACTCGCGTTACAACTCGTGGCAAACAGGGAGAATATCTCTATTTGCGTCCAACCAAGTGCAACAAACAGCCTAAATGTGGTGCAATTTCCTACGAGCAAGTTTTGCAAGAAACTATTGAGAGAATTTGTCAGGATTTACCTCTTGCAGTAGCGGGTATGAATGTACCAAATATGAATGGAATTAAGAGCGCAATTACAAGTCAAATTGCTACCAGACAAGATATTTTAGCTCAATTGCCTAATTTAACTGCTAATGGCATTTTGGATTCAGAAACAGCCGATATACGCGCCTACAAACTTCGCACAGAAATATCTCAACTACAAGGAAAGTTAGCGAGTTTACCGCCAGTAAATTTGCAAGCGATCGCGCAAGCAGTTTCCATCCCCCAATTCTGGCTAGACTTATCAGAATCAGAGCGAAGATTTTACTTTCGAGAATTCATTCGTCAAATTGAAATTACCCGACAGGCGGAAGCGTGGCAACTAAAGCTGGTTTTTATCTTTTAGTAATTAACTCTTAGTTCAACTTGTGTCTGTTAAAGCAGTAAATTTTATATTTTTTAACTAAATAAATAATGCGACGAACCCCGCCCAATCAGAGATTTCATCCCCAATCCCTTTATTTAATATCCCTAATCGCTTTAAAAACAATTAGCACTTTAGCGTCTAGGATTTTTTTGGTCGTATTCGATGCCTCTATTAACTTCTGTAATTGCCTGGTTTGTTAAACGTAGCGCTGCTGCCCGATGACCTCCTTTATCGGTAGAAGCTTTTTCCAAATGGGTTTTAGCTTGTTTCAAATTTGCCAGTGCAGACCGCATCCGGGGTTGATATTCAGGCTGTGCAGTAGCTTGACCAGCCCAAAAGCCTCCCCCCAAAGTGGTTCCCAAAACAACAGCTACCAAACCAGCACGACTAATTGATAGTTTCGCATCCACATACAAACTTCGTGAAGTTGATTTTCTTGCCTAGTTTAGACTAGATTAAATATGATTTAGTTGCCCGATAGCATTTCCATACATTATTGGTGTATGCCTAACAAAAGTCTTGCCGCGCCGCTTTAAGATAGAAAATGCGGCTCTATTTATAGATTTATGCAAACTTTAATAGTAGATGGAAACTTACTATAGCGTTTCTCAGTTGGGTGGAATATATCGCGGTTCTGACGTTCAGTCCATGTTGGTAGGGACATGGCAATGCCATATCCCTACAGATGTATGGCACCTAACCCTGGAATTGCTATAGGCGATCCTCATCAGATGATTTAAAGAGTTAGATCGCAGGAAGTTGCTTCTGATTGCCGCTAGATAGCACGAGCGTTGTTAAATATGGATCGTCAAACTTTTGCTTGGGGCCGTTCAAAAAACAAGATTATTGGAGCTGACAGATGGGTTGAGTGGCTTTGGGTTTTGGGGTTGCTCCTAGCGGCTATTGTCTTGTTTGGGATTAATTTGGGCGGACTACCTTTGCGAGATTGGGATGAGGGTACAGTTGCTCAGGTTGCGCGTGAAATTTTGCAGGCACCAGCAGGCTCATGGCGATGGCTTTATCCGACGCTATCTGGTACAGAATATCTAAATAAGCCGCCTCTGGTGCATCTGCTAATTGCCGGAGCTTACAAGGTTGGCGGTGTCAATGAGTGGACATCGCGCTTGCCTGGGGCAATGCTAACAGCCTTCTCAGTGCCGCTGCTGTATGGAATTGGTAGGGAATTATTTCGGCAACGTATTCCAGCTCTTTTCTCAGCTTTGACTTATCTAACTTTAGTGCCAGTGGTGCGTCATGGGCGACTGGCGATGTTGGATGGGGCGGTGTTGTGCTTTTTGATGTTTATGATGTGGTGCGTGTTGCGAAGTCGTCGAGACTTGCGCTATGCACTGGGTGCCGGAGTGGGGTTTGGGCTGATTTGCCTGACTAAAGGCATTCTGGGATTATTGCTGGGCGCGATCGCGTTAATATTTTTGGCTTGGGATACTCCTAGACTGCTCACCTCTCCCTATCTCTGGGGCGGTTTGCTGCTTGGCAGTGCGCCAGTTGCCGCTTGGTATGCTGCCCAACTGTGGCGCTACCAGCAGATGTTTATCAACATCGGCATTTTCAATCAATCATTGCAGCGGATTTGGATACCAGTCGAGAATCACGCTGGGCCTCCCTGGTACTACTTGCTGGAAATTTTAAAATACGCATGGCCTTGGTTACTCTTCTTTCCCCAAGGGGTTCGCCTCGCCTGGGAAAATCGCACTTCAAGCTGGGCAAAATTAGCATTGATATGGGGTGGTGTTTATTTAGTTGCCATCTCGGTGATGGGAACCAAACTTCCCTGGTATGTGTTGCCAATTTACCCAGCATTAGCTTTATTCTCTGGTGCAAAACTAGCTGAAGTTTGGTACTGGCCCAGCAGTCAATCTTATCCCCGCTTTTGGACACCTTGTTTAACAGTGATGGGTTTAGTTGCTATTGTTGGGAGTATTTATTTTGCGGTTTTCGCTCCCAAACTAGACTGGCATTTGTCACTGGTGCTGGCATCTGCTGCTATGACTTTACTTGTAGCAGCATTTTTAGTGTCCCGAAGAAATCTGCAATTCATCCCAATTTTGTTTTGGGGAACCTATGTGACGCTGACGATATTTATGACATCCTCTCACTGGGTTTGGGAGTTGGCAGAACAATATCCTGTTAAACCCGTTGCTGCCATAGTTAAGCGCGGCACTCCTATCGGGGAAAAGATTTATACATCTTTTCCCGATGAACGTCCTTCTCTGAATTTTTATAGCGATCGCCAAGTCATCCCCAATACACCCGAACAACTCAAACAACTTTGGAAAACAGCACCTTCACCTTATTTATTAGTTGACCAACCCACCTTTGACAAGCTGAAATTCCAGGGTGTGAAATCGATTAACAAGGCAGAGGGTTGGCTGTTAATTACAAAGAAGCCTAACGACTAAAGTCGCGGCTACGCAAAAGAAGCCTGCCTTCCCAGGCTTCTTGAAGCCTGTGAGTATATTTACGCACCTTAAAATAAACCAATTCCCATTTTCAATAAAAACCTTATAGCTTATAGCTTATAGCTGATAACTCGCGGTTAGAATGAGATTTATAAATAAAAATTAAGCTTCTTCTCATTTTTACTCCCAAACCTCCTCAATGACCGCCACTACTTCGTCAGATGTCCTGCTGTCGGAATCATCCGCACCTGCTTCCCCTGCGTCTCGCGTTACTCACGTTATCAACCACATCCAACCCTCACCGGAAACGGTGGTTCTCCTCCTGGCTGTCTTAATTGGCACAGGTACAGGAATGGGTGTAGTTACATTTCACTACTTAATACATCTGATTCACAGCTTGATGCTGGAGAATTTGATGGGCTTAATCTCCGGCTGGGGTGCGTGGACTCTAGCTTGCGTTCCTACAATTGGCGGATTAATTGTTGGATTAATGCGGCTTGCTTGGCCTGACTTTGGCCCCAACATTTCCTCACTAATTGCTGCTACACAAGGCGCGAAAGAAGTGTTACCCCTGCGACCAGTTACGAAGATGGTCGCAGCTGCTGTTTCCTTGGGTACGGGAGCCTCGTTGGGGCCGGAAGGGCCTAGCGCGGAGATTGGTGCTAATTTTGGGATGCTGTTGGGTCAAGTGCTGCAAGTTTCCAGAGAGAGGCAGCAGTTACTCTTGGGTGCAGGGGCAGCTGCTGGTGTTGCGGCTGGATTTAATGCACCGATTGCTGGGGTATTTTTTGCCTTAGAAGTGGTGCTGGGAACTACTTTCGCGACTTCAGCAGTAAGCGTGGTGTTGCTAGCAGCAGTTGTGTCATCTTTGATTGCTCAGATTGGGTTGGGCGGTCAACCAGCTTTCACTCTGCCAGTATATGAAGTCCGCAGTCCCCTAGAATTACCTCTTTATATGGGACTGGGTATATTAGCGAGTTTGGTATCGCTGGCTTACACCCAGTCAATTCAACTGTCGCGGCGTTTCTTTCGCGGGCAAATTGCCGGTTTTGAATGGATGCAAAGGGTGCCGCGATCGCTTTGTCCGGTAATTGGCGGTGCAAGTCTCGGCTTAGTGGCTTTACATCTACCCCAAATTCTCGGCATCGGCTATGAAACAATTGCCGCCATGCTTCAGGATGTTGATTTTTCTTTGGGGTTACTGCTTACCCTGCTGGTATTTAAGCTAGTGCTGACAGCAATTAGTGCGGGTAGTGGTTTGGTTGGCGGCATCTTTGCCCCGGCGATGTTCCTGGGTGCCTCGGTGGGGGCAGCTTACGGCAAAATTTTGGCAGCAGTGTTAGCGCCTGCATCCGCGCACATTGCCGCACCACCTGCTTATGCAATGGTGGGGATGGCAGCAGTCCTTGCAGGCAGTGTCAGAGCGCCCCTGACATCGATTCTGCTACTGTTTGAGCTAACGCGGGACTACCGGATTGTTTTGCCGCTGATGGCAGCAGTCGGCTTAAGTGTCTGGTTGGTGGATCGACTCAAGCCAGCGCCAACCAAAGGTCAAAACGTCCAGCAGATGGATATTAATGTGGAAAAAGACCTTTCTCAACAGGAAATTTTAACTTCATTGCCAGTTGCAGAAGCAATGCAAACACCTTGTTTGATGCTGGCTGCTTCTTCTTCAGTTTTAGAGGCAGGTTTAGCTTTAACTAATAGTCGTTCTCGCAGTGCTTTAGTGATTGACGACACCCAGCAGTTAATTGGTATTGTCACCTTACAGGATATTAATCGAGCGATGTCTGTAGGGCGATCGCCTGTGATTTCCTCAGCCCAAACCAACGTTTTAAGCAGCGCCGCTACCAACTTGACTGACAATTTGGCTTATCAGTCGCTTGCTGATATCTGCACAACTGAAATTCTGTATGCAACTCCTGATGAACCTGTGGCTGATGCCTTAGACCGGATGGCGGCGCGGGGACTCCACCAGTTACCAGTTGTTGACCCGAATAATCCTCATCATGTATTAGGTGTCTTGGAAAAAGATGGAATTGCTTTGGCGTGCAGTGTCGCCGCTACTCGCAAAACATTGCGTCGCTATCTCCCTGTGACACTGCCGAAAGAGTTAAATTTACCGCCGCTCAAGAAAACTGCCTAAGTTAGTTATTAGTCATGAAGTTGCGACTGATAACTAATAACTAGCTTTTGCAGGCCGCTCCCACCGCATCTCCTGCAAAAGCCAATTTACATATTGCCTTAACCGGGTATAGAGACGTTGCATACAACGTCTCTACATTCGTCAGGCGTTTTTACTAATGACTAACGACTCCCTGAATCAGGATGCCTCTTCTAATTCTTCGTCTAAGTCTCCTTCTTCCCGGTCAAGTTGTCGCAGATGAATATGTTTCCGTCCCAGAGATATTTCAAACTCATCCCCAGATTGGAGACCCATCTGTTTAGTGTAAGCAGAGCCTATCAGCAAATTACCGTTAGACTGGACGCTGATTCTATAGCTGGCACTGCGGCCTCCTCGTCCATTGCCGTTTTGTTTGCCGTCTAACTCAATCCCTTCCGCATCAATAAGGGCATTCAAGAACTTCATCATATTTACTCGCTCTACGCCGCTTTTTGTAACGGTGTAGTAGCCGCAGGCTCTTGCCTTTTCTTCTTTGCTGAGGTTTTCTAACTCTTTAACTTTTTTGACTAGCGTCTCACCAGTTAGAGTTTCGATTTTTTTCTTTTTATTCATCAACTTGCAACGAGAAGTAAGTAATAGAGGGCGGGCATGGTGCTTTAGCTTGACAGTAGCTAAGAATAAAAAACCTTAGCTTTATATCAGCTCATAAAACTATATCATACAGATATCGCTTTATTAATTCAATATATTTGTATTCCTTAAAGGAGAACTTTTTTTATCAGACTGTTGAATAAGTATAAATATCTGTACCTTGTGAACAACTCAGGTAAGTCAATGATGGTTGTTCCTTTGAAAGCATCAATGTGAAAAAAGATTAAAGAGTGTAGGATGTAGGGGAACGGGGAATGGGGGACGGGGAATGGGGAATGGCGAGTGTTAATTTCCAAGTCATTATCCCCAATCATTTTTTCCCAATACCCTTTTTACCAGTATGAAGCTGACAACTCGCGGACACTACAGTGTAAAGGCACTGCTGGATTTAAGTTTACAACCAGGGTATAGACCGACTTCAGTAAAAGCGATCGCGCATCGGCAAGACCTCCCCGCACCCTATCTGGAAAAATTGTTGATAGAATTGCGACGAGCTGGTTTAGTCAACTCAGTTCGAGGCGCTCATGGGGGATATCAACTGTCCCGCGAACCTGCAAAAATTTCCCTCGGACAAATATTAGAAGCAGTAGGCGAAACAATTGAACCGCTACCTCGCCACACCCCAGACGCAGAGCTTGCGGAAGATTGGGTAACATTTACTCTTTGGCACAGATTGCACCAAAAACTTAAAGAAGCGTTGTACAGTATTACATTGGCAGACTTATACTATGACGCTCGTAGCTGGCAAGCAGCCCAAGGGGAAGAAACCAGTTTTGTTGTTTAGTCATTAGTCATTAGTCATTCTTAAATAAATTGGAGACTAGAAACTAGGAACCAATGACTGCTGACCCATCGCTGTTTGTTGTTTTAGCGATCGCTGCCAGTATTGATTACATCATCGGCGATCCTTGGGGATGGCCTCATCCAGTACGAGTCATGGGCTGGATAATTTCTCGCTATACCCAAATAGTCTTCAAAATATGGCAGCATCCCCTCGCACTGCGATGGGCAGGAATTATTCTCGCAGTTGGGCTAAACTTAGGCAGCTACTTTGTAGGGTGGTTAATTGTTCAAGCCGCCCACTCGCTACATCTTTTTATCGGAATTGCTCTAGAGAGTATTTTACTTGCCAGTTGTTTCGCTGGTCGCAGTTTGCGAGCCGCAGCTGAAGATGTATTGCAACCTCTAAATTCAGGCGATATTATCACTGCCCGTTCCAAATTGAGTCAATATGTAGGACGCGATACTGAAAATTTATCAGAATCAGAAATCCTCCGCGCTGTTTTGGAAACCGTAACCGAAAACGCCACCGATGGAGTAATGGCACCACTTTTTTATGCCATTGTCGGAGCATTTTTACCCCATGTCGAAGCTGTTCCCCTTGCCCTTGCCTACAAAGCTGCCAGTACCCTTGATTCTATGGTTGGTTACAAGGAAGCACCCTACACAGATTTGGGCTGGTTTAGTGCCAAATTAGAAGATATTCTTACTTGGTTGCCTTGCCGATTAACTGTAATTACTTTAGCTTTAATATCCCGAAAGCCGGGGTATGTTTGGAGCGTCTGCCAGAGGGATGCTATTAAAGATCCCAGTCCTAATTCTGGTTGGAGTGAGTGCGCCTATGCCGCAGTTTTGGGAGTCCAAGTAGGAGGAACAAACTGGTATCGCGGCGTTGCTAAACACAAACCCCTACTGGGAGATGGGATTAACCCGATTAGTTCAGTAGAAATTCATCGAGCATTGCAGCTAACGCGGTATTGCTTTCTGATTTGGCTAGGAATAGCGATCGCTACCCTAATAATACTGTCCGTATAAATCACCAGGCATCATCATTATTTTTATGCGATCGCCCGTTTGGGTGAATCCATCGGGCGATGGTACTTAAGTAGGCCATAGCATAGATTGGATCTAGTTTCAAGCCCTGATATGGATTTAGATCGCCTTCCGGGTTCGTAAACCTAGAATTCCTTCTAGGGAAATCGAGCCTATTCAAAATCCAACTGGGTGTATTTACTTTTTAACTTTCTGTAAAAATTTTGCACTAAAACTATGGAAACTCTTGCATACCTTCATCTATCCACCGCCTACGAAGATTCTCAATCTCAGGCTCGCGAAGTTAAATTATTCCCAGGACTGAATTGGAAAAACTTCCCTAAAAAAGCAAGTTTTCGCTTGCTATCCCTTGCCCTCACCTTAGCAGTCCTGGGTACAGCTGGTAATGCCCTGGCACTTGGGAGAGGCAATAGCGGCTCTCAAGTAGCCACCCTGCAAAGAAATCTCCAAATCGCAGGCTATTATAATGGCCCGGTCACTGGATATTATGGCGATCTGACTAAGGCAGCTGTCATAAGATTTCAGCGATCCAATGGACTAATAGCAGATGGCATAGCTGGCTCTAGAACTTTAGCCGCACTAGAAGGTCGTGGTGGTGAAAGTCCTATAACTGGTGGTGGTTTTGGTCGCAGCACCTTACGACGTGGAAGCAGTGGTTCTGGTGTAACTACGCTTCAGCAAGTTTTGAGAAGCGGAGGCTACTACAACGGGCCGATTACTGGCTACTTTGGTTCGTTAACAGAATCCTCTGTGAAAAGATTTCAACAAGCCAATGGGCTATATCCTGACGGAGTGGTAGGACAGAGTACCAAATCAGCACTTGCAGCTGACTAATTCTTCAGCTGTGCGGCGACCGCCGCACAGCAAGTTTTAAGAAAACGAGGCGACCGCTTCTAAACAAATAAGTTTAATAGAACGGCTTTTTCAATTAAACTACAACGATTATGATTCAGATGCCCTACTAAATCCGTAGATTTAATATGTCTTCCGAAGTTGTAGAAATTCTCTCTTGCGACGAAATCCGTCGTACCCTTAACCGCGTAGCCTCTCAGGTGGTGGAAAAGTCACGAGACTTGTCTGAGCTAGTGCTAGTAGGCATTTACACTAAAGGCGTAGCATTAGCCCAGATGTTGGCGCGTCAGATAGAAGCACTCGAACAAGTTGAAGTTCCGGTGGGGGCTTTGGATATTACGTTCTATCGAGATGACTTG
Source organism: Trichocoleus sp. FACHB-90 (assembly GCF_014695505.1). Taxonomy (NCBI): domain Bacteria; kingdom Bacillati; phylum Cyanobacteriota; class Cyanophyceae; order Leptolyngbyales; family Trichocoleusaceae; genus Trichocoleus; species Trichocoleus sp. FACHB-90. The sequence goes on from NZ_JACJOK010000061.1 coordinate 159,132, forward strand.
GATCAAATTGGCATCCGAACGCCTGAGAAAACTGACATTCCTTTCGATCTATCGGGTAAGACGGTGGTGCTGGTAGATGATGTCATATATAAGGGGCGCACCGTCCGCGCTGCTTTGAATGCGGTTAATGATTATGGTAGACCAGCGGCGATTTGGTTAGCGGTTCTGGTGGATAGGGGACATCGGGAGTTGCCGATTCATCCGGATTTTACTGGGAAGAAACTGCCAACGTCGAAGGAAGAACAGGTTAAGGTTTACCTGCAAGATAGTGATGGACGGGATGCTGTGGAGTTAATAAAGTTTTGAGAGGTGTTTTGGGTGAGCGATCGCGTCGGTGCGACAATCGAGATTGTCGATAAACCTGCCAGTATAGATTTTTGAGCTATGAGAGAAACCCAGACGCGAAAGGCAGACCACCTGCGGATTTGTCTGGATGAAGATGTGCAATTTCATCAGACTAAAAGTGGGTTTGAGGGCTACCGCTTCACCCATTGTTGTTTGCCAGAACTAGACCGCAGTGAAGTTGATATATCAACTACGTTTCTGGGTAAAAATCTGGGTGCGCCATTGCTGATTTCTTCAATGACTGGAGGAACCCAACAGGCAAGGACAATTAATTATCGTCTTGCTGAGGCGGCGCAACGCTACAAACTAGCGATGGGGGTGGGTTCCCAGCGGGTGGCGGTGGAGAATCCCCAAGTTGCCGATACTTTTGCGGTGCGATCGCTTGCTCCTGATATTCTCTTATTTGCTAACTTGGGCGCAGTACAACTTAACTATAAATATGGCATTGATGAATGTCTGCGCGTAGTTGACTTGCTGGAAGCCGACGCGCTGATTTTGCATCTCAATCCCCTGCAAGAGTGCATTCAACCCAGAGGCGATACTAATTTTCGCGGTCTGCTTGACAGAATCGCTGATTTATGCAGTAAATTATCTGTGCCAGTGATAGCAAAAGAGGTGGGCAATGGAATTTCAGCAGCAATTGCTGTGAAGTTAATCGAGGCGGGTGTGAGCGCCATTGACGTTGCTGGGGCTGGTGGGACATCATGGGCAAAGGTGGAGAGTGAACGAGCGGAAAATGCCCAGCAGCGACGGTTGGGATTAACATTTGCTGATTGGGGGTTGCCAACAGCAGAATGTATTACAAATATTCGAGCAGTTGCCCCCGATATTCCCTTAATTGCCTCCGGAGGATTGCGGACGGGTTTGGAAGTGGCAAAAGCGATCGCGCTGGGAGCAGATTTAGCTGGTCTAGCATGGCCTTTCCTACAAGCAGCCGTTGAATCAGAAGAGGCCCTCGACGCTTTAGTTGAGGTGTTGTTCGCTGAAATCACCACTGTATTATTCTGCACTGGTAACGCCACCCTGCTTGATCTGAAACATTCAAATTCTCTACAACCATTACGATGAAATTGGGGAAGGGAATTGGGAATTGGGAATTGGGAATTGGGAATTGGGAATTGGTAACTTTCCCACTTTCCCCCAGCCCCCAGCCCCCAGTCCCCAGTCCCCAGCCCCCATTCCCCAGCCCCCATTCCCCCCTTCCCCAATGCGTAATTTTCTAAAACAAACCTTTGCCAGCACACTCGGAAGCCTATTTGGACTCCTCCTATTTTTTGGTTTGGGGACAACTGGGCTAATATTTTTGTTGGTTGCAGTTGCATCTAGAGATACAGGGCCGCAAGTTGATAATAAATCGGTGCTGGTTATTGACCAATCTATAAATATTACCGATAGCGAACCGAGTTCCAGCACCTCAGAAGCTCTCAACGAAGCGCTATCAGGTGATAGTCCTGACACACTAACTCTACGAACAGTTTTGGATTCTATAGAGCAGGCAACCAAGGATAAGCGAATTGTCGGCTTGTATTTAGATGGCAGCGAGTCGTCTAGTTCTGGAACCGGGTTGGCGACGCTCAAGGAAGTGCGTTCGGCGTTGGAAAAATTCCGAGCATCTGGCAAAAAGATTGTTGCCTACAACATGGATTTGGGTAAAAAGGAGTATTACTTAAGCTCGGTAGCAGACACCATTGTGCTTAACCCGTTGGGGATGATGGAAATGAACGGTCTGCGTTCGGAATCTATGTTCCTGACGGGAGCTTTTCAAAAGTACGGCGTTGGCGTTCAGGTCGTGCGAGTAGGAAAGTTTAAGTCAGCGGTAGAGCCGTATGTGTTAACAAAATTAAGTCCGGAAAATCGACTACAAACTCAAAATTTGCTGGGTGATTTGTGGGGAGAATTTCTGACGACGGTGAGCAAAAGCCGTAAATTAAACCCGAAACAGCTACAAGCGATCGCAGATACTCAAGGAGTTTTAGCAGCACCGGAAGCTAAAAAACGCGGCTTTGTCGATCGGGTTGCCTATCTGGATCAGGTGGTTGCAGAGCTGAAAAAGCTAAGTGGCAGTGATAAAGATGATAAATCGTTTCGGCAAATTAGCCTCAGTACCTACGCCAAGGTTGCCAAAAGAGAGGCAAAGGAGCGCGTTTCTGAGAATAAAGTTGCTGTAATTTATGCCGAAGGTGAGATAGTTGATGGGGAAGGCAGTTCTAGACAAGTTGGTGGCGATCGCTTCGCTAGACAATTGCGACGCTTGCGACTCGACAAAGATGTGAAAGCGGTAGTGCTGCGGGTGAATAGTCCCGGCGGTAGCGCTTCGGCATCAGAAGTGATTCAGCGGGAAGTGCGGCTGATTCGTCAGGTGAAACCAATTGTCGTCTCTATGGGCGATATGGCGGCATCCGGCGGCTACTGGATTGCTACCTATGCCAACCGAATTTATGCCCAGCCGAATACCATCACGGGTTCGATTGGTGTCTTTGGGTTGCTGCTAAATGTGCAAAAGCTTGCCAATAACAACGGCATCACCTGGGACGTGGTAAAAACCTCCAACCTTGCCGATTCTCAAACCATTTCTCGCCCGAAAACGCCGCAAGAACTGGCGATTTACCAGAAATTTGTGAACCAAATTTACGGTCAGTTTGTTACCAAAGTGGCAGAGTCCCGCAAGATACCAAGAACCAAAGTGGCAGAAATTGCCCAAGGACGGGTTTGGTCAGGTCAAGATGCCAAGCAGTTAGGTTTGGTTGATGATATTGGTGGTGTGGATAAAGCTATTGAGTATGCTGCTAAGCAAGCTAAGTTGGGGAATGATTGGCAACTGGAAGAGTATCCCAAAGCTCGCAGTTTTGAACAAAGGCTTCTCAAGCAGCTTGGTGGTGACGAAAGCACTCAAGCAAAGATTGCGCCCGATCCGCTGACAGCAGAATTCCTAAAGTTACAAGAGGAGTTGGCAACTTTCAAGGCGATGAACGACCCCAGAGGCATTTATGCCCGTTTGCCCTATAGCCTGCGGATTGATTAAACTTTCTGCTTTCGGCTTGAGTGAATTCTCGTTCCCAGTCAGAGACTGGGAACGCCTATTGATGAGGCGACCGCCTCAGCCTGCTTTCGGCTATTCTTAAGGCGGTCGCCTCCCAGAGATATTTCTTAGGCTGAGCCTAAAAGGGAAAATTTTCCGGAGTACGGAAAAAAGATTCACCAATTGTGGAATTTACTGTAACACTCTGCCTAAGAGTAGAGTAGACTGAACAGTTAGTTCCTTACAAAAATTAAAACATCTATCTATGGTTATAAAAACTAACCGCTTTACCGTGCTGATTGTTTCCTGTAGTGCTGCTGGGGTACTGGTGGGAGGCGTCTCGAACTGGATAGAAAGTCATCAGTGTTTGCAAGCTAAAACACCTACCACTGAGTGCCTATTGCAAGATCCTACGCTTAAAACTATTCAGGGCATGAGTATGGGTTTGATAGCAGGAGCGGGAGCGGCGCTGGGTGCCACTTTCCAACTGAAGCGGCAATAATATTAGGTAATTATACAGCATTTAGCTGTCTTAAAATCTATAGTTGCGATCGCTCACCCAGAAACTAATCGGTACGGCACGCCCAAGGGTATCCACCTTCACTTCCATTACTATAGGTTGTCGTTGTTTGCCCCCACGAGCTTGACTAATATCGTTGTTAATCTCATCCCGTCGATTCTCTGGCATATAGTACGTTTCTAAGCCGTACTCGATAGAGTTTCCTGTGGACTTGCCTTTTAAGGCTATCTGATTATCAGGTAAATACGCAGGGCGATCGCTACTTACTCTCACAGGTTTCCAAGGCTTGGGGGAGCTAGATTTATTGGAAGCAGGCGCTTGTAAAATTACATAGAAGCGAGTCCCTGAAACTAAATATTCTGAAGAAGGCGCAGGCGGCGGCACATTTATCGACTTTCCACCTGCTTGTTGCTTAAGTAACTGTTTCCAGCCCGGAAGACGGCGCAGGGTGTCTAGACTCGAAATGTCATAACTCAAGGTCTGCGAGTATCCGCGTAGGAAGTCGTAAGGATCTACTGGCACAGTCTGTAAAACTATGGATTTACCAGTCATTACAGTATAAAACGGCACCGCAGGAGCTGCGAGAATAACGCTTGTCTGGAACAGCAGGGGAACCCAGAGTCTCCAAGATGGTATGCGTCCAGATAGCGATCGCTGTCCGACAAATGTAGGATTGGTTGATGAGGATTGAGAACTTTGTGTCATGTCGATTTTGGATTATGAATTCAAAGGCATTACATAATAATCACTAGCTTTGGTAAGCATTGCCCACCGTACTACTGACATTTTCAATTTTTAATTGACAGAGTACGGACATAACGCTCAAACCAAAGCCCGACAGCAATCACAACCACGCCGCATAAAATAAATAGCAGGGACTTTAAGACTAATCCCGTCTCAATTAGCACAAACCAAGTGATAATTCGCAGGGTTACTAACACCATACCACCCCAAAAAGGTTGGCGTTCTCCTTGTGCTAATCCTGCACGCATCAAGCCACCTGCAAACAGAAACAACAGCACGTTGAAAATTAAGGTTGCAAGTTCGGGAATTGGGGTAAAGCCCAAATGCCAGATGGGTATCGCAGCTACTAAACTGATGAAGATTCCAATGGCGATTGTGGTGATAAGACTATCGGAGCGATCGCGTATTCTTCTGGAAAGCCATGCTAGACGCAACCACTCAAAGATGGCTAAGCCGCTTAAAATTAACGCATCCACTAGGGGAAGCCAGTTTAAATTCCTTGGTTGATCTCCAGAGTAGTCTGTGGATAAAATTCTCCAGAAGAAAAATGAGGACAAGAGATAAAGCACCACGCCCAAAAATGCCAGCGATAAACTGCGGGCGAGGGGCTGAAATGACCCTGTAGTTGCTAAGGGTTGGGGTTGTCGGTTTGAAGAGTAGTCACCGTAAACCCACAATGAGTCATCATAAGCCCATAATAAAGCTGGTGGCAGGGCGAAGGCGATCGCTAACAGCAAACCTGTTGATCGAAAAGAAAACCATCCCCAGCTCAAAGGTTGTAAATTGGCGAGTAGGGAAGATATGACTGCGATCGCAGCTAATCCAAAAATAGCGCGAGAGCGACACCAGTAGGCAAGCGGCACAAACATCAACCCAGAAATTAGGGGCATATGTTGCCCCATCTGGGATGACCAAGAAAATTCCTGTCCAGCAAGCGTTTCTGACCAGCCTTGTCCTACGTAATCCGCCCAAAAACCCCAGTAACCCAACCCGATAATAATAATCGCGACTACACTCAAAGACGTTAAACGCAGGCTGTAAGCCATTGCCAACACGCCTATTCCCCAGGCGAGTAACAACTCGTAGAACTGACCGCTGATGTGGAACATCTGACCCATCAGCCCCATATTCGCCCCTAAAATCAGCGATCCTAACAGGAGCAAACCATGACCGAGGCGATGTTGCGCCCCCTTGGGTTGTCGCCACAAATAAAAACCCGCCGTATTCACCCCGATAAACAAACTCAACAGTAGCGTCACCTTGCCATTGCGTGGCAACTCCTGCCAGTTCGCTGCTACAAAGGTAATTATCCCCAAACCGATGAGGACACTCCCCAAACCCAGCAAAATCATTACGAAGCGATCGCGTGCCGCAGTATCCAGAGTATTAAACTGATAACGCTCTGATAATTGTTCGTATAGGTCAGTATCAATTAGCCCCTCAGCTTGCCAAAGTTCTGCTTCTTGGCGTAACTGGCGGCGAAATTTATCTGAAACCATAATTTTATCCCAGTTTCGCTCTTATATTTTACTGGCTTCTCTTAAAATAAGTTTTAACCTGCTTACCTCATTGACTTCAAGTAGTTGTGACAGTTTAAATACTGGCAAATAAAAAAGCCTTTAAAAGTTTAAAAAATAGATTGCATACATATGGAAACACCTTCTAAATTACTGCTTAAACTCAGTCGGCGTTTGTTTGATGATACTTCCGAACAAGAAAAATTTGTAGAGGCATTAATTAATCCTAACTCCTTCCCCCCTTGCATCCTTTGGTGTAAAGAAGAACCTGAAGATTTGCCCTTTGTTGTCGAAACACCGACTTCTTGGCAACCAAGCTTTGTTAACCGCTTAGCCTTGAAAGAAAAACCCGGTAAAAATCCACTGCACGAACAAGGATATTATTACTGTCTCGACTTTTCCTCCGTTTTTGCAGCTTCCACTCTCTTAACCATTGGGTCGCCAGTAAATTTAATTTTTGATATGTGCGCTGCACCAGGTGGTAAAAGTGTCTTTGCGTGGAAAGCTTTGCAACCAGAGTTACTGATTTGCAATGAAGTCATAGGTAAACGGCTGGGGATGCTTATTTCCAATTTGAAGCGGTGTAATATTCAATCTTCTGTGGTTATTAACAAAGACTCAGATATCTTGAAAACTACATTTGACCGCACCAGTAACCTTGTGATTGTTGATGCTCCTTGTACTGGGCAATCTTTACTTGCCAAAGGGGAGAAAGTACCTGGATGCTTTCACCCAATCGCTATTAATAAATGTGCCAATAGGCAAAAGAGAATCATAGCTAATTCTGCCCAAATTGTAGCTCCTCAAGGATATCTTGCTTATATGACTTGTACTTACTCACCTGAAGAAAATGAGCAGGTTTGTGAATGGCTTTTGGAAAAATTCCCTCAATTTAAAGCGATAGAAGTTTCGGATTTATCAGCCTATCAATCTCATATTACTACTATGCCTTGTTATCGGATGCTGCCTCAAGATGGTTTGGGTGCTGGAGCGTTTACTGCCTTATTTAAGAATACAGAAGAAGGTGAGCCGCAGCAGATTGATTTAGAGGTTTTACCTATAATTACTCGTTTATAGGAGGTAGGTTGGGTTGAGGTAACGAAAACCAATTCAACATAAGCGTTTGTTGGGTTTCAGTGTCGTTTAACCCAGCCTAGAATTATTCTTAACTAGGCTTTCGTTTGCGTCCTTTGCGTTAAAAATTTATTGAACCGCAGAGGCGCAGAGAACGCAGAGGAATTTCAAGAATATTTGGAGGTATTTGGGAGGATTTCTAGTTCTTGATAGCCTGTCTGTTCGTCAAGTGTTCTTATGAAGGTAAAATTTTCACTTTCGCCTATAACTATTTCGGCGGTTGTGTAAATAATGCAACCGTTATCAAGATGTCCGCCGATGGTTTTTCCTTGTTTATCGGAAATGGCAATATGCAGATGAATGCCAGTATTTGCTAGGGTGCCATTCAGGGAAAGAATCTCAAATTTATCGTTTAAAACTGTACTACTATTTTGATTTGCAAAGCGAATAGTTGCTAATTTAAGGCTACCAATTGCAGTTAAAATAAACCCGGCTTTTATACCTTGCTGTACGCCAAATTCTTTTAAACTTTTTCTTAAGTCTTGGTTTGGTTTCAGCCGGACAGCAAATATTTTCATAAGTTACTTAAGTAGATACACTGGTATCTATTCTTAGATAATGTTTTACTCAGTAATATTACTATACCTACCATTAGATAATATTTTTAGAATAGTGTTAATTTATATTCGCAGGATGAAACCGTGACTGAGTTGCCGCCTCAATGTCAAAATCTGAAAGAACAGGTTGAGTCGATACTACAATTGTTGCATCAGGAGCCGTCGCTGCGATCGCAAGATGTTACACCTGTCCAAACTTCGCTCGGTAAAGCTATTTCTCCGAAGTTTGAAATTGTGTTTGCGGGTGCTTTTAGTGCGGGTAAATCTATGCTAATTAACGCCCTGCTAGAACGAGAATTGCTTTACAGTGCAGAGGGACACGCTACAGGTACGGAATGTTATATCGAGTATGCCGAACCCGATAAAGAACGAGTAGTGCTGACATTTCTAAGCGAGGTGGAAATTCGGGAACAGGCAAGTACGCTGTCTCATCTGCTGGGATTAGGGACAGCGAGTAATATTAATCAAGCTGAAGTGATTCAATTGCTAAACGATGGATGCAAAGCGATTATCGAGATCGAGGGTGGAGAAAGTAAATCAGAAAGAGCAAAACAAGCGAATGCGTTGATGTTGTTGCTAGAGGGATTTGTAGCAAACCGCGATCGCATCCAAACTGTCAGCAATGCCACCTATCCAATGGAGCAGTTTAACTTCTCCAATCTCCAACAAGCAGCAGATTATGCTCGTCGCGGCAAAAATAGTGCAGTTTTGAAACGGATTGAATATCACTGCAACCATCCCCTCTTGAAAGATGGCAATGTCATTGTCGATACGCCAGGGATTGATGCGCCAGTTGAGCGAGATGCTTTGCTGACATACGACAAGATTAAGCACCCTGACACCTCAGCGGTGGCTTGTATCCTCAAGTATGCCAAAGATGGCGATATGACGAAGGAAGAAACGGAACTCCTAGAAACGATGCGGGGGAATCCGGGAATACGCGATCGCGTGTTCTATATCTTCAACTACATTGATATTACCTGGTTCAAGCCGGAACTACGGCGACGGTTGGATAATTTGATTAGCTCCCAGTTTCAGCCTCCCACCCGGTTTTATAAAACCAGTGGGCTACTCGGTTTTTATGGTAGCTTGCTGAAAGTTTCAGGTAATTCCAGTAATCGCTGGGGATTAGATACCTTCTTAGCAGATGCAGAAGAACCTCACCCCTTTGTGAGCGAGTTTAACAATTACTGTGTCAATGCTGGCAAGCTATCTTCCACTCCATTCCGGACAGAAGTTCGTGGCTGGGATTCGCCGAATGAAAACTATGTGAGGATTCTCAACGACTGGGGTAAGCCATTAATTGAGCATCTGATCAAAGATAGCGGGATTGAAGAATTTCGCACGGCTATCATCGACTATCTGACTAAAGAGAAGCGTCCTCAACTGTTTAAAAATCTGGCTGACGATCTCGAAGATGCCTGCATTAGCCTGAAGAAATATTACCAAGCTGCCCTGCGTGATTTGGATAGCCAACCCCGTGAAATTGAGGCAATGAAGACACAGGAATTACAACGTCTCAATCAGCAGCTACAGCAGATTGGTCAAGAATTTCACCAGCAGATTACAGAAGAATTAAATCAGGTTGTAACAGGTCAATCCAGCGCTTTCGAGGCAGATTTTCGTCAACTGCAATCTCGGATGGTTCGTCGCTTAGATGAATTGCTGGATACTTTCTCAGTTGCAGATGCTTATAGTCGCGCTATCCTCAGCCATCCCCGCAATTCTACAGCACCTTTGATTGCCGTTTTAGTTGAGGCGCTTTATTACTTGGCGAATCAACTAGAAGATATTTTGAAGGAGTCTTGTCAGGAAGTAGTTACCAACCTATTCCAGCGTTTAGTTGAACAAGTTCGCAAATCTGATTACTATCGCCAACTTTATCGTTTGCTTGGTAATGATGGCGGGATTGAGCAAAAGTTAAATGAGATAGAAAAACAGGTTCATCATGCTTTAGTCAATGCAGCAAGTGACGAATGCAATCGCTATGTCCGTGAAAGTCCTCGCTTTTACGATGAAGGTACTTTCTCGATCTATCAATTTCGGCAAACGTTGTTGCAAACTTCTCAAAGCTACGGTTGCGAAAGCATGATGGCAGCAGAACCGGCAATTCGTCAGTTGTTAAAGTTAGATTTTGAGCCAAAAATTAAAGCAACGATTAGTAGCGGTTTTCCAGCAACTGTTAATCAAACTCTCACAACTAATTTATTGCCAATGGCAGCGCATCAAGCTGATGAAATATTACAGCAGTACACTCAAGCTCGTGCTTATTTAGAGCAAACACTAGAACAAGAAGCTGAGGAAAAAATTGCTACTAATCGCCGCTTGCAAAGTGCAGTTGAGCAAAAAGTAGCAGATTATAATTCAGCCGTGACTGGGATTAATAGTTGTTTGCAGGCGATGGGTTTGTACGATCATCAGTTGCCTGTAATTGGTCAATCTGACGTTATCCCAGTTTCGCCTAATCCAGAAGCTTTCAGCGGCAGTGCATCTGGTGGCGGTGTTGTTAATTCCTCTAGGGTAGTAGACGTTACGAACGTTTAAATTTAAGGCATGGATATCTCGGTAACTGTGCCGGGATATCCAGTTTACATCTGTTAGCCCGTTTCAACGGACTTTCGCTATTAGCCTTGAACTTGAGTTCAAGGCGAGATACTGGGAAAGCCGACCGGAAAATTGTCTACAAAATTTTCATGATAGAGATTGATATGACAAATAAATTCGAGAGAATAGACGCTGAAGTTGAAGATAGAGATGGTATTTTATCATTTTCTAATTCTATGTTTAAATTAGGTGAATTTATGGGAGCATTGAAAAAAGCATTTCGGTATGAAGGATTGGATCAACTAGGCAAATTATTAAGTCAGCGAGGAGGAGTGCCAACACTTAAAGAACATAAGCATTTATGGTTTTACGAGGGTTTAGATTGTGAAATATTAAGAGTTAACGGTAAAAGTTGGGAAAAAGGAAAAGTCAGAATAAAAGTAACTTTAGAGTTTTGTCCTGATGAATCAGAAATGCCTCAAACAGACTCGCCGCTTGACGAGCTTCGTAAAATAATTAGCCAAGAAAATTAGAATAAAATTTCATAAAAAAATCCCCTAAACTTTCATTCATCTAGGGGGAGAATTACTATTACTAAGGCTATTTTCCGCCGTAGTAAAAGGCAACTTCTTTGTCTTTCAGCGGTGCAAAGTCGGCATCTGTTAGCATTTGATTGAGTTCATCTTGGGAAATATGCTTAGCACCGATGCGAACAATTCTGGAACGCATGGTATTAGATACGCCGCTGCGCTGACGACCAGCTTCCAAACCCATCACTTTTTGATATAATTCAAGTTTGGCTGTGGGAATCGGAGAACCGTCAAAGTCAATTCCTTTAGCGATCGCTACATCAATAGCATCAGCGCCTGTAGTTTCAGTCATTTCAGCCTGGGATCGTGTTTACAGAAGTATTTTATGACTAAAACGCCCAGAATTCGCATCCCCCCACAAGTGAGGAAGTATGTGTTTGAACGCGATCGCTATCAATGTCAAAGCTGCGGCAAAACTACGCTAGAAACCAATCTGACCATCGATCACATCATACCCTTGGCGCGGGGCGGTTCTAACGATATCAGCAATCTACACACCCTCTGTCTTACCTGCAACCAGCGCAAAACAGACAATTTAGATCCTCGGTTCCGGCGTTATTTCGTCTAGACAGAAAAAAACCGCCTCTAGCATGAGTAAGGGCGGTCTTCCTAAGCAATCGGAGGGTAATATAGATTATCCTGGTAATTTTGTATCCTACTGTAACAACTTTTACAGAATACGCCTCAACTTGACTTATCTGCCAGCATAAGCGTTCATGGGTTCTTTGATAAACCGGATGTAGAGATGCCTGAAAGTAGATTTAATCACGCGAGGCATCGCGAAGTCGATAGGCATCATCTTAGTAGGCAGTTTCCAATCCAGCACCTTTAAATCTTCTGGGTGCAGTTGCACAAAGTCAATCGCCTCTAGATTTGAGCAAAGACCTAATCTCATCGAAGCTGCGACTGTGGGAACCTGAAGGGGATTTACATTGAGCATTTCGACAATGGCACGATCTAGAGCAAACACATCACTAGAAGCCGCTAGAATGCCTAAAGGACGGGGTTCGCCACCAGAAGGCCCGTTTCCTTCGTGACCGATAATTCCATCTAAAATGGTTAAATTGGGATTAATTGCTCTGGCGGTTTCTACCAACATTTCCCCAAAGCGATCGCTATCTTTCCCCGCCTCCATGTGCCACCACGCTTTCATTTTTCCAGGTACGCAACCAAAGAGATTTTTTACACCCATTGTCATTGTTAGTTGACAATGAGATTTTACTTTGGGCAAGTTAATTACTACATCTGCATCGAATGCTTCTTTGCACAATAGCAGATGATTGAATTCTCCGCTGGCTGTTTCGTAACGCTTACCGTGAAATTCTACAATTGGCAAATTTAATTCTTCCATCAGGGGAAGATAACCATTAACCTTTGCCACACCCATCGCACTACCAAAAGCAGGACTATCCCCAAAGAAGGGTTTACCGCCAGCTTCTTGCACCAGTTTGGCAACGCAGTGAACGATTTCTCGACGAGTGACGCACTCATTGCCTACACGACCACCTGTGAGTAGATTAGGCTTAAGTAGGACGCGATCGCCTGCCTTTACAAACGCTTCTATCCCTCCTAATGGTGCCAGTAAGCTTTGCACAGATTCCCGCAATAATTGCTGTTCGTAGGAATTCGCTCGAATTAAACTAACAAAAGATTTTCTCATTTTCAATTTTGGATTGAGGTAGCTTGTATAACTTAAACGAATGTGTAGTGCTGGGTTTCGTTCCAAAGACCCAGCCTACTCAATTTCTGAATTTTAAATTTTGAATCAATAACTCAAAAATCAAAACTCAAAACTATTTTCGGTTGCCACGAGTTAAAGCAGTCACTCTTTCGGCATTGGAGAAAACATCTTCTCCGTGGAGGTGAGGCATAGAAGGCTTTACTTCAACCTTAATAATATTGGCTGTGTTGATAAAAACTGTTTCTTCAGCTAGATGAAGAATCCACCATGATTTATCTAAAAGACGGCGGACTTCTTGCCGCATTTCCTGCTGAGTTTCTATAGCCTCAGCTGGTTCATAGATAGTGAATGATTCTATGTTGCCGTCGATATAATGAAAGGTTAATTGTGTTGCACCTGATTGACTGTGCATTAAAAATACTCCTGGTTAGATAGTCATTAGTCATTAGTTATTATGGCAGCACTAAGGACTACTGACTAATGACTAAAAACTAATTAATCTTAGCTTCTGGCATGGCGCTCATTTCCTCTAAGTCTAAAACTTTGGCTAGTTCTTCAGAACTCATCAAACCTCGTTCTAGTACGATTTGTCTTAGGGATTTGCCAGTTTCGAGGGATTCTTTGGCAACGGCAGCGGCATTAAGATAGCCGATGTGAGGATTGAGGGCGGTGACGAGGGCGAGACTTCCTTCTGCGTAGGCGAGACAGCGATCGCGATTGGCGGTAATTCCCTCCAAGCATCGTGTAGTGAGTGCTGCTAGAGTATTGCCCAAAATTTCGATACTGTGAATCAGGTTATAAGCAATCAGCGGCATCATCACATTTAACTCTAATTGTCCGGCAGAGGCTGCAAGCGCGATCGCATTGTCATATCCCATCACCTGAAAACACACCATCGTCGTCATCTCTGCCATCACCGGGTTATACTTCCCCGGCATAATCGAAGATCCCGGTTGCACTGGCGGTAACTGAATTTCTTTTAAACCAGTTTTTGGCCCCGAATCCATCAGTCGTAAGTCGTGAGATATCTTGACGCAATCCTGCGCTAAGTTCCGCATCGCACCGGAAACGTTGACAAAAGGTGCCATACTCTGCATTGCCGCCATCAGATGCGGGGCGGGGCGCAAGGGTTGGTCAATTAATCTTGACAATAATTGGGCAACGCGATCGCAATACTGAGGATGGGTATTTAGTCCAGTTCCCGCCGCCGAGCCACCCAAACCGAGTATCATCAAATCTTCAGATGCTCTCTCTATGCGGATCAAGTGATCTGAGAGAATTTGCGCCCAAGCGCGGAAACTCTCGCCGAGTCGCACTGGAACCGCGTCTTGCAGGTGAGTTCTGCCAGATTTGACGATATCCTGAAATTCCTCAGCTTTGTTGTCTAAAGCAGCGATCGCATCCGACAATGCAGGGAAAAGCGTTTTTTCTAAAGCCACCAACGCCCCAATTCTAATCGCTGTAGGAATCACATCGTTAGTAGACTGACCATAGTTTACGTGGTCGTTGGGGCTGACGCGCTGGTAATTGCCTTTCTCATCGCCCAGCAGTTCTAGCGCCCGATTGCTTAGCACTTCATTGACATTCATATGGTGCGACGTTCCTGCACCCGCCTGATAGACATCCACAACAAACTGATCGCGGAACTTCCCAGCCAGGACTTCATCAGCTGCTTGGACAATTGCCTGACTGATCTCGGCGGGAATGCAGCCAAGTTCCCCGTTAGCGATCGCAGTTGCTTTCTTAATCAACACGCAAGCATCGACGTAGGTAGGCAAAGGCTTCAGCCCACTTATCGGAAAATTTTCCATCGCCCGCAGTGTCTGAATGCCATAGTAAGCAGTTTCAGGAATCTGCCGCTCTCCCATTGAATCTTTTTCAATCCGGTAGGTTGAACCTGTTGTTTGAGTCATGTCCGTTGTCTATCCCTCTTTTAGATGAAATCATCCCATGTCTGACCGATTTTGGATTGGGGATTGGGGATTGGGGATTGGGGATTGGGGATTGGGGATTGGGGGATTGGGGATTGGGGATTGGGGGATTGGGGATTGGGGATTGGGAATTGGGGATTGGGAATTGGGAAGAATTTTACTCAGCGCCTAGTCCCTAGTCCCTAGTCCCTAGTCCCCAGCGCCTAGTCCCCAGCCCCTAGTCCCTAGTCCCTAGCCCCCAGCCCCCAGCCCCTCAATCCAAAATTTTTTTCCGGAATGTTGAGTCATGTTATTGTTTTGGGAATCATAAATATGAGATCATCCTAAAGAAAGATGCAAGATTCTATGAGACAAACTATAAAACTCGAAGCAGAATTCTTTTTCCAGCAGGGATTGCGCCAGCTCCAGGCAGAAAAATTTGAGGCAGCAATCTCTAGTTTAGACAACGCCCTGAAGTGTAAGCCCGATTATACCGATGCCTTGTCCCAGCGGGGCTTTGCTCTAGGAAACTTAGGTCGCCACGAAGAAGCGATCGCTTCTTTTGAAAACGCTCTGGCAATTCAGCCAGATGCCTCCTGGGTTTGGTTCAACCGGGGAATCGCCCTAGGAAAATTAGGCCGCTACTACGAAGCGTTAAACAGCTTTGACCGAGCCATTGAGTTCAATCCGGACGCTTCCGCCGCTTGGCACAATCGCGGCATTACACTGGTTGACTGGGGTCAGTATGAAAAAGCAGTTGCCAGCTTCGACCGTACCCTGCAACTGCGACCAGATGCCTACTGGGCATGGTACAACCGAGGCAATGCCCTATCCAGCTTAGGAAAATACCTCGAAGCGCTCAACAGCTTTGATAGAGCGATTGAGTTTAAGCCAGATTCCGCCAATGCTTGGCACAACCGGGGCATTGCCCTGAGTGACTGGGGCAACTATGAAAAGGCAATTTCCAGCTTTGAGAGAACTATCGAAATTAAACCCGACTACTACAAAGCTTGGTTTAATAAAAGCGTTGCTCTAGGAAAATTAGGGCGCTACGCCGAAGCAATAGCCTGTTGCGATCGCGCTTTAGAACTTAAACCAGATTATCCCACTGCCTGGTATAACAAAGCTTGTTACAGCGCCAAGGTTAGCCAAATTGAGATAGCGATCGCTTCCTTAGAACAAGCCATAAGTCTATCTCCTGAAAAATACCGCCATCTGGCAAAACACGATTCAGATTTTGACAACATTCGAGCCTCAAAGCCTTTTGAAGCTCTCATACTCGCCGAAAGCGATTAAACCCTTGTTTTATTTATTATTTCTATCTGTGGCACGGTTGAGGCTCCCAGGCTCGACCCTGCCACCGATGGATCTATATCTGGTTTAAATCCCTATTAAGGATCTATTATTTAACTCAGTCAAGCTTCGCATTGCACAATTGCGTGACTATATACATCTTTTTAACCAGCCCTTGTCTGCTGGGGTTAAAAGTCAAGAGTGCTGATTAAAGCGTTAGGATTTAAGAGTTAGGAGTTCTTTATACTTGAACTCCTAACTCTTAACTTTAATCCTCACTACTAACTTTTACCTTTCAAATGGCAATAATTCGCATACCCGAATCCTGGGAAATTCCAGAACGAGAAGTAACATCAGAAGCTGCATTTTTTAATCGGCGTCGCTTTCTCAAATCGCTGATAGGTGCCAGTGTGGGAGCTACTATCCTGCCAATTCTCGGCTGCGATGATTCTTCTGAAAACATGGCACTAGAAAAAACATTAAATACAGCAAAATTAAAGGCAAATGTAAATCCCGCTTTTTCAGCAGTTGATCGTCCTGTCACTGACCAATCTCTAGCTGGACAATATAACAACTTTTATGAATTTGGCGGCACAAAATCCATTTGGCCCGCAGCGCAGGCATTGCCAACCGATGACTGGAAAGTTGAAGTCAGCGGTTTGGTGAAAAATCCCCGCACCTACGACTTAGACGATATTAAGAAAACATTTCCTCTAGAGGAGCGCATTTACCGCTTTCGCTGCGTGGAAGCGTGGTCAATGGTGATTCCGTGGATTGGATTTGGGATGCGCGAACTTATCGCCGCCGTCGAACCAACCAGCCAAGCCAAATTCGTTCGCTTTACCTCATATTACGACAAAAATATTACCACTGGCCCTAGCTTCCACTTAGGTAAATTACCTTGGCCTTATACAGAAGGTTTGCGCCTTGATGAAATGGCGAACGAATTAGCGTTTTTTGCAGTAGGCGTTTACGATCATATCCTGCCAAAACAGCACGGTGCGCCGCTAAGAGCCGTGTTGCCTTGGAAATATGGTTTTAAAGGTGCAAAATCTATCGCCAAAATCGAATTTCTTGACACTCAACCCGCCACATTTTGGAACACACTAGACTCCCATGAATATGATTTTGAGGCGAATGTAAATCCCACCAAACCTCATCCCCGCTGGTCGCAAGCAACCGAAAAATTTGTCAGTAAAGGGCCAAAGCTGACATGGGAAAAACGCCCGACTCTCCCTTACAACGGTTATGGGCAATATGTAGCAAATTTGTATGTTTGAATTTTGCTTTCTCGTTTCTAGTCTCTGACTAGAAACCCATTATGGGAGGCAGAGCCTCCCATAAAATAATATCAGGTAGAGCCTGATAGTAGGCATTCCCTGTCACAGGCTGGGAACGAGAAAAACTATAAAAGGGAAGTCCTCTCTTTTTAGAAAAGGAGTTTTCGATGTCCACCCTAGGATACCAATTCAAGGGTTGGGTGCCATACATCTGTAGGGACATGACATTGCCATGTTCCTACCAACGTGGACTGAACGTCAGAACCGTGATATATTCCACCCAACTGAGAAACGCTATATGCTGCTTCTTTTTAAGAAGCAAACGATAGAATTTGAGATAAAAGCATTGTGCGCGTAGGTGCCGCCAAATGACAAACTACATAGAAGAAGCTAAAAATCTTTTTCGTCAAGGCTTGGCTAATTTAGAGTCAAAAAACTTTGAAGTTGCGCTTACTTATTTTAACCAAGTAATTCAGCTAGTATCTTACCATGCAGATGCCTGGGCTTGTCGGGCGCTGGCATTGGGACATTTAAAACGTTATCAAGAATCGATTGATAGCTTTGACAGGGCGCTTGAGTTTAATCCAAATGATATTCGTATATGGCTAAACAGAGGTATTGCGCTAGATGAATGGGGGCAGCATGAGAAAGCGATCGCTAACTATGACAGATTACTGGAGATTCAACCAGACAATTACGAAGCTTGGGCAAATAAAGGTAATGCTCTAGCCATGTTGGGGCGAAATCCAGAAGCGATCGCTTGCTATGACAGAGCTACAAAAATCAATCCTCATTATTACAAAGCTCACAGCAATCGCGGCAATGCGCTGGTTAATTTAGGCAAACATCAACGGGCAATTTCCAGTTATAAAAGAGCGTTAAAAATTAATCCTGATGACCCGGAAGTATGGTATAATCTGGGCTGCTGTTATATGGTTTCGGGCGGCGATGAAGATGCGATCGCGGCTTATGACAAAGCCATAGAAATCAAGCCAAACCATACAAGTGCTTGGACTAACAAAGGTACGGTAGTGTCTAAGTTAGGTCGCCAGCAAGAAGCGATCGCCTGCTACGATAAAGCCCTAGAAATAGATCCAAACGAGACTCATACCTGGAACAATCGTGGTTTAGTGCTGCGGAGATTGGGGCGAATAAAGGAAGCGATCGCCTGTTACGACAAGTCTGTACAATGCGACCCAAATAATTATGAAGCTTGGGATAATCGCGGTTATGCTCTGACAAAATTGGGTAAGTATAAAGATGCGATGACAAGTATCGAGAAATCTTTAGAAGTTAATCCCAATCATGCTAACGGAATTTACAACAAAGGCTACTGTTATGCTTTGCAGGGAAAAGTCACATTAGCCGTCGATTATTTGCAACAAGCAATTCAATTAAATCGTGCTAAATATCTACCTGCGGCTAAAACCGATCCTGATTTAGATTGTCTGCGTAAAAATAAGCGATTTCAGCTTTTGATTGGAGACATTAAGGGATAATAGAGAGATTAGGGGTATCAAGTCATAAGGAATAAAATTTTTTTTTCTTCCTAGGTTGGCTAAAAGATGCCTAGTATAATTAAAAATTAAAACGCAAAGCTAAAAAAGAAAAAATCCGCATTCTCTAGCTACGCTACGTTTGTGGATGGTTAGTTATTGTCTATTGTCAGCTATAAGAAAATCTAGGTTATCTAAAACTTGTTGTTATAAAAAATTAGATAGGTTATTCGTTTTTCATAAATATGGGTTAATAAAATTTATCATATTTTATGAAAGTTAGAAAATTAAACCTTAAATGCTAAAAAATAATTTAAAAAATACTGTTGCAGCGATAATATTGCTGTCTAACTCAGGAAAATGTGTCAAAATAGCAGTCTACAGGATAGCAACAATCGAGACGGGGTGCTGGTCTGAGCTTGGCTCTTCTGCGTCACATTATACAAAACAAGCATACCTCAGCTAATCATGCAAACTCTCCAAAAGACTCACCCTAAACTTCAAGAACTAAAAACTCTCCTCACCGAAGTTGACGACATTTACTCAGCTGCTTCGTTACTTTACTGGGATCAAGCTACTTATATGCCTCCTGGTGGCGCAGCTGCAAGGGGTCGTCAAATGGCTACTCTGCAACAGATTGCCCACACTAAGTTTAGCGATGCAACTATAGGGCAACTATTGTCAGATTTGCTCTCCTACGAGGAGAGTTTGCCCTATGATTCTGATGAAGCCAGCCTGATTCGCATCACTAGGCGCAACTACGATCGCGCAGTGCGAGTGCCAGCTGATTTTATGGCAAAAATGTCTCTGCATCGAACCGCGTCTTATAACGCTTGGGCGATCGCTCGTAGCGAAAATAACTTTGCCGCCGTGCAGCCTTATCTGGAAAAGACGCTGGAAATATGTCAGGAATATGCTAACTTTTTCCCAGGCTACGACCATATCGCCGATCCGCTGATTGATGGTGCTGATTACGGGATGAAAGCAACGAGTATGCGATCGCTTTTTTCCCAATTGCGAGAAAAACTGGTTCCTATGGTCGAGGCGATTGTTTCCCAACCTGTAGCTGATGATACTTGCTTACGCCAGAGTTTCTCGGAAGCAGAACAGCTAGATTTTAGCCTCAAGTTAATCGAACAGCTAGGCTTTGACTTTAATCGGGGGCGACAAGATAAGACGCTGCACCCGTTTATGACAAATTTCTCGATTGGAGATGTGCGAATTACTACCCGGATCAGAGAAAACGATCTGAATGAGGGACTGTTTAGCACCATCCACGAGATGGGACACGCACTGTACGAGCAAGGTATCAACCCCAAGTATGAAGGGACACCCCTAGCTGGAGGAACCTCATCCGGTGTGCATGAGAGTCAATCTCGACTGTGGGAAAATCAGGTAGGACGCAGCCGCAACTTCTGGAAGTTCTTCTATCCGCAACTGCAAGAGGTTTTCTCCCATCAACTGGGTGATGTTTCCCTGGAGACATTTTACCGGGCAATTAATAAAGTTGCGCGATCGCTTATCCGCACCGATTCTGACGAAGTAACGTATAACTTGCACGTTATGATTCGTTTCGACTTAGAACTGGAACTCTTAGAAGGTAAACTGGCAGTGCGCGACCTTCCCGAAGCTTGGAACCAGCGTTACAAATCCGACCTCGGTGTTGTTCCGAAAAACGACAGCGAAGGCGTAATGCAGGATGTCCACTGGTACACTGGCACGATCGGGGGAATGTTCCAAGGATACACCCTTGGCAACATTATGAGCGCCCAATTTTTTGCAGCCGCACTCAAAGCTAATCCAGAAATTCCCGCCCAAATTGAGCAAGGAAATTGCCACACTTTGCACAATTGGCTCAAAGAAAATATCTACCAGCACGGTAGCAAATATACAGCTGCTGAACTGGTTGAGCGCGTCACTGGCAAAGAGTTGAGCATTGAACCATTTATCCAGTATATTCAGCACAAATTTAGCGATTTTTCTTGAGGATTGTACGTTAGACCCGTGCGATAGCGAAACCCAACAAACCTAATATTAGTCTTGGGTTTCGTTACCTCAATGCAACCTACTTGCTACTACAGTTATCCACCGTTCGGATAAAGTGAGGGGATTCCGCGTAGGTTAGTTAAGGCGCAGCATTTGGGTGACTTAGTTAGGAGGGTCAAAGCGATTAACTAAGGAGGCTACTGCAATCATTGGCAAACCCACCAACAGGCAAATTAACCATTGATTTAAGTTCAGTGGTGCTGTATAGAATAAGTTATTCATCAGGCTCCACTGACTGAAGATTATCTGCAAAATTACAGTGCAGACAATACCAATAAGAATAGCTGGAGCATCGCTAATTCGTTGAATTCTTCCACTGATTTTATCAATGATAGAGCTTCCGAGTTTGCTAATGCTTAATAGATAAAAGATTCTACCAGCTACTAAAGCTTGGATTGCCATCGTGCGGGCTAAAGCGAGGTTTCCTGTAGTTTGTCGTATCCATTCAAATACGCCAAAAATAACAATCCAGTTAAAGGCAGATATTACCAGGATTCGCTGTAATAAAAGACGCGAAAGCAAGGGTTCATTGGGGTGGCGCGGGGGTTGTTGCATCACCCGCCCAGATGGAGGCTCAAAAGCTAAGGGAACAGTCATGGTGATGGAATTCACCATATTTAGCCAGAGAACTTGTAAAGATAAAATCGGCAATTCTCTAGCTAATAACACGCTGAGCAAAATCGTCATCGATTCCCCGCCATTTACTGGAAGAATGAAAGCGATCGCTTTCATTAGATTGCGGTAAACTGTACGACCTTCCTCAACAGCAGCTTCTATCGAGGCAAAGTTATCATCAGTCAAGATCATGTCAGCGGCTTCTTTCGCCACCTCAGTACCAGCACCCCCCATTGCAATTCCAATATCTGCTTGTTTGAGTGCGGGTGCATCGTTGACACCATCCCCCGTCATGGCGACAACTTCACCTTTGGATTGTAAGGCTTCAACGAGACGAAGTTTCTGTTCTGGGGCGACACGGGCAAACACGGCTCCATCTTCTACCGCATTTGCTAATTCTTGTTCATTCATTTGGGTGAGTTCTTGTCCGGTGAAAGCCAGAACTTCCCCATCTTTGTTAAATCCCATGCGAGAAGCGATCGCTTGTGCGGTGACTGCATGATCGCCGGTAATCATCTTTACCTGAATACCCGCTTGTTGACAGGCTTGCACGGCTTTTATAGCTTCGCTTCGAGGCGGATCGATCATGCCTTGCAATCCGATGAAAATCAGATTATTTTCAATATCTGTATGCTCTAAGGAATTCTGATTAACATCGACATTCTTCTTAGCAAAAGCCAGCACCCGTAACCCCTCGCTTGCCATTGCATCAACTTCCTGATGCACGGTATTTTTATCAACAGGTGTAAGATTTCCTCGTCCATCCAACATCTGCCCTGAGCGATTAAGAATTGCTTCTACTGAACCTTTAACATAGACAATTTTTGATTTTTGATTTTGACTTTTGGAGTGGTGAACCTCCCCAGCTTCCTTATGTAAGGTTGCCATGTACTGGAACTCTGACTCAAACGGGATAACATCCAATCTGGGCATTTCCCGTTCTAAATTTTCCTCAGAAAATCCTACTTTGTTAGCAACAGCAATTAATGCTCCCTCAGTTGGATCGCCAATAACACTCCATTGCCCATCCTTTATTTCTAGGCGCGAATCATTGCACAAAATTCCAGCCTTTAAACATTCCTGAAGCACAGGAATATTCTTTAAATTAACTGGCTTTTCATGTAAGAAAATTTCCCCTTCTGGAACATACCCACCACCGCTGACGGTATAATTCTCACCTCCTGTATAAATAGCTTGAACCGTCATTTGATTTTCAGTTAGAGTGCCAGTTTTGTCAGAACAAATGACTGTAGCACCGCCCAAAGTTTCCACCGCAGGTAACTTGCGGACGATCGCATGACGGCGAGCCATGCGGGAAACGCCAATCGCCAGCGTCACTGTCACAACTGCTGGTAATCCTTCAGGAATCGCACTCACAGCCAAGGCTACGGCAGCTTCAAACATTGCCACCCACGAGTTGCCGTACCCCAGCCCTACCACAAACGTTAGTGTAGCTATCCCCAGAATGATGTACAGTAATTTTCGACTGAATTTATCAAATTTGCGGGTTAACGGAGTTGTTAGATTCGTTCCTCGATCCATTAACTGGGAAATGCGCCCGGTTTCTGTCGTCTCTCCAATAGCAACCACAATACCGCGTCCGGTGCCAAATGTTACAAAGCTGCCAGCATAAGCCATGTTGGTTCGCTCTGCCAGAGGTGCGTCTTTCTGAATTGGTTGAGTGTCTTTTTCAACAGCAACTGACTCGCCTGTGAGGGCTGATTCATTGATTTGCAAGTTACGTGCTTGTACTAGACGCAAATCGGCTGGCACTTTGTCCCCAGAGGTGAGTAGTACAATATCGCCTGGTACTAATTCAGTAGAAGGAACTTGTACTTTTGATGAGTTGCGGATGATATTTGTGTCTGTTTTTACTGAGGAAGCTAAGGCAGCGATCGCGCTCTCGGCTTTGGATTCCTGAACAAAACCAATGATGGCGTTAATTAGCGTTACGCCCCAAATCACCCAAGCATTTACCCACTCTCCCAAGAATGCTTTAATCGCACCAGCAATTAGCAAAATGTAGAGCAGCGGTTGATTAAACTGCAAAAGAAATCGCACCAAAGGGCTTTTCCCGGCTTTACCTTTGAGTTCGTTAGAGCCAAACTGTTCCTGTCTCTTTGCTACTTCAGCAGATGTTAAACCTGTTTCTAAATTACTGTTTAACTCACTACTAATTTCCGGCGCAGGCAAATGGTGCCACTGTTGTTCCAGCCGTTTTTCTTTGGCTATTGCTGTCATATTGTTTGCTCCAAGATGCTTGCCCTAGCAGTTTAATGAAAAATTACACTGCTAGGGCTTAGTGCCTACTTATGAATATACCCAGATTTTTACATCTTGGCAAAGAAATATGACGACAAAATGACAGCAATGCTGCAAATCCAATTTAAGCAAGTTAGGGTAGGGATTAGTTCAGGCAAGTAGATGGATCTAATTATTTGTAGGCATGAGTTTGTTGGGTGCGGTTCCCAGGGCCCAACCTAGAGCAGATGTTAAGTTTAATTATGTCTACCTATATAGTTAATTTCTATACAATCAATCAATCTAACCTCAGATGTAAATTTTGCGGTAAGACTTTTGGTAATCTGGATGTTTGTTGTTGCAAAAAATTAGTCCCAGAGAGATGTTCATAATCTAACTTTGTATAGATGACAAGTGTTGTAAGTAAAAATTAATTAGAAAAATTATGGGAAATATTTTGCTCAACTTGGAAAACTGGCGGCGATCGCTTACTGAGTTTTTGACTCCCTCAGTGTTCTCTGGCCCGATCACCGATCCGGTTCCAGTTTTCCTGACCATTATGGCGATTATGCTAGTTGCACCGCTATTATTTGAGCGGATGAAACTACCTGGAATTGTCGGCTTAATCATCGCCGGAGTGGTTGTAGGGCCGTATGGATTAGGTGTTTTAGAACGTGATAGCACCATCATTTTATTAGGCACAGTCGGGTTGCTATTTCTTATGTTTATGGCTGGACTAGAAACCAGCCTGGACGATTTGAAATACAACGCAGATAAAGCAGCCATATTTGGAATAGCAACCTTTGCTTTGCCGATGGTATTGGGTACAGCTGCCATGCTGCTTCTGGGATACAGTTTTTTAGCAGCAATATTGGTTGCTTCTTGTTTTGCTTCCCATACACTTTTGGCATTGCCAGTAGTTACAAAATTGGGAATTATGCGAACTCAGGTTGTGACTGCAACTTTGGGAGGAACTTTAATTACTAATGTGTTAGCGCTTCTGGTTCTAGCCGTTGTTGTTAAAGCTCACCAAGGCAGCCTCAACCTTAGTTTTTGGCTATTTCTGATTCCGGCTTTAACCATTTATACCTTTGCAACTTTATGGGGAGTTCCTAAAATTGGTCGTTGGTTTTTCCGGCGTTTTGGTCACGATGAAGGGGCAGAATTTACTTTTGTATTAGCAACTTTATTTGTGGTATCTTATGCGGCTGAATTAATTGATATTGAGCCGATTATCGGGGCATTTTTGGCGGGAATTGCGATTACTCAAATCATTCCCCAACTTAGTCCGCTGATGAATCGAATTCAGTTTATTGGTAATACCTTGTTTGTGCCATTTTTCCTGATTTCGGTAGGGATGTTGATTAATCCAGGAATATTAATTAGCGAACCGCGATCGCTATTAGTAGCCGCAGTAATGATTTTGGCGGAAATAGTTAGTAAATTTGCCGCAGCTTGGGGATCTGGTAAAATTTTTGGCTTCAAGTTTCCCGGAGTTATGGTAATGTTTGGTCTTTCCGTTGCCCAAGCTGCATCGACTTTAGCAGCGATTACGGTAGCTTACCAAATTAAATTGGTGGATCAGGTCACGGTTAATGGCATTATTGCCATGATTTTGTTTACCTGTATTGCTTCGCCTTGGGTTACTGCCCGTTGGGGGCGAGATATGAAGCCAGAGGTAGCAAGTCCGGCTAGCGGAGGAAAACAGCAGTTAGGCGATCGCATTTTAGTTCCCGTAGCTAACCCCAACACTGAAGATAATCTATTGCAACTTGCTCTGATTTTAACTAAAAATGCTGGGGGAACTTTACTACCGCTTCACATTTTAACTGACAATCTGGGGCCAATTTCAGCTGATGCCAAAGCGCAGCAAATCCAGTTATTAGCGGCGGCAGAAACTATTGCTCATGCTTCTGTAACCTCAGTTGAGCCAATTGGTAGAGTGGATGACTCAGTTGATAAGGGAATTCTACGAGCTGCCCAAGAGCGTAATGCTAATTTAATCGTTTGTGGTTGGAAAGGGTATTCTAACTATCGGGATAATTTCTTCGGCGGTGTAATTGATAATGTGGTGCGTCGAGCAACAGTGTCAGTGTTAGTCGCCCGATTTTCCCATCCAATTGAGAATACAAAACGGGTATTTTTAGCATTCACTGAAAGAGAAACATTATCCTCGCAATTTGGGCAAGCAGAGAAGCTGGCACGAACTCTTTCGGTCGAACTAAAAGCATCACTGCAACTGTTACAGGTGGCGACAACTTTCGGGCGTTCCTCAAATTCAGAAGTAACTGGATTTGGCCCCGAAGTTCCAGTTGTGCGAGTGCAGGGAAACTTTGTGGGAAAGGTTTCTCGAATGCTGGAAACGGATGATTTATTGATATTAACTGGTGGGAGCCATCCTGATAGATTTGGTTTGCCAGCCGTGGGAATTGCGCCTGAAGCGATCGCGCGTAGTCGTGCAGATATTTCTATGTTAGTTATCCACTTTCCGCGCCAGCCAATAGGATAACTTTTAAGAAGCAGTATTTTGCCACTTATGGAGAATATTTAATACTATCAAAGCTGAAAAAATAAATGCGGTAGTTGCAAAATATTATCTACCATGTAATTAAGGAGAATGCTTTCCATAAGCGCGATCGCTTATTTCAACGGTAGTTAACAAAGAGTATGCCTGCCAACAGTTTGAGTGTGAAAATAATTCGTCAGCAACTAGGTTTGATATCCGGCGCGTTCATCGCTTTAATTGTGGCAGGGTGCGAACCTGTCACAGATTTTTTACCGCGCTTACCTGGGCAGGATGTACCCGAAAAACCGCAATTACCCAACAGCGTAGCTCAATCACCTGCCACTGCACGGGATGAAGCGCAAGTCCGTCAGCGCATCAACGAAATTCGTCAGCAAAATGGCTTGAATCAACTTAAAAATAACGAAAAATTAGCACAAGTTGCACGCAACTACAGCCAGCAAATGGCTCGTGAAAACTTCTTCAGCCACGTTAGTCCGAGGGGGAGTACCTTGTCTCAACGGGTGCGTGCTGGGGGAATTTTTTACTGGGTAGTGGGCGAGAATCTGTTTAAGAGTACCAACGCTCCCCAACCAGTGCCGTTAGCAGTGAAAGGCTGGATGGATAGCCCCGGACATTGTGCGAATATTCTGCGTTCAGAATACGCTGAGACTGGTATCGGGGTTTGGCGGGAAGGTAACACTTATTACATTACGCAATTGTTTATGCGATCGCAGTTTTCCCCAAAAGATTTATTTAATTAGTCCTCAAGTACGTTCAAGCAAGGATTGTACTTTTGAAAAAAAATTTCACATGAGATGAGGCGCTAAATAGTCCCGTGCTAGAGAATCCTGAAGATGTAGCACAGGCAATTTGGAAGGCAGTGAAGCATCAACGGTCTGATGTACTTGTTGGCACAACTAAACTATCGAAAGCAGCTTATCAATTGTTGTCCGGCTTGATGAAGTTGATATTCCGGCGCGTCTTTGGGATGAAAGAACGCCACTTTTGACCAGCCATTATTGAATGAAGATAAAGGAGTGACAAAAAAAATAGGCAAATTTTTCATTGCCTATTTTTTCTGGTGATGCCGCTTTATGTTAGCTGAAAGGTTTGCTATTTTGGGGACAATAATCAGAGCAACCGATCGCTTTTTCAGTGAGAACAGCAGAAGGGTGTATAGCACACTTTAGGTAATGGTTGTTTGAATAAAATTGGCATTTCTTACACGGAGCTTGATGTAAGCGCTTTATGTTAACAGCAATTTCATCTCGTGCAGCAATTCCAATTTTTGACAGCATAAAATAAAGAACTGCCCAGCCTACGACAAAGCCAATGGGACTCCAAAATATAAAATCTGGCGGGTTGACCAAATCGGGTTGTGTCTCATTGACTCTTTCTTCACTCAATGTTGCTTCATTAAGTGCTGCATATTCTTTTAAAAATTCATTATGATACATATCTTTTACCTCTGGTAAAAAGCCCCTAAAAAATGATTTATGTCCATTGCGATTTTGTCCACCCTATTCCCAGAAATCGACTTCAAATTGACGATGGGTGGAAGCTTTAGTTAGACAAAATTCCTGTGCCTTCCTCAAGATTGACTACTCAGAAGGTCACTATTAGAAGTTTACCCAAATATAATTAGTGCTATCTCTATCGATAGATTGACTTAAAATTCAGAGTTATGGGATTTTGGATTTTAGAGGGGTTTCACGTAGAGACGCGATCGCGCTTGTCTATACCCTTTACCCGACATTGGGATTTATTGAAATGAATTAAAAATTAATATCATAATTGTGGTGATAAAAATATCACTATAGTTTAAGAGTAGCTATGTCTTCTAAAGAAAGTTCTAAAAGCATCCCCATCTGCTGATTAATTGCGTTTAAGCAAGCCTTTAAACCAGCGGCAAATTCGTAGGAACTCAGCATCCGATTACCGAGGTAAGTCTTATCCGCATAACCAGCAATGCAACCATACCGCTGATTCAAAAATTTTTAAGCTTGAAAAGCCTAATCAGCAGGTTGTAGGTCATATAGCTGGGAAACTGAGGAAATTTGGTCTTTAGCGCCCTTTTGCTCGTCAAATAACGGATTTTCTGGCTCATTTGGCGGCGTAGTTTCATCAACTTGGGGTTGAGCGATCGCGATCGCACCCGGAACTTCAGTCAAAATAACCGATGTAAAGACAGCTAAGTAGACATTTATAATCGTTCCATTGATGGCTGGGAAATTCCCAAACAAGACAGACATCTTTCCATTTCTCCTCACAAGGATTGTCCCAGTTTAGAACGACTCTTAACTCTAACTATTGGCATAGTTACTCAGTAACATTCAAAGGAGGCGTTCCTCCATTAGCAAGATGCGATCGCCTCTTAAATGTTTTACCGTAAACTCTAATATTACGCTTCAGTTGAAAGTAATAAAATTTGAACTTAAGCCTTATTTTTCAACAATAAAGAAAAGACGCATCAGAAAGATCCCGTGAAAACAAGAACAAACCCAGGCGGGTTATTATTGGGGTTCCTACTGGCTATAGTCCTCCCCGACATAGCACAGCAGCCGGAGCAACAAAGGATAGAACGAGTAGAGGGTTATCTAGCAACGCTGGAACACCTTTAATTTAGCTGTCAGGCATTTTTCCTGGGATGCTTACGGTATTGTTTTCCACTATAAAAAAAGGCTAGGTAATTGATGAATACCAACGAACTATTAAAAGAAGCTTGGGAAAGACTTGAAAAGTCTATTGTTTATTATGATGGTCGTCCCATTGGCACGATAGCCGCCAACGATACTGAGTCGGAGGCGCTAAATTACGATCAGTGTTTTGTTCGGGATTTTGTCTCCTCAGCGCTGGCTTTTTTGATTGCCGGAAAGCCGGAAATTGTCCGCAATTTTTTGCTGGCAACTTTAGCTTTGCAGAGTCACGAACCGCAAATGGACTCTTTTAAACCAGGTCCAGGATTGATGCCAGCTAGTTTCAAAGTTGAGACAAGAAAAAATGGCGAATATTATTTAACTGCTGATTTTGGGGAAGATGCGATCGCTAGAGTTCCGCCTGTTGATTCCTGCTTGTGGTGGATTCTCTTATTACGTGCTTATGTGAAAGCCACAGGCGATATTTCTTTTGCTCATCAACCTGAATTCCAAGAAGGAATCAGATTGATTTTGGAACTTTGTTTAGTGCATCGGTTTGCGATGTACCCAACGATGTTGGTTCCCGATGGAGCTTTTATGATTGACCGCCGTATGGGTGTCTACGAACATCCTTTAGAAATCCAGGTGCTGTTTTATGCAGCTTTACGTGCGGCTGGTGAACTGCTCCTACCAAATGATTGCAATAATTCCTGCATCCATAGTCTTAATCAGCGGTTGCAAACCCTTACTTATCATGTTCGAGAATATTATTGGCTTGACCTCAAGCGCTTAAATGAAATTTATCGCTACAAGGGCGATGAGTTTGGTAAAAAAGTGGCAAATAGATTTAATATTTATGCCCAATCTATTCCTGGCTGGTTAACTGAATGGCTACCACAAACTGGAGGTTATCTAGCAGGTAATCTTGGGCCTGGAAGGATGGATTTTCGTTTTTTTGCTCTGGGAAACCTGATGGCAATTGTCACCTCTCTAGCCAGCGAAAAGGAATCGCAAAGCATTATGAATTTAATCGAGCAACGTTGGGACGATCTGGTAGGATATATGCCAATGAAAATCTGTTTCCCCGCGGTAGACGGTGAGGAGTGGCGAATCATCACGGGTTGCGATCCTAAAAATACACCTTGGTCATATCATAATGGCGGTAATTGGCCTGTT
This sequence comes from Trichocoleus sp. FACHB-90, assembly GCF_014695505.1. Lineage (NCBI taxonomy): Bacteria > Bacillati > Cyanobacteriota > Cyanophyceae > Leptolyngbyales > Trichocoleusaceae > Trichocoleus > Trichocoleus sp. FACHB-90. Next base: position 188,982 of record NZ_JACJOK010000061.1, read on the forward strand.
TTACTTTGTTTCCTAACTGCGGCGGCTCTGAAAACGGGTAGGATAGAACTTGCTCAGAAAGCCTTTGATATTGCCCAAAATCGCTTAAGTCAGGATCGGTGGCCGGAATATTACGATAGCAAGAATGCTCGATTGATTGGGAAGGAATCAAAGAATTATCAAACGTGGACTATTGCAGGTTTTTTAGTTGCGAATAACCTACTAGAGAACCCTTCTCATTTAGCCTTACTTAGTTTTGATGAATCACTTAAATCATGACAACGAAATTGGCTGTAACTAAGCCCGATAAAACTCAGAATCGCTGGCTGGGAAAATTAATCGCCATCATTGCCTTGGTAAACTTCTGCTTTGTCGTATTTGACCTAAGCTATGTATCCTGGCGCGATTTTTATCTTCACCACTGGACAAGTATTACCCAAGTTTACGACCCGATCAAAGGTATTGAACCGCACCGAGAAACGCAAAACTATCTCAACAAGGTGGATGAACTTGAAAAACAAGTTTTGCAAAATGGATTGCAGTCGTCTCCGGTAGAAAACTTATTACAGGAATTGCGTACCCTCAGCAATGAAATGATTGAGGATAATCCGTTTGCGGTGGCGAATAAAAGTGGCATTTTGGAAAAGATTAAAAATCAGATACGCGATCGCGTTCACATAAAGTCCTCCCATAAAGCCTTTGCCTCGTTTTGGAGTCAAGAATATCTATCCCAAGCAGGTTGGCAACAAGAACTGAATTTTTTCAATACCAAAACTCGTCCCCTAATTCAGACTAACTACTATCGCAATATTGGAACAAATGGCAAATTTATTGATAATTTCTGGCAGATTGACTTGCCGTTTGTTATTGTATTTGCTCTAGACTTTCTGATTCGGACTTTTTCTATCAGTCGCCGTTCTGCTGGGTTAAATTGGTTTAAAGCAATGCTGCGGCGATGGTATGATATTTTCTCCTTGCTTCCCTTTTTGCGGTGGCTACGAGTAATTCCTGTAACACTTCGCCTTCACCAAGCTGATTTATTAAACTTAGAGCTTGTAAGAAGAGAAATTAATCATGATTTGGTTGCTAATTTTGCTGAGGAAATGACTGAAATTGTAGGCATCCGATTAATTGCTCAGATGCAAGAGTCAATTGGGCGGGGTGATGTTGCACGCTGGCTATTGCATCCGGAAACTCACCGCCCTTATATTCAGGTAAATAATACAGATGAGGTGAAAGCGATCGCTACCCGTCTAGTAAATCTCAGCGTCTATGACGTTCTACCCCAAATCCAGCCTGACATAGAAGCATTAGTGCATCACACTCTTAAAAGTACCCTAAATCAATCCCCAGTTTACCAACAACTTCAAAATATCCCTGGTCTGAATCAACTTCCTACTCAGTTTACTGAGAGATTGGCGAAAGATTTATCTCAGTCAACATACAGTAATCTTAAAAAAGCTCTTGAAGATCCAGTTGTGGGAGAACTATCCAGCCGTCTTCTCAAAAATTTTCGGGATGCTTTAGAGAAGGAGTTACAGAAAAAGCATAACCTTCAAGAAATTCAATCCTTACTTGTAGATATGTTAGAAGAAATCAAAATTAACTACGTTAGAGGAATTGCCGAAGCTGGAGTTGAAAAAATATTAGAAGAAGCAGATCATCTGCATCAAATTATTCATCATTAGGCGTGCGTAGACACAGACAACAAAACTTGTGGGTGTGTATAGCAATCCTAGCCTCTAGCTAGGAACGAGTATCCTACTAGCTATTTTTGTCTCCCTGTCGGGGAATTCACTCTTAATACAATACTTCTCGGTTAGGAAAAACTGTAGGTTAGGTTGAGCGATCGCTCAACCTAACCTACTTGACTTAGTATTTCACTTGATAACGCACTAGCTTCCTAACATCTTCACGAGATAATTTTAGTTCTTGAGAAATCTTCGTTTCTACCCCGCTTAGGTCTGTCACCGGAAACTCGAATTCCAACTTTTTGAGTGCAGAATCTGTGGTTTTTACCTGTACTCTGGTAAACCCTTCACTCTTTTTAATGTCAGCTTTGATTACTAGCACTGTTACCGAAAGCTGTACCTCTAGTTGTGTATCAGCTTGCAGCTTGTCTACTGTCCCGTAGGGACGACTCAATACCTTGTCTGTCAATATCCCACCCCCAACCCAAAAGGCAATTCCCAACAAGGGTAAAGGCAACCAAAATTCTAGCCCTAAAGAATGCAATTTTTGTAACCAGCGGGGCGAGGACATGGGGAGAGGGGATAGGGGGCGAGAGGTGAAAAAGTAAAAGAAAAAGAATATTCACCGAAAACAGTTTGTTTTCTTGTGCGTTTGCTTAAATTATGACTGGTGGAAGACGTACTGAGGTCATAAATTTCTTTACCCTGAACAACATAGTAGGTGATTCTTTTTCACAGACTTTTCACTAAAACTCTTTATGAAAATCTTATTGGTAGAAGACGACCCGGCACAATTAGAACCGCTACACGCTGCTTTGTTGCAAGCCGGACATATTGTTGATGGTATTGAAGATGGGGAAATTGCCCAATGGCTGCTGTCTCAAAAAGACTATGACTTGTTAATCTTAGACTGGATGTTACCGAAAGTTAGTGGGTTGAGCCTTTGTCGCCAGTATCGGCGCTTAGGTAAAACCGCACCTGTGCTGATGCTAACTGCCAAAGACACCACGCCAGATAAAGTTACGGGTTTAGATGCTGGTGCCGATGACTATCTAGTTAAACCCACAGATATTGTAGAACTGTTGGCGCGGGTGCGGGCATTGGGAAGGCGATCGCCACTTTGGCAAGGAGATATCCTTCGCATGGAAGATTTACAGCTGCACTTGAATAGCCTGAAAGTGGAACGAGAACAGACAACTGTCCAATTATCAGCCCGCGAGTTTCAGTTGCTAGAGTACCTGCTACGTCACCCTCATCAAATCTTAACTCGCGACCAGATTGAACAAGCTTTATGGGAGTGGGGTACAGAACCGGAAAGCAACGCTGTAACCACCCTAGTCCGCAGGCTGCGGCAACGCTTGCAGTTAGTTGGTGCAGCCGACTGGATTGAAACAGTATATGGTATGGGCTATCGTATCAATTCTTCTGGAAGTAAAAAATGAAGGGGCTTGGGCTGGGGACTAGGGACTAGGGACTAGGGACTAGGGACTAGGTAAGACTTTTTCCCAATCCCCAATCCCCAATTCCCAATTCCCAATTCCCAATCCCCAATCCCCAGTCCCCAATCCCCAATCCCCTCATTTTTCATGTTTGGTCGTAGCCGTCGCAATTTGGCTCGTTGGTTCACCCTATCAATGGGGAGTATTTTGGTTGTCTTTGCGGGAGTGGTTTACTATCTGGAAGTTACAGATACGCTCTTAGCTCTGGATCAATTACTTTACAAACAAACTAAAGTGATGGCAGCCAGCGTGAATTATGAGCGTCGCGATGGTAAGTGGGAGGTAGATTTAGAAAATATGCCGCTGTTGGGAAATAACCTACAGCCGCAGGATAGTGAACTGGTGTATGCGCGTTGGTACGATGTTAAAGGGCAACTGGTGCAATTTTTTGGCATACCTCCCACAAAGCAGCTGACACTGACATCTGGATTTGAAACAATCAAAATCGCTAACGACAAGACGCTGGGAATAGTTACTAAATCCTGGCTGCGTCAGGTAACGCTACCCGTTTACAAGAAAGGTGTATTAATTGGTTATCTCCAGGTTGCAACTGGGCTATTGTCCACTCAAGCTAAGCTGGATAATTTTCGGCTATTTTTAACGCTGGCGGTTCCTGTCACCTTGGGGATAATTAGCCTTGCTGGTTGGTTTTTGGGGGGACTGGCGATGCGACCGATTCGCCAGACTTATGACCAACTACAACGCTTCACAGCGAATGCTTCTCATGAGTTGCGGACACCTTTGGCGGCGATTTTGACCAATGCACAAGTCGGGTTGCTGTCTGATGATAATTCACAGCAACGTCTTCGGTTACAGAAGGTTGTTGATGTTACTAAATCAATGAGTTCTCTGGTTAGTAATCTGCTGTTTTTGGCTCGTAATGATGGGTCATTGTCCCCTGAATGCGTGAAAGAGATTAATCTAACTATTTTGCTACAGGATCTAGCAGACAACTATGCAACGCAAGCCGCAGCACAAAATCTCAGTTTCGTTACTAATTTGCTGACTAAAAGTGTGGAGGTGCAAGCCGATGCAGATTTGTTACGTCAGGCGGTGATGAACCTGCTGAGTAATGCTTGTAAATATACTGCGGCTGGTGGTCAAGTTGAATTGCAACTGTTTACGCGATCGCGTCTGGCTATTATTCAAGTTTCCGACACTGGGATTGGAATTTCCCCTGCGGATTTGCCCCATATTTTTGAACGGTTTTATCGGGCGGATAGCGATCGTCGCGCTAAAGGCGGTTTTGGTTTGGGGTTAGCGATCGCTCAACAAATTGTCGCAGCACACAAGGGCAGGATCTATGTCTCCAGTGTAGTCGGGCAAGGGTCAACTTTTCAAATCGAACTGCCGCTCAAATTAAATTCCTAATCCTCTGTCACTTTCTAGTCACATTTGTTTTTAACACTTAAAAATAGCAGGAATTGGAGATTGCCTACCCAATCAGGAACGCGAGGGTGCTGGTTTCTCTAGCAATTTTCCCTCACGTTCCTGATTGGTTAAGGTTTTTTTAACACAGTTTTGTTTCAGGATTCACTAAAAGTATTATGTTTTTCAGACGCACTGCTTCCGTAATCAGTCTCGCAGTAGCTGTTGTTGGTAGTGGTTTTGCAGCTTTAGCTGAAACTAGCGATTTCACCCCACAGACGGATGCGATCGCTACCTCACCCGCTGAAAATCTAGAAGCGATCGCACCGCTCAAATCTGACCAAGATCCGAATTTTGTTGAACAAAAAGTTGATTCTGTTGCCAAAACTCAGGCAGAATTACCAGAGAATATGCAAGAATTCACTGCATCAGCAGAGTCTAACAAAGCTCAAGTTGACATTGCTCTGAATCCTGAACAAACAGCAATAAAGGCTGATAATGTTGTAAAACCAGAGCAAATTGTAGACAAAACGGTTCTCAATTCCGCATCAGCTCTTAGGGCTGAACCAACAAAGTCTCAAATCCCAGAAGCCACCAATAATAATGAAACGGCTGCTCCTGAAGTCGCTCAAGTTAATGTAACACCGGGTAGAGCTACACGCTCTGGGCCTAGTTATATTGGGGTGGCTGGTAACATCGGTTTTGGCGGCGATACTACTTTAAGTGAAGGTGCCTTTGCTGTCATTAGCAAAATAGGAATTACCAGAACTTTGTCTTTGCGTCCCGCTGCTTTGATCGGCGATGATGTAATGTTTTTGATTCCCGTAACTGTCGATTTTCCGACTCAAGGAGTGCAAGAAACTAGATTTAGTATAGCCCCTTATGTTGGCGGCGGTGTGGCAATTTCTACTGGTGACGATAGCACCATTGGCGCACTAATTACTGGTGGTGTAGATGTTCCGCTATCATCACAATTTACCGCGACGGCTGCCGTGAATGTCGGTTTTGTTGATGAAACAGAGGTGGGACTTTTAGTAGGAGTTGGTTACACTTTCTCCGGATTGTAAAGCGAGTTTCATTTGAAAAAACGATCGCTCTTTAAGGATGATAGTGCCATTTATGAGCAGACGTGCGAACTATAGCTCGACAAATCAAGCCTTAGTAATGAGCAATGCAGCTTCCCCCAAGCCAACGCTGGCATTTGTAGACGCGATCGCCCTAATTGTGGGCATCGTCATCGGTGCAGGAATTTTCGAGACACCAGCCCTTGTTGCTGCCAATGCGGGTAGTGCAGGATTCGCCCTTTTGCTTTGGTTATTGGGCGGCGGAATGTCCTTAGTTGGCGCTTTGTGCTACGCAGAGTTGGCAACGGCGTATCCGCACGCAGGTGGCAATTACTATTATCTGATGCGTGCCTTCGGCAAAAACCTTGCCTTCCTATTTGCTTGGGCGCGGATGACAGTGATTCAAACAGGTTCAATTGCGCTTTTGGCGTTCGTGTTTGGGGATTATGCTTCCCAGTTATTTCGACTAGGTGATTATTCCCCATCACTTTACGCAGCGATCGCAGTTGCCAGTTTGACAGGTTTAAACATCATCGGCGTTCAGCAAGGAAAGTGGGCGCAGAATTTGCTTTCAGTCGCCAAAATCCTCGGCTTACTCTTAGTTATAGTCGTCGGACTCACTTCTGCTGGAAATCCCGTTACTGAGGTTCCTGCTGCATCGACATCCCAAACAAATTGGGGCTTAGCGATGATTTTCGTGCTGTTGTCTTATGGCGGCTGGAACGAAGCAGCTTATATTTCGGCAGAGTTGCAGAATCTCAGACGCAACATGGTGCGATCGCTACTTTGGAGTATCGGCATCATCGCGGCGATATACTTAGCGATCAACTTCGCTTACATCAGAGGGTTAGGACTGGCGGGAATGGCAAATTCCGAAGCCGTAGCAGCAGATTTGATGCGTAATGCGGTTGGCGAACCCGGTGCTAGGTTTATCAGCTTACTAATTGCTGTTTCTACCTTGGGTGCTATCAACGCCACGATTTTTACAGGTGCGCGTACTAACTACGCACTAGGAAAGGACTTTGGGCTGTTCGCCTTCCTGGGAACCTGGAAAAGTCGCACCAACACCCCGACTAATGCAATGTTAGTGCAGGGCGCGATCGCTTTAGCCTTAGTCTTACTTGGCACCCAGACACGTGAAGGCTTTAAGACAATGGTAGACTACACCGCTCCCGTCTTCTGGTTCTTCTTCCTGCTGACAGGTGTATCTCTGTTAGTTTTACGGGCGCGGGAACCAAGTATAAATCGACCGTTTCACGTCCCTTTCTATCCCGTAACGCCCATACTTTTTTGCCTGATCTGCGCTTATTTACTTTATTCCAGTCTTGCCTATACAGGTATTGGGGCGCTTGTAGGCGTAGCGGTAGTGATAGCAGGTGTACCGATGTTGCTGTGGAATCGGTGGCGGCATTAGAACGGCAAAAATCTATTTACCCCTGTAGAAGAAACATTGAAGTTTCTCCTCTCTTGCTCTATAGCGTCTTTGCGGTTCATCCCTCCTCAAAATACTTCCCCTTTCCCCAAAATGCCAGCAGTTTTTGACATAACTTAAACGGAGAAAAATCCTATGCAACTACAACAAATCACAAGGTTATTAATTGCAAGTGTGAGTATTGTCAGCTTGGGCATTGCAGGTTGTAGCCAACAACGAGAATTCGATGCACAAGCCCAACCCACTGTTCAAGCCCAACCCACTGTTCAAGCCCAACCCACTGTTCAAGCCCAAGCACCTGCTCCCAGCCCTCAAACCCAAGAACGTGCCGCAGATGTACCATTTGTACCCACGCCAAATGAAGTTGTATCCGAAATGCTAAAAGTAGGGAAAGTCAAAGGTGATGATGTACTCTACGATCTCGGTAGTGGCGATGGGAGAATTGTGATTACCGCAGCAAAACAATTCGGCACTCGTGGCACTGGCATAGACATTAATCCAGAGCTGGTTCAGCAAAGTAAAGACAATGCCCAAAAAGCGGGTGTAGCTGACCGCGTGCGATTTTTACAGCAAGACCTTTTTCAAACTAATTTGAGCGATGCAACAGTAGTGACGCTCTATCTGCTTCCTGATATCAACGTGAAACTTCGGCCCAAGCTGTTAAAAGAACTCAAACCAGGCACTCGCATTGTTTCTCATGACTTCGACATGGGGGAATGGAAACCTGAGCGTGTGGTACAAGTGCAAGGCCCTGCTCGTCAGCACACAATTTACTACTGGACTGTACCTGAGAATATCCCGGAAAATTTGCGCTAAGGCTGTGGCCCGGGGTAACAATTTAACAATGTTTAGAAAGCCCACCATTGCTGAAATTAGTAGGCAATGGTGGGCAAAACAGAATAAGTTTAGATTAGGTGAAACCCAACCCAACATGAGCATTTGTTAGTTTCTTAATTACGCTGGTGTCTTAATTTGATAAATTCTCAGCGAAATTCATGCGGCTCAAGAAAGTACGCAAGCGATCGCTTTTTGGCTGAGTCAAAACTGCCCTCGCTGAACCTTGTTCCGCTACACAACCTCGATCCATAAAGAATACTCGATGCGCCACATCGCGGGCAAACTGCATCTCGTGCGTCACCACCACCATCGTCATTCCTTCTTCTGCAAGCTGCTGTATCACCAGCAGCACTTCCCCGACCAATTCCGGATCGAGGGCGCTAGTCGGTTCATCAAATAGCATAATCTGGGGGTTCATACACAAACTGCGAGCGATCGCTACTCGTTGCTTTTGTCCTCCAGAAAGCTGTTCTGGATAAGCCTTTGCTTTCTCCACCAAACCAACTTTCTCTAAATAAAATCGAGCCTGCTCCTCAATCTGGGAGCCAGATTTACCTAACACCAAACGCGGAGCCAGCATCAAATTTTCCAACACGCTCAAATGAGGAAACAGATTAAACTGCTGAAAAACCATCCCCACCTGCGCCCGTAGTCTCCGCAATTGCTTTTGATTGAGTTTCGGACGCGACAAATCTATCCCATTGACAACTAAACGCCCGCGGTTAATCGTCTCCAGACGGTTGAAGCAGCGCAACAGCGTACTCTTACCACAACCACTTGAGCCGATTATCGCCACCACTTCTCCCCGGTGGATTTCACCGCTAATTCCTTGTAAGACTTTGAGAGAACCAAAGCTTTTCTCAATGCCTTCAAAGATAATTGCCGGGGTGGAATCCTCCATAGCTTTTTCTGGTGTAATTGTAATTATTAAATTATATTAGGGTACGGAATTTTTGTAAGATTTAGCAAATCGACTTCGCGTCATTAGTAGAAATTGCACTCTCAGGTAAGGCAAATGCACAGATTCATTCAGTCACGTTGGCGACGCCAAGGTTTAGTTTTTGGCTTGAGTTGTCTGCTGATTTTGGGCATTTTTCTGTTGAGTGCCAGTTTCGCCAAAGCAAAAACAACGCTTAAAGTCGCAGTAGAGCCTACATATCCGCCGTTTGAGTTGCTGGGGGAAAACAACGAGCTAGACGGTTTTGATGTAGATTTGTTTAAAGCGATCGCGCAAGCGTCTGATTTCGAGATTGCATTTGTAACGATGCAATTTGACGGGATGATTCCAGCTTTGCAGGCGAAAACAGTGGATGCAGCGATCGCAGCCATGACGATCACCGCCGAACGTCAGAAAGTGGTAGATTTTTCCCGTCCTTATTTCAGATCCGGGTTAGCGATCGCCATCAAAGCTGACAACACAGAAATTACTTCCCTAGAAAGTCTCCAAAACAAGAAGGTAGCTGTACAAATCGGCACCACTGGCGCAGCCCAAGCAGCAAAAATCCCTGGTGCTAAAATAAGCACCTTTGATTCTTCACCGTTAGTGCTTCAAGAATTAATCAACGGGAATGTAGATGCCGCCATTAATGATGCTGCCGTAACTCTCTACGCCATCAAAGAAAACAACCTCAAGTCAATCAAAATTATCAATCAACTGCTCACAGAAGAATACTATGGCATCCCTACCCCTAAAGGTTCTCCCTATTTAGATGACATCAACAAAGGGCTGACAATTATCTTAGGGAATGGCACATACAATCGCCTTTATCGGAAGTGGTTTAATGCCGAAGCCCCGCCACTTCCAGAAACCCTTAACTTTGATAAATCAACAACTCCCCTAAAAGCTACCAACGTCATCTTAAACGCAATGCCCTACTTATTGCAGGGAGTTTTTGTGACGCTATATCTAACAGCATTCTCCGTCTTTTTAGGAATGGTTGGCGGTTCACTTTTAGGAATTGCCCGCCTCTCAACCATAGCGCCCCTGCGTTGGGCAACCAGAGCCTATATTGACTTTTTCCGGGGAACGCCTTTGCTGGTGCAGATTTTCATGATTTACTTTGGCATACCTGCCCTCATGCAAAGCTTTGGCATCAATTTCAATTTGGGAAGACTAACAGCATCAGTGATAGCGCTGAGTCTCAATAGCAGCGCATATATTGCTGAAATTGTCCGCGCAGGTATCCAGTCTATTGACATCGGGCAATCAGAAGCCGCCCAGTCGCTGGGGTTGGGAAGAGTGGAAACAATGCGCTATGTAATCTTTCCCCAAGCCTTGCGGCGGATGCTACCCCCCTTGGGCAACGAGTTTATCACTCTACTCAAAGACACTAGCTTAGTAGCGGTGATTGGATTTGAGGAATTATTCCAACAAGGGCGATTAATTGTGGCAAATAACTATCGCGCCTTTGAAATTTACGCTGCCGTTGCTTTAATTTATTTGGCATTAACATTACTTTCCTCACGCACTTTTAGTTTCTTAGAACGTTCGATGAATCCAGTTAAAGCTGCTAAATAGTTAAGCATAGTTCGTATTTACTACAAATTGATTGCCGCAATCCGAAAGGCCTTACAAAAGTGCGATACCTCTGTAGGGACATGGCAATGCCATGTCCCTATCAAGGTTGATACAACGTCAGAACCGCGATATATTCCACCCAACTGAGAAACGCTAAATTTTAGTAAAAGTGACCCAAAAACGCTAATTTGTTGGGCAAAATAATGCCTGTTATAAAAAATAAATTTTGATTCGGTGAATTTTAAGAACCCAGCATTTTAGAGGATATTTTAAAAGTCTCACTGGCTGCATCAATCCGTACTAAATCCCCCTTGAAAAGAGGGACTTTGAGGCTGTTTACCCTTAAACCCACATTCCGCACCCGCAACTGGCACATAGACAGCGGCTCCAAGCGTAGAAGAGAATCCCCAACTAAACTATTGAGTATTTATACTTAATAGTTATCCGGAAAATCAGAGCG
>NZ_JACJOK010000062.1:0-13288 GCF_014695505.1 Trichocoleus sp. FACHB-90
TGCCGTTTTTGACGACGTGAGTTGACTGACAAACGGGGCAAGTTGGTTGGGAATCAGACATAGAGCTTCTGATGGAACTGTATTTCTCCTATCCTTACATCTTTAGGACTACCAAAACTTTAACAAGGAACTGGCATCTGCTGTTATAGCAGGCTTGAGGGAAGAGAAACTTCATTTATTTGCCCCTAACTCAAGGTCAATATTCCCTGGTAGTTAGGGTAATTACTGCTTTACCAGTGCTGCTTTCCTTAGTTTTTGATTCCAAGGGTTTAGTTTAAATGGGTGTGAATGGACAGATTTTATCCAAAATAACACCGTCAATTATCATTTTTAATGAACTCTCCCTGAAGTAAGTAACCATAAACCCTTAAATTGTCGTAAAATAAGCCGAAAACAGCAGCTAAAACATCTATAAGGTGGATTAGCGGCTATTGGTTTTGGTTTTGCAGGACAATAATGGAAACCCTTGCATATCTTCATCTGGCAGTAGCCTACGAGGAAACTACAGACGCTGGTACTCCGCCTGTCCTGAAGAAGTTGAAACTTTTTGAGGGACTAAACTGGCATAAGCTTTCCAGCAAAGCGAGTATCTATATGCTGTCGCTGGCGATGCTAGCTATCCTAAGCGCGATCGCCAGCGCTAGCGCCATGCAAATAGAGGACAGGGGTGCAGAAGTGACGGCGCTGCAAAATAACCTGATGGCAGCAAAATACTATAAAGGGCCTATAACTGGATATTATGGCAAGTTAACCCAAGCTGCCGTAAAGCGGTTTCAGGCAGCTAATGGCTTAGCCGCTGACGGCATAGCGGGTACGCAAACTCTAGCGGCGCTGAAGCGTCACATTGAGGGGGGCAAAAAGAACAAAACCAAGCAATCGGAAGGCTTGAGTGTCAGCGTGCGCGGACTGCGAATAGGCGATCGCGGCTCCGAAGTCATAGAAGCTCAGCAAAGGTTGAAAGCTGCCGGGTTCTACAAAGGCCCTATCGATGGGAAATATGGCGGGCAAACGGCCCGGGCTGTGAAGCGTTTTCAGGTAGAAAGAGGTTTACGTGTTGACGGCATTGTTGGGAAGGAAACCTGGTTTGCAGCCGGATACCTTGGAAGTTCAAATTCTCCCTACTTGGTGGTAGTCATCCCTGAAAGTGCCGAGACGCTTTTACAAGTGCGCCAATACGTGTCTAGTGCGTATCCAAAGGATTCGAGGCAGGATGCAGATATTTATGCAGGGACATTTCCCAACCCGTCTAGCGCCGAAGGCCAAGCCGAAATGCTGCGATCGCGTGGGTTGCAAGCAAGGGTTGTTTACTTACCGTAGCAACTCTTAGGAATAGCTATTTGATGAATTTTTTCGGCTAGACTGGCGAGATAAATATACTGCAATAACCGTGGAAACCCTAGCATATCTTCATATTTCCTTAGCCTACGAGACACCCAAGGAAGTCAGTTTTTCTCCTATCTGGAACAACCAGAAACTTTTTGCCGGACTGAATTGGAAAAAGCTTTCTAGCACAGCGAGTATTCAGTTTCTATCGCTTGCTGTTTCCTTGGTGGTGTTGGGGATGGCTTCGGATGCGTTGGCACAGAGGGTGCTTCAGCAAGGAAGTAGAGATCCGGAGGTGGCAGAGGTTCAAAGACGTTTGCAAGATTTGAACTACTTCAGGGGATCTATCACTGGCTTTTTTGGTTCGCAGACCAGAGCCGCTGTAATCGAATTCCAGCGAAATAATGGACTGGCACCGGATGGCGAGGTTGGTTCGGAAACCAGGGCAGCATTATTTAACGTTAGGCGGCCCCAGAGCCAACAATACAATTTTGACTTTGGAAATGACGTATTGCCAGGTTTCAGAGACGATTTTTCTAATCTTGATAGAGGATTAGATACTAACAACCTTGGTGAAAGAGACGTATTTCCAGAAGGCGATCGCGCTTTTAATCAGCGGGTTCAGCTACGGTTGAGACAGTTGCGTTACAACCCTGGCCCCATCGATGGAATTATTGGTCCACAAACCAGGCAGGCGATCAGGGAGTTTCAAAGAGATAGGGATATATTCGCTGACGGTCGTCTCGATCGGGAAACCCTGGAGGAATTGGGAGTCCGTGGTGCTGTTGCTAGAAATCGTCCCCTTTCTTATGTAGTGATCGTACCAGGAAGCGAAGACGAACTGGATGACGTGCGTCAGTGTTTGCGTTTGCGTGCTGGTTCTGTGAATTTTAGGACAGATTCGAGATTAGGGAATTACGTTCAAACAGGCGCATTTCCTGACTACAACAAGGCTGAAAGTCAGTCCGAGTTTTTGCGCTCCTGTGGACTTGATGCACGGGTAGTCTATCGCCAATAGCCAAAATATGATATAGTTACTAGCCTATTAATCAATCAGCTAGACTGGCGGTAAAAAATATAAGATGCCAGAAAACTAAGGCTTCCTATTTGAATGCAAGAATATCTTCAACCGAAGCACTGCTGAAAGGCAATATGCGCTTATACAATCTTATCGGCTGAATGCAGTGAAAGAGTCCCGCTGATAGTTACTATAAGTGTGGCTATTTGTTGAAATTGACCTGCTAAACTTGCTATCAAAAGAAGCCCTAGATAATTATGGAAACTCTTGCCTATATCCATCTTGCTCTTGCCTACGAGGAACCCGTCAACATCGAGCAAGTTTCTGCCCTCAATAGCCAGAAGTTTTTTCAGGGACTGGAATGCAAAAAGCTTTCCAGCACGGCGAGTATGTATATGCTATCCCTGGCAGTTAGCTTAAGCTATTTGGGAATGGCATCGGTGGCGTTGGCAACGCTTCAGCCTGGGGACAGTGGTTCAGAGGTAGTTACCCTCCAGCAACGTTTGCAGCAGCTAGGCTACTTCAGGGCAAATGCCACTGGCAATTTTGGCCCCTTGACCACAGAGGCGGTGATCCAATTTCAAAAAGCTAAAGGACTAGCACCAGATGGCATTGTAGGGCCGCAAACTGAGGCAGCTTTAAGCATTCAAAGGAGGAGCAACCAAACACAGGCAAGTAACCGTCCGCAGGTGAGCAACCGTCTGCTAGTTAACCGTCCGCAGGTGAACCGTCAACGGGTCACTCGTCCGCAAGTGAGCATCCCTCCGCAGGTGAGCAACCGTCGCCGTGGCGCTTTGCAGGAAGGGGACAAGGGTGCAGAGGTAGCCGCCCTCCAGCAGCAGTTGCAAAAACGGGGTTACTTAAAGGCAAATGCCACTGGTTATTATGGTCCGTTAACTAAAGCAGCCGTTACCCAATTTCAGAAAGTGGCGGGAATGCCTGTTGATGGCGTTGCAGGTACAGACACTCAGGCGGCTTTACTGGGTGTGGGAAATGGAGAGTTTCGGACTCCGGCAAAACCAGCCGTTGTTTCTACCGGCCCATTCGTGCAATTCGGTCAAACCAGCCAACAGGTAGCAGCCGTCCAGCGACAGTTGCGACAGATGGAATACTATCAAGGTCGGTTAACTGGCTACTTCGACCAAGAAACTAAAGATGCTGTGACCAAGTTTCAGCAAGAACAACGCTTAACTGCTGATGGGGTTGTGGGGCCAAATACTTTAGCAGCATTACAGAAGGCAAGCGCAAAATCAAGCGATCGCTCTAGTATGCTGTCCTTGCAAAAGCGTTTGAAAGAAAACGGCTTTTATAACGGCCCGTTAAACGGTGTTTTCGATAAGCAAACCAAAGCAGCTGTCGAAGCGGCACAGCGTGACTATGGACTCAGTGCTGATGACATTGTGAAGGGACGCTTCTAACTTTGGCGATTAGCTTTTAAAGCTAATCGCTCGTTTAGCGGCTGTTTTCCCATCGCTGTCCTCCTACTGCCCGTATTTGCTTAAATTGGCAGTAACGCCCGTTGGCAAGACGGACAGACGGCGTGAATCGTCAGCTGACAGTCAAGCAGATGATACCCCTCTTTTTTGGCGGTTCGGGTGCCTGTTTTTAATATCGAGTCATTCTTGAATTCAATCGTCTTGTTACACCGAACACAGATCAAATGATGGTGGTGATGCGGGTAAGGTTGATTGAGTTCGTAATGTTTATGTCCTTCCGCCAGTTCTAGTTCGCGTAGAATGCCCAGCCGAGCCATTAACTTTAGAGTTCGGTAAATGGTGGATAGGCTGATATCCTCACTTTCGCTGTGCAGCAGCTCGTATAGGTCTTCCGCACTGAGATGCTGACCTCTGGGGAGATGTTGAAACACATTCAGGATAGTTTCCCGCTGGGGAGTTAAACGCCAGCCCCGCTCATTGAGTTCAGCCTTGAGGGAGGTTGCTGTGTAAAATGACATATTTACCTTCTCAAGAAAGTAGCCCTATTGAGAAGGATAGCGAATTGCCAGAATATTTGCAACAAAGTTATCTTATTGAGAATGATAATTAATAAGCAAAGCAGTCAAGAAGCAGGAAAGTATAGAAGGAAACCGGAAAAAGCAGAAGTAAAGAATTATGTCTTTTACATGATTGCCTTTTCACTTTTGACGAAACTACTTAAAAGGCAATCATGTAAAAGATAAAAGGTAAAAGGCAAAAGAAAGAATTCGATGATTGGCTTTTACCTTTTATGTTCTTTTACCCCAAAGATTCTAGATAATCTCGCACGCGGTTGCGGCGCTTGGGTTGCCGCAACTTTTGTAGGGCTTTGGCTTCAATTTGCCGGACTCGTTCCCTAGACAAATCCAAAGCGCGGCCAATTTCTGCCAAGGAATAAGGATGACCATCTCCCAAGCCAAACCGCATCTGAATCACATCTCTCTCTCTGCTGGTGAGATCGTCAAGCAAATTCTGCAAATCGCGGTGTAAAGCTTCTCGCATTAACACTTCTTCGGGAGATATGCTATCTGTTTCTAGCAAGTCGCCTAGTTCAGTGTCTTTCTCCTTACCAACTTTTATTTCTAAAGAGACAGAGCGGGGTACGCGCAGCAAAACTTCCCGCACCTGTTCGGCTGTCATGTCTAACTCATGACCGATATCTTCAATGGTGGCGGTGCGACCTTTTTCTTGAGAAATTTTTCGCTGAGCTTTCTTGATTTTGTTCAGCTTTTCGGTGATGTGAACTGGAAGGCGGATGGTGCGGCTTTGAGTAGCGATCGCGCGCGTAATCCCCTGACGAATCCACCAATAAGCATAGGTGCTAAACCGATAACCCTTTGTCGGATCGAACTTCTCTACCGCCCGTTCTAGTCCGAGAGTTCCTTCCTGAACTAAATCCAACAATTCCAAGCCGCGATTTTGATATTTTTTCGCCACCGACACGACCAAGCGCAAGTTAGCCTTGATCATGTGTTCTTTGGCGCGGATGCCAGTATTCTGAATCGCCTCTAGTTCCTCGACATTCAGAATAGCTATCTCTGCCCAGCGTCGCTTTCCTGCTGCCAAACTGGGCTTCAGGTTGCTTACTTCAATACCAGCTTCTGCCGCCCAGCGTTCCAAAGAAGGACGATGCCCTAGTTGAGAAGCCAGACGATCGTGAACATTAATCAGATGGACATAGGGTTTAATTACTTCATCACCCTTAGTCGCAGCGTCACTTCTCAACTCCAGCAAACGCATATGACGCTGGACTTTTTGAGCTTCCGAGACTTCTTCATCTCGCCCTAGTAAACGAACCCGACCAATTTCCTGAAGGTATAAGCGCACCAAATCGGTTGTACGACGACTGGCACTTGTCGAGGGGCGGGACTCGTCGAGTTGCTCATCAAGAGCGTCTATCATTTCGATCTCAGGCTCACTGAGATCGTCTACTGGTGGTCGATCGTCGTCGCCGTGACTTGACAGCCCAAAGCTGAAGTCAGGAGCGATCGCTTCAAATTCTGTCTCTGTATAGAAAGGGGTGGCTGGCATAGGGATCTCTCAATTGCGACCGGAATAATCTTTCAGTTAGTCACTACTTATTTAGGATTCCCATTCTCCAAGACGAAACTACTACTGCTTATTGTTCTTTTAATTACTTCTCGCACCCACCAACAGGGTTTCTATTTAACCCCGCTCCTCCGACACCTAGTAAACGCATCGCTATCAACTGCTGGCGCTGACACTAGGACAATGTGACTTCCAGAAACCCATCTCCAGGAGGATTCAGATTTCTATCTTTAGGAGCTAGTATAAGCAGCTATCAATCCCGAAGTAGTGACTTGGGTCAATACGCTAGGTTAATCTACATCACTAGCAAGAGCATTTCCTGAAGAATTACCTATTCTTAGAAAGAATATTGTTTGCACAAGTTCCCTGACTGGGGATTGGGGGCTGGGGATTGGGGATTGGGAAAAGACCCTTTTTCAATCCAAAATCCAAAATCCTTACATCGGATCACTCTGGCTTGCTGTCTCTAAGCATCAATGCCTCAACCGCCGAGAGCGGGGTAATTTCTCCTTGGAGCAAGCGGTAAACCTGGTAAGATATGGGAACAGAAATTCCTTCTGCGTTGGCTCTTTGAATCAAAACAGAGGTGGTGTTGACACCTTCAGCTGTCCCTTCCAAATCAGTTAGAACCTCTGAAAGTATTTTGCCTTGAGCCAAAGAATAACCAACCTGGTAATTGCGACTTAGACTGCTGTTGCAGGTGGCGAGTAAGTCCCCAAGTCCTGATAAACCATAAAACGTTTCAGTTTGTGCGCCCCAGTGGTTGCCGATGCGGATGATTTCGGTCAAGCCACGGGTTAATAAAGCGGCTTTGGCATTGGTTCCTAGTTGTAAACCGTCGCAGGTGCCAGCAGCGATCGCCATGACGTTTTTCAGCGTACCGCCCAGTTCGACTCCCAAAGGATCAGCATTGGTATAAACCCGAAAACTTGGGGAAGAGAATACCGCTTGCACCGACGAGGCAGCGATCGCATCCGTACTCGCAACCACGGTAGCTGCTGGCAACCCCTGTTGAATTTCTTTAGAAAGATTGGGGCCAGACAGAACAACGACGGGATTTGTGGGGAACGCCGCTTGCCAAATTTGCGAAGGTGTACTTGTGGTAGCTGGATCTAACCCTTTGGTTGCTGTTACGAAGATGGTATCTGGGGAGACAGGCAAAGATTTTACTTGCGCCACCACCGAGGCGACACCTTTCATCGAGATGGCTGATAAAACAATATGTGCGCCCTCTAGAACGTCCTCTAGTAGCACAGAACCCTGACGCGACCACAAACGCACGTCATAACCATTCTTAGACGCTAGAGATGCCAATGTTGTACCCCAGGCACCAGATCCCAGAATGACTATCGATTTTGGATTTTGAATGTTGGATTTTGGATTAATCACCGTTAGGGCGAAGCATTGCCAAGCAGAAATTTTAACTTAATCCCAGCCAATTATCAGCAGCAATACTTCGCCTCTAGAAATTTAAAATTTGCTTCGGGGATAGCGTTGCATCAATTCGCGCACCTGTTCAGCATGATAAGAGCTACGGGTGAGGGGAGAGGCGACGACTTGCAAAAATCCCACCGATTCTCCAAACTGTCTCCAAGCGTCAAACTGGGCTGGTGTCACGAAGCTATCAACTCTCAAATGCTTCTGAGTGGGTTGCAGATATTGTCCGATAGTCAAGATATCGCAGTCTACATCGCGCAAATCCTGCATAACTTGCCGAATTTCGGCATCAGTTTCTCCCAGTCCCACCATTAAGCCAGATTTAGTATAAACCCAAGGTGCAATCTGACGAGTTAGACGCAACAATTCGAGCGATCGCGCATAATTTCCTTGAGGACGCACCCGTCGATAAAGACTCGGAACTGTTTCTGTATTGTGATTCAGCACCTCTGGCGCAGCTTGCAGAATTTTCTCCAGCGCTTCCCAGTTACTACATAAGTCAGGAATCAGCACCTCAATTGTCGTCTTTGGCGAGGTGGCGCGAACCGCTTCAATGCAGCGAACAAACTGAGACGCACCACCATCTGGCAAATCATCCCGGTTCACCGAGGTAATCACCACATGATTCAATCGTAGTCGTCGCACAGCTTCCGCTAATCTTTCCGGTTCCGATGCGTCTAGCGGTTGCGGCTTCTTCTCAAAATCTATATCGCAGTAGGGACAAGCTCGCGTGCAGGCTGGCCCCATAATTAAGAAAGTTGCTGTCCCGGCGTTAAAACACTCCCCAATATTGGGACAAGATGCTTCTTCGCAAACTGTATTTAGCCCCAAATCCCGCAATATTTCTTTAACATTGCCCACGCGCTCCCACTGAGGCGCTTTCACCCGCAACCATTCTGGTTTAACTGCCACGACCCGCTTTTCCCACTGTAGTCATACAGAGTTAATAGTATCAAGCATTCTTACTGCTTGAGTTAATTTCCCTTGCTGTGGGTTGGTAAAAAGGGATTCCGCGTGATATCGTGGATTAAGATTGCCTTTATGGTAACGGGATGTGGCGCAGTTTGGTAGCGCACTTCGTTCGGGACGAAGGGGCCGCTGGTTCGAATCCAGTCATCCCGATTTTTCAACCTGATGTACGACCGATAATCCTCATTTGATGATCGGCAACGTTAGCCTGAGATTCTTTGAGTGAAGTATCAGGAATTTGTTCATCAACGTTGTCATAATCGTGGCTAGAGTCATTTGTATCTGCCTGATTATCAGCATAGTCGGCGCGTGAAGTATCAGGGCCAGCATCAGGGGTAAGAAAACCACTACCTGTGGTGTCAGCGCCTACTGCATCAACGTGCTTGGGTTGTGAAAACATTTTATTTTCTCCTTGGACACGGCACACATAAGAATGTGTAACTACAGAATTTTTTCTGTTAGTTATGTCACAAGTGTTGAAATTTTCTGAAAGATGTTCATCAGCCGAAAGTGGTAATCAAATTGAGAGCGATCGCGTTTTTGCAATCAATATCAGTAGAGTAGGGGTAATCGCAGGTATTGTCTAAAAGCCAGCCAGTAATTTTGGTACGGCTAGATAGAATTTTTTAGCTGTGGGTGGGAATACTAAATGAGGGATGCGAGCGAAGGTAAAATTCTGAAGTCTATAATGTAAAAAAACTGGAGATGCTGAAGCGATGAATATAACCCTAAAACCTGAAGAGGAACAGTTAATTCAAGAAAAGCTCAAAAGCGGTAAATATGAAACAGTTTATGAGGTAATTGTTGAAGCTTTACGACTTTTGGGAGAGCGAGATAAACACTATGAAAAGTGGGTGGAAGAAACTCGTGAAAAAGTAGCTGTTGGTCTTGAACAGCTTGACCGAGGGGAAGGAATTGATGGAGAAGTTGTTATTGCAAGACTGCGGGATAAGCTCAGTAAAGCTCGCGACAATCAAGAATGAGCCGTTACATCATATCCCCAGAAGCTACCCAGGACTTAGATGAGATTTCTGACTATTTCGCGAGTCGCAATATAGAGGCTGGAGAACGGTTTCTAAATGCTTTTGAGCAGAAGTGTCGGAAGTTAGTAAAGTTTCCCAAGATGGGTCGCGATTATGCTGAGATAGAACCTTCGTTACGAGGTCTTCCCGTGGACGGTTACATCATCCTTTATAGAGTAATTGAGGATGGAGTAGAGATTGTCAGGGTGGTAAGTGGATATCGTAGTTTGGAATCTTTGTTTTCGGAGTCAGATAATGATTGAGGCGATCGCCCTTTTCCAATCAATATCGCTGGAGTGGGGGCGATCCCATCTATTGTCTAAAAGCCAGCCAGTAATTTTGGTACGGCTAGATAGAATTTTTTAGCTGTAGGTGGGAAGAATAACTCAGGAGAGCGATTCGCTTACGCGATAGCTTCGCTTCACGCGCACCGTCTTTGTAGTTGGATTATGCGATCACGCTTTCTTCTCACCATTCTCTTTAACCCGTTTTAACGGGTTTTAGCTTTGAGCCGGAAATTTATTTCCCGGCTATATGCGCGATCGCCACTTCCAATCCGAACTTTTAAACTCATGTCATTTTGGCGCACCTACTACCATCTCATTTGGGCAACGGAATCTCGTCAATCTTTAATTACCCCAGAAAGAGAGTCTGAACTTTACGGTTATATTATCGGTAAAGCTGATGCAATGGGCTGCATTATTCATGCAATTGGTGGTATTGAAGATCATATTCATATTGTGGCTTCCATTCCACCAAAGTTATCAATTGCTGATTTCGTAAAGACCATCAAAGGAAGTAGCGCTTATCATTTGAATCACACTCCATTAGCTTGTGGTTTAGGGTTTAGCTGGCAACATGGATATGGAGTGTTTTCATTAGGAGGTAAGCAATTGGATGAAGCGAAGGCTTATGTGAATAATCAAAAACAACATCATTTGCAAGGAACAGTTATTCCGGCTTTGGAACGGGATGATGAGCCTGGAAGGTGAGCGTAGTGAGCGCAGAAATAAATTTCTGGCTCAAAGCTGAAACCCGTTAAAACGGGTTGGGGAAATCAAATCGGTTTGGGTGGGCGATCGCCTCTGGTGTTTAAATGTCAGCCAGTAATTTTGCTGTGGCTAGATGTAATTTTTTAGCTGTGGGTGCGAATACTAAATGAGGGATGCGATCGCTCTCCTGTTTCAAGTAGTGATCGCACTTTTGATGTGTCGGCTTGCCTCACCCACGACTCAAAGCTCTTGGCAGCATTAAGATTGCCTAAATGTAGTTTTAAAGGTAATGTATGCGATCGCGCTTCGCTGATGGTTGCTTGGCAAGAAGAGATCGCTCCTCAACGTCTTGAGTATGATCCTCTTGAGTATAGCCAACTCCTAGACACCTTTAGCGCCTTTGCACACTTTTAGCGTGAGCGCATTAAATTATGTATTGATATAACTTAAGTCTAAAAAAATCCACCGCAGTAATGCTTGCTTTGTTGCTGGTGGATCGATATCATAGCACTTAGTAAGTTAAATTAACCAACTGTAAGACATAAGCCTGTGTTACCGTTGACAGAGTATCTGTGGCTTAGTATGGGTTTGTAACTAATGGATATACAACTTCTGTTACCAATTGCCAGAGCAGCGGTACGTTTCTGTCTTGATCACGCAACAGTAGGTGCTATTGAGTCTCTTAGCGGTGACGCTGCTAAAAATATTCTAAACAAGCTTAGCAACCTTCTGAGCAATCGATTTTCAAATAGACCTGAGTTGAACCAGGCTGATTCAGAGTTTAAAGCTCAAATAATCGCTAACGAAGCATTGATAGATGCCGATTTTAGAAAACAGTTGAAAGAATTGGTTGCAGCACTTCAGCAAATAGAGAAGAGAATACCTAATATAAATCAAAGACCCAATACGTCTAGTATCAATCAGAATACGAATAATATGGGTACTATGGGAGATGTAGTTGGAGGCGATAAAGTAGGAGGAGACAAGTTTACGGGAGACAAATTTCATTGATGAAAGTGTTCATATCCATTTTAATCTGCCTGTATTGCTATTTCTGATATTAGTTTTGCCTGCTTGGTTTCTACTAGGAACGTTAATTAGGTTCGCGTTTCCTTTTAAATCTGCTATCTCACTAATAGCTTCTTCTTTTCGCGGGAAACTGGATCAAGAGGTTAAGTATCAATGGCATGAACTTTTGAAATCCAAGCTGTTAGCATCTGTAAAAAATAAGAAGGAAACAAAAAGGTTAAATGAACTAGAATCTAAACACTGGCTTCTTATAAAAATTTTTAAGTTACTTGCCGAGAAGCTTAGCGAGCCGGAACAGATTGATAAACTAATAGAAGAGCTAGAGAAACGAAGGAATATTATATTAGGAGAGCTAAAACCTCTTAAACGCAAATACTATCGTCAATTAGCTGAAGTTCAAAATTCGCTACAATCTGCTACGAAAAGTAAAACTGAAAAGATTGAGGAAATTATAGATGGTTTAATCACTGATTACACTAATTTAGCTCCTTCAGATCCAGTAATTCAATCTTTAATAGAAAGTCTAAACAAAGAATCGAAGAGGAATCCAAGCTTAAGGGTTCTGCGTGAACTTCGACAATTACTGGATTGGATATCGCACAAAACTATAGCTATTGACCAATCTTATGAGCAAACAATCATTAATTACAATCCACCGCAAGATTCAATCAGAGCGCGAAAAAATCGAGATAAATATCACTTTAAAAGAAATTGTAATCATTATCCTAAGGCAGAAAACCCTCAGGATGAAGCTAATATTATTAGGTTCTCAAATCCAAAAGCTGCGGAAGAAGCAGGGTTTAAACCATGTGAGATTTGTACTGGAAAAAAAGATTCTTAATAAGCTTATTATCAAAAAGCTTTCCACAGAGGAGTAATTACGACTAAAACTATATAAAAATAAAGATATTATGAATTGGTTGAAGAAGCATAACTAAGGTAAAAGTTTAGTGACGCTAATGTAATCGATATCAACTGCGATCGCCTTCCTCCTCCTCTACCCCTTCCTACACAAAAAACCGAGACACAACACAGGTAAAACCTGGCAAAAGAGAAGAATTAATTTCATCATTAGTTAACAGCGTTGCAACCAATTTCAGCGTCGCATTTTCGCGGCGGTAGACTTCAACTTGTTGCAAACGCCAATCAGCAATCCAATACTCTTGGACTCCCCGCGAGGCGTAGAGTTTGAGTTTAGCTTCTCTATCTCGGCGTTCATTCTCTGCACCAGGCGATAACACTTCCACCACTAATTCTGGTGCGCCTGTCAGATGTCCCGCTTCGTCTAACAAAACGGCTAATCGTTCATTGCTAGCCCAAACTACGTCTGGTATTACGTTGTCTGATTCGCTAAATAGCACACCCGGAGTGATGCTTGCTTGCCCTAAACTACTAGACACAGACCAATCATCAAGTTGTCCAAAAATTCTGCCACAGGCGCGTTGATGCTTCCAGTGGGGCGCTCTGGTCATGAATAGCTCTCCATCAATAATCTCATAGCGCGTGCCTTCGTTTTCAGGTAAGAGGTTTATGTCTGTAGTAGTCCAACGCACTCCATCAGTTACCGTAGACTGCATAGGAGAACTCCTTTTCATTAGTTGTATATATAGTATCGCTATTAAAAAACCCGGTTTCTCTCTTGAAACCGGGTTCTGTGGTGAAATGTAGCAGTAGTTACTTGCTAACGGCTATTTGCACGTTATCTTCAACCACTCTTACTGGAAAAGTAGGAATGCTCACGGTTTCGTCATCTAAACATTGTCCGGTGAGCAAGTTGAAGTTCTGCTTGTAAATTGGGGATGCAACTTTGGGGATGCCATTGCGATCGCCTACAATTCCCCGCGATAAAACAAAGGTTTTGCGGCTCTACCGAACATGGTATGTAAAATAAACTGAAATTAGCTGGCAAAATGCCAAGTCAGAAAACTTCTTAATTTGAAATTGTTGAAGTTTCTAAACCCATAACCTCTTCGT
>NZ_JACJOK010000063.1:0-44523 GCF_014695505.1 Trichocoleus sp. FACHB-90
TTTCTGATTACTTTAGCCCGTCGTTTAGGCTGTCGCACTGTTCCCGATTGTATCCGCGATCTTGCCAATCAGGTTCACCAGGTTTTTCTCTGGCTAACATGAAACCACCCTGCCTTTAAATTTTAGCGAAGGGGTTGATCCTGAAATCAAAACTCCTGCCATAATTTGCCTTCACCAGGGTTTTATCACAGAGGGGCTGGGGACTGGGAAGAAGGGACTAGGTAAGACTTTTTCCTCTTCCCCAATCCCCAATCCCCAATCCCCAATCCCCAATATCACCCATTCAGGTGAATCAGCTAGGGGAATCTACTTAGCTTTGCCAGGGCGTACCTTAAGAAGTAATTCAAGCTTTCATATCAAGTTACTATCCAATAAATCGGGAGCTAAAACCATGCTCAAAGCAATAAATCTGTCTCAAGGTGGATTCAATCGGCTTTGTCTTGCTACCCTGTTAGCACCGTTAACGCTAGGATTCGCCATGTTAACAGGAGCGAATTCACCCGTTAACGCTAGACCCTCAGTAATTATACGGAATCGCCCTACTTACGTAATTCCACGGCCATCAACTGGCAACTGGATTTACGGCAGTCCCATCCCCAGTCCGATTCCTGTAAACCCAGTAACGGGTTTTTCTAACAATTACTATTCGGATTACTATCCGGGTTACTATCCGGTCAATCCAGGCTTTTCTGTCAGGGTGAATGGGGGAGTCTTCAACTCGCCACTCATCCGAGTGAATCCACGGTTTAATGATTTGCGCCCGATTAACCCAGGGATTATTAGACCACGGGTATATCAAAGACCTTTTGTTTCGCCAAGGCGGATTATTATTCGTTAGGGATTGGGGATTGGGGACTGGGGATTGGGAATTGGAAGGACTCTTACCTAGTACCTTCTTCCTAGTACCTAGTCCCCAGTCCCCAGCCCCTAGCCCCCAGTCCTCAAGCCATAAACTCGGAAGCGATAATCATCGACCCGATACCAGCGTCGGTGAAAATTTCTAATAGCAGTGCGTGGGGGATGCGACCATCAATGATGTGTGCAGCATGAACGCCTTGGGCAAGACTACGCACGCAACACTTCACCTTGGGAATCATTCCCCCGCCGACTACACCAGCCTCAATCAAACGCCGCGCTTCGCCGATATCTACCTTGGGAATGAGGGTGGATGGGTCTTTGTAATCCTGTAAGATTCCTGCTGTATCTGTGAGCAAAATCAACTTCTCTGCGCCCAAAGCCGCCGCAATTTCCCCAGCTACGGTGTCAGCGTTGATGTTATAAGCTTGCCCAGTTTCATCTGCCGCAACGCTGGACACTACGGGTATATAACCGCTATTAACCAGAGACTGCAAAAGCTTGGTATCTACACTGGTAACTTCCCCAACAAAGCCAATACCCTCGGCACCTTCTGGGCGGGCTTTGAATAAATTGCCGTCTTTGCCGCAAAGTCCTACAGCATTGCCTCCAGCCCGGTTAATCAGGGAGACGAGTTCTTTATTCACCCGACCGACTAAAACCATTTCCACAACATCCATTGTGGGAGCATCGGTGACGCGCAGACCATTTTTAAATTGTGGCTCGATTCCCAGCTTATCCAGCCAAGAGTTGATTTCCGGGCCACCGCCATGTACTACAACTGGGCGCAAACCGACGCAGGATAAGAATACGATGTCGCGGATTACTTTGTCTTTGAGCGAGCTGTCTTTCATGGCAGCGCCGCCGTATTTGACGACAACGGTGCGACCAGCAAATTGCTGGATGTAGGGTAGTGCTTCGCTTAGCACTCGCACCCGCGTGGCTTCAGCCTTCAGGATGTATTCGCTATCGTTGATCATTACTTGGCAGAATCAGGCTAGTTATTGTTTTTAGAAGTTTAGAACATAGGTGCCTCTGCGAGGCGTTTATTTGCAGGTGTTTGAAGATTCAATATTTCAATCTCTAATCATAATTTATACCTTTAGTCTAGGTAAATTCTACACCAAATTAGGGATAGGTTTAATGACCGTTATTGCTTGGAGGTCGCTTCTTGAGAACTGTGGGAATCGCTTCTATGATTTGCTTGGCGATTTGTTCGGGAGTTTGCTCTTGGCTAATGGATATTTGCAGGTCTGCTTGCGCGTAGAGTGACTGGCGTTGGTGGAAACGGTTTTCCAATTCGGTAGCTAGGTCAGCGTTTTTTAACAAAGGTCGGGTGGTATCGTTTTGCAGACGGGCGACTAAAAGTTCTATTGGTGCGTCTAGCCACACTACTAGACCGTATTGCAGATAGCCCCAATTTTCTAAGCGCAGGATAATGCCGCCGCCAGTCGCGATCGCTAACCTGGTAAAAGCTGACATTTCCTGTAGCACTTTGCTTTCCATCTGTCGAAAGCTGTCTTCACCGTCACTGACAAAAATATCGTTAATGGATTTACCAGCAGCTTTCTCAATTACGCTATCGGTGTCCACAAAACCATAACCCAGCTGCTGGGCAAGTAATTTTCCTACGCTGGTCTTCCCAGCACCCATCATCCCCACCAGATAGATATTGATGCCCTTGAGCGATTCCCTAACTTGACGATTATTGTTTTCCATATCTATAAATATTAAATTCTACAAGCGATGGCTTCGCCTCGGCTAAGAGCCTACGCTTTCAAACTTTCGCAATCAACTCCAGAAAATAGAATTGGTCTTTCGCTTTCCCATTACCTATTACCATATATATCAAAATTTTGTAAGACTACCTCTTTCAAATTTCGTAGTGGTTGCCACTTTTCCACAAATCCACCCCGCACACAGCTTTTCACCCAAGGATGCAAATTATATCGTGGATTGTCTATCTCCAAATCTTGTAAATCTTCAATTAAATACCATCGTCGCAGATCAGCGATCGCTATGTCCAAATCTTCTTCTAGCAACTTCCAATCTTTAGACAAATCTGCTCTGCTGACGCTTACATCACTCCCAGCTATACAACGCAGTACGCTCTGTGCTGGCACACCGATTCGCTGCCAAGTTGCCTCCAGACAGAAGCGATAGAATGTTTCAACTGGTCGGCTGGTCGCTGAAAGTTCCGACAATACTGGCTCAAGTGTCCGAACGTGAAAAATACGCCCAACCAAAAAATGTAGCGCTAGCGGTGCGCCGCAAGAAAACTCATGCAATTGATGTAACTGTTCATCACTTGCCTGTCTGAGTATCGCTAGATTATTGTATTTTGCCTCATCAGCTAACAAAATGTGTGACCATTTTTCTTCAAGCCTTGGAACTTCAATTAATCCTAAGTATGGAGGTTTGAACCTAAGTCTACTGGTTAACAGCGCTCGGCTGGGGTTAAGCATCTTGACAAGATTCCCCACAATATTCTCAATTTGTGCAGTTTCAGCGTTGTCTAATACGAGTAGCAGCTTTTCTTCTCTAAGACGCTGGGGAACTTGCTCTACAGGGCAAGCTAGCTGATATGCTATTTCCTTGATAAATTGCTGCCAACTAAAAGATTTAAAAGGCTTTTCAAAGCTAATATAACCATCAACTAATTCGCTTTGTCGAGCCGTAACCCATAGCACATCACTAAATAGATTTCTTTTAAGTGCTTCTTTGGCAACCAAACTCGCAGCTTCCGATTTTCCATACCCCGGACTGCCAGTAAGCGAGAGGATAGATACTTCATTCGGATCGCAAATCCGCTGTAATATTTCTTCAATTAAGTTATCTCTTCCCCACACACTCCGGCAGCGAGTATTTGGTATAAATACCCCTATTTGGCGTTTTGAGTTCTCATTTTGTGGCGTGGTGGCTGACGTTTTTAGCTCTGGCTGCGATGAAGAACATCCGACAACAGGAGTTGCAAACGAGCAGTTTTGAGTAACTACTAACTCCCTATCGGTTGTGTCTTGAACCTGCTGGTATAAGTCTATCGATTCATCGTATGAACAGTTGAGTAACAGTTGACATAAGCCGTTGGCAATCCGATACTCGCAGGTGTGGCGACTATCTGATTCCAAAATAGCTCGTAAAGCTTGGCGTGATGGTTCAGGTGTATCGAGTTGTTTCCGCCACGCGCTTAAAAAGTCTTGTATTAGGGCCCGGTTGCCATTTGGCTTATATCTTTTTTTGAACTCATCATGTAGCTTTTGCTTCAAACTCCCGGATAAATAAACGTTACTATTACCTCTTTTGATTTCAGATGCACCAGTCATAATAAATACAACTAAACCTTATTAAGACTCTGCCTTAAGAAATAAATTTGGATTTCTATAAATTAACCCAATGTTATTAATATATCTGCTTATGAAACCTTTATGTTAACTTTAAATTTCTTTTAAATTAACTTTAAATTACCGTAAGCTACATTCAGTGATGCTACTGTTGCTTAATAAGGCTAAATCGTAAAATCCCAGTGATTCCACTTAGGTTGATAAGTTTTTGGGGGTGCTACCCATGAAGAGTAAGGTGATTAATATCCGTGAAGTTGTCCAACAGGCTATGACGACGGGCTATCTTACCATCGCAGCCGAGGAGCAACTGCGGAGGCTTTTAACCACGAAATATGGCTTAGAAGATTTCAAAGCCTTTATGAAGTTGCAGCAAGCAGCAATGGAGGGTCGGGTTCGCCAAGAGTCTCGCGAATTAGCGCGACAAGAGCAGCTTTCCCGGCAGAGTTTAAGAGCTTCATAGCCAGACAAAAATCTGGATGGTTGAGGTTAATAGCTTTCAACAATCAAAAATTTACTATTGATGAGTCCTCCAAGAATTATTTTCCTATGCGTCGCTGGGAGGATTAATTAATACTAGGCTGATTAAGAAAGCAACAGATTTAGCAGTTATTTCTCCCTAAACTTACTCAACTAATTTTTCCGCTAGATACGCTCTGACTACTGGTACAAGCGTGAAGTTTGTTAAGTTTTTCTCCAAAAGCGATCGCCTCCGCAAAGATTCAATTGCTTCCATCTGTTCCCGTTTCGATATTCCTGGTGCAATCTCCTCTTGCAAGGCACCTACAGAAACAGACTTGTGACGAATTGCCAGCCAGTACATTACTTTTTTTTCTATATTCGATAAGCGCTCAAAATGTCTATCTAGTAAATCGCCGATATCCCCAAAAACCACAATTTCTTTTAATAAAAAGTCTGTAATATTACCGTTGAAAATATCCTTAATTGTCGTCGCCACAATTTTGAGAATTAACGGATTACCGCTATAACGGTTAATTAAAACTCGGCATTCTTCTGGATCGCCAATCAAACCTTTGAGTTGCAACAGTTCTTGTGCATTGGATACTGCTAACCCCCGCAATTCAAGACAGCGAACAGGTAGGTTTGCGCCTTCGAGTGCGGCAATTTCTTTGGGTTTTTCCCGACTGGTGAGAATACAACAACTGGGATGGCGTTCTTCTCCTAAGCGTCGAAATAGTTCTCCATACACCTGATATTCGTAGCTATAGTAACCAGCATTTTTGCCACTGCACAAAACCGCTTCAGCTTGATCCAGAATCAGCAAACAGCGGCGACTTCGGATATAAGTCATCAAGCGAGAAATTCTCTCTTCTGCTGATGCACTGTCTACTGTTTCTTGTCCTTGAGACAGAAATTGAATCAAAGAAGCCACCAGATCCTGAATCGGTGGCGCATGACGAAGCGATCGCCAGATGACAAACTCAAAATTTTCGCTTATTTGTTCTGCCAACTTTACAGCAAGAGCAGTTTTACCGATTCCCCCCATTCCTAGCAACGCCACCAAGCGGCAGCTGTCATTAACAATCCATTGTTCTAGAGTTGCTAGTTCTTCTTGAGAACCATAGAAGTCTTCTACATCTATAACTTCTTCCCAATCTTGGTGCTGATCAGCAACTACTGTAGACTGTAACGTCTCCTCTGTCTCGCTTTGATTTTGTTCTGGCAAATTAACAGATTCAGTTTTATATCCTGCTTTGGAGAGCAAGTTAGTAACGCGGCTCCAGTTCTTTATCTTTATTGTGTCGCCAGTCTGACGAATTAGAAGTTCCTGAATATATTTATATAAACCATTGGATAAATAGACTCTAACGGCACTCGAAGTGCGACTTTTGTAGACAGTATCTGCAATTTCGGCAGGAGAGTAACCACATAGTAAGCCTCTCAAGAATTTTTTTTCAACTGGTGTCAGGCTTCTACCTTTGGCAGAAGCTAAGTCTATGTATAGCTTTTCCAGATTCCAGTTATTTGCCGCCTCTTGAAAATCGGCTTCCTGTTCATTAACAGTTGATTCCATTCCCCTGCGTTGCCATCCCAATTCAAGATTGCCAACGCCTGATTTTAACTGATTAATTATGAAATACTAACGAACTAACGATAAAGTTATAACGAATTTAATAACGTCTGTTAGGTGTAGTTTACGTAATCTTTTAGTTATCCTTAATTTTATGGAGACTTCATCGAACTTTCATCTAAACTTTATTAAATATTTACAGGGTGTGGAGGGAAAAGGAGATGAGGCTACGGTTTTCCTTGAGTTTAGACAGTTGTGGCAGTTTCAGCTACGTAAGTGGTATCTTCCCCCGTTCTCAGATATGGCATCCGCAAATCTACTTAAGCGAGTTGAGCATTTAAAAAATCGGTGTTTGCTCTTGACGTTTTTCTAGGTAATAACCACATGATGCTAATCCGTGAACTTGTCCAACAGGCTCTAGCCATCGGCTACTTAACGATAGAAGCTGAAGAACAACTGCGACAGCTGCTCAAAAAAAAGTATGACAGAGAGGATCTGAACGCCTTTATGACCTTACAGCAAGCGGCTATGGCTGGACACGTAAAGCAGCAATCCCGCGAACTACTACGCTCATAAGCATTTGGGATCTTGAACAAATCAAGCATAGAACGGTGAAATTGTCAATTCCGATTAGGAGCGTGGCTAGGGGTCACGCTCTTGGCTTGTCGCTGCGCCAATCATCCTCAAAGTTGTCTTCTTCCTCATCTTCAAATCCCCAGTCATCCTCATCCTGATTGGTTTCCGGGGTGGGTGGTTGATAGGGCGGCGTAATCACGCGGTAATTGGCGTCATAAACCGCCTCAGTTTTTCCAACGCCGGAATTCTTTGGTTCCCGGTAGCTATAAGAATAGACTGAGCCAGCTCGTGAGGCGCTTTTTGGTTCTTGCCTAACTTCGTACCTCGTGCGGTCTTCTTCGGGAAAATTTTGAGGACTGGTGTCTGCGGCGGCTGGCTTCTCGTCAAAATCCCACTCATCGTCATCACTTGTACTGGTATCCTCTTCCCAGTCATCTTGATACGACTCGGTGTTTTTAGTTTCCGGCGGTGGTGGAGGGGGAGGGGTGTAAGGGGTTTGTTGAGTATAATCCCCAGTTTCGCGCCGTCGCGAGTTAGAACGAGTTGATTCGACTTCTAGTTTTTCCAGTTTGCGGATGCGCGATCGCAAAGGACGTTGTTGCAGATAGCTGAAAAATTGCAACAAACCGCTAACGATCACGCCAGATGCGATCGCTACCATTATCCACACCGCTAGCGGTAGCGCCTGCGTCCTCGCCCCGAAAAACACTATCGACAACGGCGACAAGTTTTGAATGGCAAATAAAGCCAGAGTTCCCAGCAGCAAAAATACCAGCAAAATCCGCATAATCTATTAAAAATGAGAAATTAAAAATTAAGACTATAATTTCTATTTTCCTTCCCAGCGGTTAATTGGGATGCAATCAATGTCCAGCTGGTCTAAAGCACGAGCTACAACAAAATCCACCAAGTCTTCAATACTTTGGGGATTGTGATACCAAGCTGGGATAGCTGGAACAATTCTAGCGCCTGCTTCTGCCAAAGTGGTCAGGTTACGCAGATGAATCAGGCTGAAGGGCGTTTCTCGTGGCACAATAACAAGTTTACGTCCTTCTTTAAGTTGTACATCGCTTGCCCTCTCCAGCAGGTCGGAACTCAAACCCGCCGCCAGCTTTGCCACGGTACTCATACTACACGGCATGATTACCATCCCCAGTGTGCGGAAGGAACCGCTAGCAATATTAGCTCCCACATCGCTCCAAGGGTGACAGCGTAGTTTACCTGCTAGTTCTACCCCCGCTTGCTGTCGCCAAAATTGTTCCTGTTCTTCAGGGTTAGGAGGCATTCGGATATTTTGTTCTGCCTGCCAAACTATATAAGTAGATTTAGAGGCAACCAGTTCAATGCTGTATTGTGCTTCTAGCAGAAATTTCAAAGCACGGACAGCATAAATTAAGCCAGAGGCACCAGTGATGCCTAAGATTAGAGGCAAAGTGTTTTTAGTCATTAGTTATTGGTCATTTCAAGTAGGGCTAATGGCAATTAGCCATTAGCCATTAGCTATTAGCTATTCATCCATTTCACCCGACTCGCCGTTTTCTCCCTCTATATCTTCATTGCTGGCTTCGCTACCGCCGCCGACGATTACAAGGTCAATTTGTTGACGGTAGTAATCAACGCTTTTAACTTGGACTTCCACGCGATCGCCTAATCGATAAGAAACGCGGCTCTTACGTCCTACAAGACAGGCGTGGCGGGAGCGGAACTCATACCAGTCATCTTTGAGCGAACTGACGTGTACCAGTCCCTCCACCAGCAAATCTTCGATTTCCACAAAGAAACCGTAAGATTGGACACCAGTAATTAACCCCTGGAAAACCTCCCCGGTGCGCTCCTTCATCAACTCAGCTTTTTTGAGTCCTTGGAGATCCGCTTGGGCATCTATGGTAAGCTTTTCTCGCTCGTTGAGATGCACAACCAAACCAGAAAGCTGCGCTTCCAACTCTTGCTGCGCGTCTGGCGGTAAGACATTCCAGTTGATATTACCGTGAGAGGAACTATGGCGGAGATTCACGCTATCTTTAGCACGGGTAGTACGGCGATCGCGTCCTTTCTCAAACATCTCCAGCAAGATCCGCGAAACCATTAAATCTGCGTAGCGCCGCAAAGGTGATAAACAGTGAGTGTAAGGAACATCTTCCTGTTCCCCCGCACCCAAAGCTAAACCAAAGTGAGAGCCACCAGTCGTGCTGTAAGCACACGGTTTAAGCGTAGACTGTAATAGATATGTCAAAACGCGCTCCGACCCTGAAGCAGCGAACATCTGAGTAAAACGTTGATAATCCCGTGGTGTGACTACATCTTCCTGTTCCAGACGTAGATCCATCCTCAGATTGCTTGCTAACTTCATCAATTCTTGGACATCCTCTGTATCTGGGGGTGCCTGAACGCGATAAATTGCAGGTAGAAACAGCCCTTGCAGGTGAGAGGCTACTGCTTGATTGAACAGCAGCATCAACTCCATTACCAGAGAACGAACTCCTCCCGAAACTACGATCGCTCCGAGAGTTCCTTCATCGGTGTAGTGTAATTGAGTACCGGGCAGATTTAATTCAAATCCTCCCCTAGCAAATCGTTGCGCTTTCACAGCTGGACTCAGCTCAAAGAATAACTGACTGAGCATTTCCATCACTGGGGGGTCGGCATCCTGATGGCGATCCAAAATCGCCTCAGCTTGTTGGTAACTAAGCTGCGTGTCCACCTGGATGACGCTGGGGTGAATCTCATACTCCACCAACTGCCCAGAAGCTGAATCTATGGTAAATATGACTGAGAGGGCTAACCGATCTTGACCAGGCACCAAAGAGCAGCGACTTGCGATCGCATCCGGTAGCATTTGCACCACCATATCGCCCAGATACACCGTCATGCCTCGCTTGCGGGCTTCCCGATCCAGTGGCTCGTCCGGCTGGACGTAGTGGGCAACATCAGTGACGTGAATGCCTAAGTGCCACTGTTTATCCTCTGTTTTCTCCAAGGTGATTGCATTTTCTTGGTTGTAACCACCATCAGGTGCAAAGGCGAGGGTTAACAGAGAGCGTAAATCTTTACGCTGCTTTAAATCCTTTTTCTCTAGCTTTTGTGGCAACGCTTCGGCTTGTGACAGCACATCTGCGGGAAAACTCTGAGGTAAATCGTGCTTGCAACAGACGATATCGGTGTCAGCTGCTGCTTCCGCATTACTGCCAAGGATGCGAGCGACTTTGCCTACTGGCGGTTTTGTCGCCAAGGGGTAGCGCAGGACTTCTACGTGTACCAGGTAATCAATAGCATCCGCCAGGTTCTCGGCTGAAACCAGGTCAAGTTCAAATAGTAGCCGATCGTCTAGAGGAACAGCGCGAAAGCCGGTTTCGTTTTGCTTAACTCGTGCCAATACCGAGGGATTTGCCCGTTCTAGAATTAGCCGCACTTCCCCTTCTGGACTTCGCTTGCGGTTTCCTTCTTTGGTAACTTTTACCAGTACGCGATCGCCATTCCAAGCTGTCGAGAGATGGCTCTCCCGCACATAAATATCCTCAGAACCCTCTACCTCCTGAATCGCAAAACAAAAGCCCTTACTGGAACAGCGCAGTTTAGCTTCTACCACGTCTTCTTCATAGACGCGCCTATACTTACCACGCTCTTTGATTAGAATTCCGATTCTCTCCAAAGCATCCAGGGCAATCTGTAGTTGATTCAGACTCGCCTCATCGTGGCAACCCATTTTTTTTTCGAGTACCTTGGGAGCCACTAATTTGTCATCAGAAAAATTTGAAAGTAGTGTAGCGATTGAAAATTCCATGTACCTATTAGTTTGCCTCCGCCATAAAACAATTCTTTGTCCTTAGTTATTAGTCATTAGTTCTTAGTTTCTAGTCTTTAGTGCGCGCATTCCTTGTCCAAAGTCCATGACTAATGACTAATGACTCTTCGTCTTTGTGTTTTTACCCTGATGTGGCAGCTGCACATCCGTCGTGTTGTTATTGCTGCCTTGCTGTTAAGTTTGTTGTGGCGCGTTTTTCACCTTACAGTAAACAAACAACCGTCATCTCTAGAGAGTGCGATGCGATCGCATAAGAAGAACACAAGCAGAAGACTTTAGTCTTTCTCCAGACGTGCTTTGAAACACATTTAGACAGACTTTGGGCAACAGACAGCTTAGTTTCCTAGTCTTGTACCAGACGTGGATTTATCGCGTCTTTTAAGTCCGCACTTGGGCGCTTTTGGGGTACATCGCTCTCTTTACCATTCTGGAATCCCGCAAGCAGCTTCTGTAAAGCAGCTGTCCTGAATAATATCTCCGGTTCTAATCGGCGTTCAGAACCAACCAGTTTTTACGAGAGTCGGTGCTTGACGACGAGAACGACGAAAAGCACTTTGACCCACTGCTTTTTCCTCTGCCGCCAACCGCTGTGAAACGGACTCGGTGACGAAGCGAAGGTAGAGGGCAGTAGAGAATGGTTTTATACCTAGCGATGAACAGTCTCTAATTATTTTAGTTTCTTTAGGCACTAAAGAAAATCCGTTTTCTTAGCAGCGTACTATACTTAACAAAAGATGGGAGCTACAAAATCCCACTAGGTTTAGGGGTGGGAATGTTTATGTTTTCTCTATTCCGAGTTCGTTATCCCTTAGGTAGCCTGTCCACCGAGTTACTGACCATTCACGAAGGAAAGTATGTGGTTCGGGCAGTTGTTCAAGTCGAAGGTATTACCCTGGCAACAGGTTTGGCGGCGGCTCCAGAAGTTGAGCTGGCAGAAGATAAGGCAACAACTAGAGCGCTGAACCTGTTGGGAATGGCACCAGCAACAGCAACACAGTCTGCTGCGATTGAAGCGCCAATAGAAACCCCCAAACCCGAACCAGTCACGCAAGAGCGCGTGGTACAGCCGAACCCGATGGGAAGTCACTCTGAGACACTCAGCGTTAATGACACCCCTGAACTTGCTGCGTCACAACGACCCCGTGCTGTCCCTTCTCCGGCGGCGTCACTCCCGACTTATGATGTCGTCCCGTTTGCCGATGATGAGTTTTCTCCGGCTCAAACTGAGCTGTATGAGGAGGATGCTTTTGTCGAGACACCGGAAGAGGTTTCTGGAGGGTTGTTTGGCAGTCAGTTCAATTCTACGGGGACAAAGCCTGGTTATCACTCCAGTAATAACGTTAACAGCGCCAGAAAAGTAGACGATTTAGGCGCTCCCACGACGGCCGATGTGTCATGGGGTGGCACAACTCCGGCTGGCGAGGAAATTGACTTGCGGGATGCGATTGGCAAAATTACAATCAAGCTCAAGGAATTGCGCTGGAATAAAGATCAGGAACGCGATTATCTAGAGCGAAGTTTTGGCAAGCGCGATCGCAATCAACTAACAGAAAAAGAATGGCTGAAGTTCTTAGACTATCTAGAAACTTTATCCCAAACTACTCACGAAATTAAACGCTTAGGCTGGAATAAGGATCAAGGACGCCAAGGACGCGATTATTTGCAGCGTACCTACGGCAGACCAACTCGCGCCGAACTCAACGAGGAAGAATTGCTGGAATTCCTGCATTATCTTGAATCCCAGCCAACGCCTGAAAATTAACAAGGGTGAATTGGATTCGGTATTAGGTTCCTATTGTATCCCAAAGCACGCTTGGAGCCTGCTTTGAGCATTTCTAGCTTCTGGCTAGAAACGAGATAGGGGTGGGCTAAAGTAAACCATAGTTGAAGGGGGGAGCAAAACAAGAGCTGGGCTGTTCGTTCGCTCCCCCTAACAGAAGTATGATTTTTAATTGGTGGCGGTCATCGCCGAGGGAGTGCGGTTAATCACCTGGTCAATCAGTCCGTACTGCTTTGATTCCTCAGCCGACATGAAGAAGTCCCGCTCCGTATCTTCCTCGATCCGTTCAATAGCCTGACCTGTATGTTGAGCCAGATACTCATTTAAGCGACGCTTGTGGTAAAGGATTTCCTTAGCTTGGATCGCGATATCCGTGGCTTGACCTTGAGCGCCGCCTAGTGGCTGGTGGATCATAATCCGGGAATGGGGCAGACTCATCCGCTTACCTTTGGCACCAGCGCTGAGGAGAAAAGCGCCCATACTGGCAGCTAAACCGACGCAAATGGTGCTGACATCGGGGCGAATTTGATTCATCGTGTCAAAAATGCCCATGCCTGCGGTGACGGAACCGCCGGGAGAGTTGATGTAGAGGTAAACATCTTTTTCCGGATCTTCGGCATCTAGAAACAGCAGCTGAGCCACGATTAAGTTGGCGAGGTCGGAGTCAACTTGTTGTCCCAAGAAGATGATGCGTTCGCGCAGCAGCCGGGAGTAGATATCAAAGGCGCGTTCGCCGCGACCTGATTGTTCGATTACGGTAGGAATCATTACGCCAAGCCTGTTATCGTGATTTTTCTTAATTTTAGCGATTAGAATGCTGAAATCTCTTGGCGGGTTTCCGTATGCGTTGCGCGATCGCCTTAAAAAACACTGCCAACTCTAACCAGAGTCCCCAGAACCGATAGGATCAAAGTGGCGCTATGCCGACGCGATTGTTTTAAAACTGCACTTTCTAGTACACAACATGAACCTGGTTGCACTTCAGAATGGGTTGGATAATATCTCGTTTGCTGTCTTGTTTGTCACGATGCTGATTTACTGGGGAGGGGCGGCTTTTAATAACATTCCTTACCTACCAGTATTGGGAACATCGGGGATGGCGATCGCGAACCTCTGCATTGCTGCTTTACTGAGCGCACGTTGGCTGGAAGCTGGCTACTTCCCCTTAAGCAATCTCTATGAATCCTTATTTTTTCTGGCTTGGGGGATTACCACAATTCATCTAATTGCGGAAAATATGAGCAAGAGTCGCTTAGTGGGCGTTGTCACTGCACCAGTGGCAATGGGCATCACCGCTTTTGCCGCCTTGACTTTGCCATCAAGTATGCAGTCGGCAGAACCGTTAGTTCCGGCGCTAAAATCTAATTGGCTAATGATGCACGTCAGCGTCATGATGCTCTCTTATGCAGCGCTGATGGTGGGTTCGCTGTTAGCGATCGCTTTCCTTGTCGTTAGTGGCGGGAAAAACATCGAACTTCGCGGCAGTTCCGTCGGAACTGGTGGATTTCGCAGTAAGGACGAAAGCGATCGCCCCTACCGTCTACAAAAAGCAAGCGATTTGGTACTTCAACCACAAGGGGAAGCTAGCAACTCATCTTCTGTCAACAGTGTTTTTGAAAGCAATGGCAGCGCCAAAACCGCCGTTCTCGATTTAGCCAACCCACAAACCTCTCAAAAAGAGGTAATTAATGACGCTGCCATCCTGTCGCCGCAGCGCCTGAATCTCGCCGAAACCCTAGATAACATCAGTTACCGCATCATCGGCTTAGGATTTCCTCTGCTGACAATTGGGATTATCGCTGGTGGTGTTTGGGCAAATGAAGCTTGGGGGTCATACTGGAGTTGGGACCCCAAAGAAACCTGGGCGCTGATTACCTGGCTGGTATTTGCTGCCTACCTCCATGCCCGCATCACCAAAGGCTGGCAAGGGCGACGACCAGCAATTTTGGCAGCAACAGGATTTGTAGTAGTCTGGGTCTGCTATCTTGGGGTCAATCTGTTGGGCAAAGGACTCCACAGCTACGGTTGGTTCTTTTAAGCTTTTTGTTTGTTGGCGGAAAGAACGTTGGAAGGTTGGAAAGTTGTTAGAACCTGACAACGTTTCAAATTGACAACTTGACAATTGGGTGACACCTGACAACTGACTAATCACACTTTGAAAAAATTAAGCCGGGGGAGATAGTTGTGGATAATCAATTCGACTCATTATCAAAAGGCGAAGTTCTCTCTGTTGATGATTCTGCCCAAATTTTAATTGGACACCGCACCTTCAGAGTCGGAGAGTTCGCAGAAGCCATCAGAACCCAATTGGAATATGGGTTAGGTGGATGGACAGAAGAAAAAGATGGTTGGTTTAGCGAACAAGGCATCTCTTGTGAGGTGCTGAGATTTGGTTCTAACGGCTGGCAAAAAGGAAAAGTGAGATTTACTCTGGAATTTTCTCCTGAAGATTCAGATGCACCACAGCCACCAGCTACGAGAGCGAGCCAGCCAGTACAAGTACGACAGGCACCGCCATCAGCAGCCATCGAAGAGGATGAGCTAGTCGCAGCACCGACAGCCTTTATTTATGAAGAAGAGGTCATCTTGGTAGAGGGGCCATTCGCTGAAG
Organism: Trichocoleus sp. FACHB-90; assembly: GCF_014695505.1. Taxonomy (NCBI): domain Bacteria; kingdom Bacillati; phylum Cyanobacteriota; class Cyanophyceae; order Leptolyngbyales; family Trichocoleusaceae; genus Trichocoleus; species Trichocoleus sp. FACHB-90. Next base: position 14,995 of record NZ_JACJOK010000063.1, read on the forward strand.
ATGAGCTGGATTTGTCAGGGACACCAGTTTTCGATGAGAATGAACTAGATTTGGCAGAGACACCAGTTTTCGATGAAAATGAGCTGGATATGACAATTTCACCAGTTTTCGATGAGGATGAACTGGATTTGTCAGGGACACCAGTTTTCGATGAAAATGAGCTGGATATGACAATTTCACCAGTTTTCGATGAGAATGAACTGGATTTGTCAGGGATGACAGGAATGCAGGACGATGAGCTGGACTTTGCAGAATTATCCCAAAACAATGACCCGGAAGACAACGCAGCCGACTCGCTGCTTGACGATGTGTGGCAAGACATGAACCAGGGTAATTGGCAAAATCAATAACATTGTTTATAGCAATTCATAGGGACATGACATTCCCATGTCCCTACCAAGGTGGCGATAACGCCAGAACCGCGATATATTCCACCAAATTGAGAAACGCTATAAGATGTCAAGCGATCGCATAAGCGAAAGTAGCCTTAGACTTCAGTCTGAGGCTACACAAATTTTTGAGAAGCGATCGCGAAATTTATCTCTTGTCTATTCTCGTTCCCAACGAGGATAAAGCAGGCTATAAGCTGCGAGTGCGATACTTTGAAGATATAGTTACCAACACATCTGTTGTTTATGGAGCCATACTCTTTACCCACAGAGCTGATTTTGACGCATCCACGTCAGTCTCTCGGCAACCTCGATCTAGATTGGACACCGCAACCGGGTAACTATCTAGATGTAGCAGGTAAAACTTACGCTGTTTTAGAACGTCGCCACCGCTACCAGTACAAGGCGGGACGCTATCGATTACATAAAATCGCGCTTTACGTGCAGTCAGCGCAACGTCCGACAGAGAAAAGCTTTGTAAAGGGGCGCTGGGTAATTGGGGATGCTAGATGCCGCTTTAATGCTCACTCAGAACTAATTCGCTGTGCAGTTAATCCAGAGGGGCCATGCGATCGCTGTCGTTCATTTGAAAGTGCTGAGTGCTAAGTGGGAAAGAGTAAGAGTTATTAACTCATAACTCAAAACTCTCCAAAACTTCCCCCACCGCCAAACGAGTGCCATTGGCAAAGTCCCAACCAGACTGAGCGCGTTTTCCAGATAGCTGCACTTCCCGCAGTAGCAACAGTCCATCCCCGGTTTGAACAATGGGCCCCATTCCCTTGACAATATTCACCACTTCACCGGGATGAACTGAAAGGGAAGATAAGGCTTGGCATTCCTGCTGTAATGCCTCTAATTCTGGTGGTAATGACCCATAAGCCGAGCCAAGGGGAGCAGTAGCGATGATTTTGAGAGGATTACCCCGAAATCTCGCCACACAGTCCGGGAAAAATCCTCTGATTTGGTTGTGTAATGCGATCGCTTCTTTCGACCAATCGAGAGAATAATCCGGCTTTTTAATCAGCGGCGCATATGTCGCCTCAGAAGCATCTTGGGGGATTGGTTCAATTTCTTGATTCAGCTTCCGGAGAGTTTCCACTAACAAATCTGCTCCCACACCAGCCAACCTTTCTTGCAAATCTTGGGCATTGTCCAAAAGCCCAATCGGAGTAGAAGCTTTCAAGAGCATAGCACCAGTATCCATCCCCGCATCCATCAGCATCGTCGTGATTCCGGTTTCTATCTCGCCATGATAGAGACACCACTGGATCGGCGCAGCACCCCGATACTTCGGTAAAATCGAGCCGTGTACGTTGATGCAACCCAATGAAGGCATATCCAGAATTTGTTGGGAGAGAATCTGTCCGTAAGCAACAACCACAAACACATCAGCCCCCGTCTCCTGTAGCTGGGTCAGAGTTTCCTCGTCTTTTTTTATCCGCTGGGGTTGCCAAACTCTTAGCTGATGTGATAAAGCTACACTTTTTACTGGTGAAGGCATCATTTGATTGCCGCGTCCCCGCCGCTTATCCGGTTGCGTGACAACGCCCAAAACCTCAAATTCTGGATTGCTTAATAGCCTTTCTAAAGTCGGTACAGCAAACTGTGGTGTGCCAAAAAATATTACTTTCATTTAATTGGGGGCTGGGGATTGGGGACTGGGGATTGGGGATTGGGAATCGTTATCTTAATCCTAAATCATTCGTTAAATGTTATGTTTCTCTTCTTCCGCGCTCTTTTTATATTCACGGTGTATTAATATTTATAACTCATTTATCATTGCTATAATTACTTACTTAATAACTAACTAATGATATCAAATTCGTGGAATTGCCCATAATAAAAACACCTCTATATCAATTATTGTAGAAGTTATAAACCTCTCTCTTTTATTTTTCTGCGCCTCTGCGGTTCGTTTTCTTACGAATGAAACAGGACTGCTATAGAGAGGTTTTGACGGAACCCAAATTCTCCCATCCCCTAATAGAACAGAAGTTCCCTAACAATGATGGACAATTGACCGGGCATGATATCACTAATGACTAATAACTATTAATTCAATTCGGCGGTTGCGCTGTCGGTTGGTATCGCTATCATTAATTACCAAGGGAAAACTTTCGCCATAGCCAATAACAACCATACGGTATTGCTTACCCAAAGCGGTAGATAAATACTGTTCAACTGTTCCAGCGAGTAAAAAGGATTTTTCGGTATTATCTTTGGCTTCCCCAGCGTCATCAGTGTGGGCAGCAATATGAATTGTCGCATCTTGGTAATTACGCAAATCAGCGATCGCTGCGTCCAAAATCACGGGGGCCTCTGGGAGCAAAACTTTCTCAGTGCCTTTAAATAAACTATCCGTGGGCAGTGTTACTTTCAAGGCATCCGATGGCGATCCAGATACAGAGGCGGTTGGTTGACTGGTATTAGGAAGGCTTTTGCCTTGAAGTTGCCCTTCGATTGCAGCTAATCGCGCTTCTAGGGGAACGTTAGCGCGATCGCTACCAAGTTGAGTTTCCAGGTTGCTAGCGCGATCGCGTATTCCCTGTAAATCAAGCTGCAACTTTTGTAACTCAGATTGTAGTTGTTGTCTTTGCTCTATGCTGAGCTGTGACGGTATCATCCTAACAGCAGTCGATGACTGCTTCTGTTTGAGGCGTAGCACTTTTACCACCAGAGGCACTTCTGCATTTAAGTCAGGAAATAACGTGGCAACAACGATGCCAAAAAGTCCAGCCAAACCACCCCCAACCAAAAGTAGCAGCAGTCGCCACCCTAAAGCCTGTATAAATCGACCCTTGCCCCTAGATTGGCGAGGGGAAGTATTAGCCTTAGCAAATGTTGCGTCTTCTGTCACCTGTTTTTCCCACTTTCCTCCACAACAGAGTAGCACTCGCTAATGTCAACGAGGTTATTCTTTTATGCTGATGTGTATCTTCTCCCCCTCCCTGTTTGTGGTGAATGACCCCTGAAGCGGGATTTAAGGTCAGATAATAAATTTTTTAAAATCTTTTGTCATTTATGCCAGGTTTTATGACATATACATATACGTATAGGGACGCTGCACTGTTCCTTAGGCGTTGCTCTTCACACAAGAAACGCTGTTTAGCAACAAACCCCTAATCGATGTTGAAACGCCTCTTCCGCTCAGTATGGTTTTGCCCCGAACCATACCTTCCTCTCTTAGCGGCTGCGCTGCTGATGGCTCCTAGCTCATTTGCCTTGGCTAGCACAGCTGCGTCTACAATCGCACGTCCCTCACCTATGCAATATCCCCAGTCGTCAAAGGAAGTTCGTGAAGCTGCCCCCGAAATGACTCCCCAAATAGCTCAACTTGGAGTGCAGATCGATCCCCTCGATAGTCCTCACCCCATCCCCTGGAATTGGGTATTGACAACCCATACGGAAGTCAGCACCAAGGCGGGTTCTGGTGTGCGCTACTATCGCAGTCCGTCCTTAGTTTCTCCGGATGGTCAGTACGCAGCCTACAGTCGGATTAAGATGGAGGTGCAGCCGGATTTATTCCGCTCCCGCGTTACGAGTGTGATGTTTTTGGAAAATTTGCGGACAGGGGACTTAAGGACGATCTCAGCATCTTCTCCCTTGGCTGACAATCCTTTTGTCAGTAACGAAGAAGCCGATATGCCAGGGATAATCGCCATTTTGATCCCCGTTTCTTGGTCTAAAGAAGGCGATCGCATCCTAGCACGGCAATTTGAAGGTCTGTTTAGCACCTCTGATGCCTCTGACTACGCCGTTGTGTGGGATCGTAAGCAAAATCGCACTACCACAATTGCGCCAAATAGGAATGATTACAGCAACGCTGTCTTGTTAGGTTGGAGTCGCACCAATCCCGACCAAGTTCTCTTTCGCGCTGGCGAATTGGGCGAGGAAAACTGGCCTTTATGGGCTGTTGATCTCGATGGTCAAACTTTAGCCGCCATCGAAGATCAACCTTTGGTGTTTGGTCAAACAATTACCCATTCCTGGGCAGGGCCGCAAGCTCATTACTAACGTTTGTAATTTTGAGTTTTGAATTAGCATTTAATTCAAAACTCAAAATTTTTATGTTTTTGGTTAGATATTTTTATTAATAGATAAATTGCGGAAAACCAAACGACCAAAAAAGGTATTATTAATTATTATTTTGCTTCTGAGTCTATTAATTGGGACTTCAGGAGGATATATTTATTATACTCTAAAAAGTAATTCTGCTAAAACTAATATATCTAATTATGAATTATATATAAAAAGTCCATTCAATCAACCAAATTATTATCCGGCAAATCAAAGGATTTCATCAATTTATCAACCTGTTAGTTTGTGGACGGGAAGACTTATATTGCCATCAAAAGAGCAGCGGCAAAAAGACGATTCGGTACTTTTTGAAGTACAAAATGCTGATTCCACTCATCAAAATCTAATTGGAAAAATTGTCAATTTAAAGTGGAGTAGCGACCCAGAGGTGCAACAATTTGTTAAAACTGTAACGCAAGATGTAAGTTTTAACCAGACAACTGAAGATAGTAAAAAATCAGGAAATTTGCATCCTGATAGATTGAACAATTGGCAAAGGGTTGGCCCTTTAGAGTCGCTGGCGGGGGCAAACCCTCAAGATAATATCATCGTGGAATTACAAAATCCTGTTCTTGTATCCAACGCCAACAGCAAACGCCCATCTTTGATTATTACCAAAGAACCCGTGCAAGTCGTGGGTCGAGTTTATGGTTTGGTTAGTATCATTAAAAGAGCAGAAAAGAACACAGATAAATTTGTTGTTCGTCACTTTAATAAAACATCAAAACAATTCGATGGCACTAGAGAAACTATCCGCATTCCTCAAGTGCCACCTGACCGCAATGGGATTACCAGATCGACGAGTCGGGGGCTGGAAAAATCTCCTTTTAATTCAACAGGTTGGTATATTTATGGTGCGAAAGATGCGGATGGTGTCTTTGTGACACAAGCAATTGAACCCCGCGCCCTGATGCGACTGCAAGCGGATGAAGTTTATGTAAATCAGAGGGCAATTGCCTATATTAATAAGATTTGGAAAGGTACGAAAAGGCAAAAGGGAACTGCAAAAATTATTTTGATAGAACCAAATAAGCAACCAATTACTTCCCAATCTTTAATAGATACTCCTTGGCGCGAGGGAGATAAGGCGATTGTGATTCATACTTATGGGGGAATAGGTGGGAAAAAAGCTGAACCAGCACCTTTGGGTTTGGTTACGGGACACTTCGCTTATGGTATTGCCAAAGTAGTGCGCGATCGCATAACTTCAGAATTACGCTTCGACATCGAATATCAGCAAATTTATGCCCATAATCCTGATGCCATCGTTGCTGGGGCAATTAAATGGTCTAGCTACATGGGAGATTTACAGCGGGGTTGGCTAGGGAATCGACCAGTTTCCGATATCATCGTTAAATTCGATGCTGTCACCCAAGATTATGATTTTGATGCTATCAAGCTGTCACCAATGGATGAATTTTTGCGGCAGCTAAACATCATGATGGCACGCTATCGGGTTGGTGATGGTACTGGCGGATCGGTAGTGACACCAGCAACTTCTTGCGTACAAGATGCAAATCAGGCGCTTTTTGTGACAATTAAGCAGGTAGAGGCAGAAGTTAAGTCTAATCCCCGCATTCAAGAATGGTTACGCCGTCATCCCCAAGACACCCAAACTCGGAGATTTAAGCAGTTAGTAAAATTGGGCCGCAGCCTTGAAAAACAATTAGCACCCTTGGGAATTATCCGATCAGACTGGGAGAAAAACGCCGAAAATTTAGCCGGAACTCGAACAACAGACGGCACCCTTACCACCATCTTCAAGGCGCTGACAACTTGGCGCACAATGTTACCACGACGAGCGCATGATGAAATTGCTACTATATTGTTAAAAAATGGTGCCACATTGTGGGTAATTCGGACTAATCAGGTGGGAGGATTTAATCCAGATATCGCGCCTGTTGCCCCAACAGCGATTTTAGGTCATCGCACGAATTGAAATAATTGTGATTTATGAATTGCAAAGCGTTAAGCAAACTGTATTGATTCCTAACTCCTCACTCCTTAGTTTTCCCACGCTCTTTTTCTAATAAAGCCTTGCGTGGATCGCTGCGGCGACGATAATACCATGTGGCACCCCCAACCAGCATCGCCGCTAACAGCAACGCCCCGATTAGAGGTAAAAAATCACCTGTTCTCAACGCCCGCAAACCATAACTGCCCAACATTACAAACGGCAGCACTCCCGGAACCGTTCCTAGAATTGTTCCCAGAAGGTAGTCCCGAAAGCGGACTGACGTTAAACCAGCGGCAAAATTGACTAAGCCATAGGGAATAATTGGCTGTAGCCGAACGGCAAACATATAGAACAATCCCCCCTGAATCATCTCCGCATCGATGGCAGCTAAACGCCCAGCCAGCTTTCGGGCAACAAATTCGCGTCCGACCGTGCGTGTAAAGGCAAAAGCCACTACAGCGGCAATCACAGCGGCAATAGTCGTCCAAAGCGTCCCCAGCCAAGGGCCAAAAATTGCGCCACTGGTGAGATTGAGTGCCGTTGAAGGCAATATTAATAGCGTTGCCACAGTATACAGGGCGATATAAATAATCGGCGCCCAGATGCCAGCTTTATTCAGGCTTGCCTGAAGTTGCGCGGGATCGATGCCTCCCAGCAGATATACTGCGATCGCAGTCACAATAATGCAGACGAAAGTAAGTAGGAAAATGCCGCTTTTAAAATTCAACATTTGGGGATTGGGGATTGGGGATTGGGCAAAACTTAGAAATTAGGATTTATTAATTCACAACTTTTACCTCTTAGCTATTCCCTATTCCCTATTACCAATTCCCTCTTCCCCATTATTTTTAAAGCCATAAGCGTCTCGCACTAAATAAAGCGGTCGTCCTTTGACTTCTTCGTAGACACGACTAAGATACTCGCCAATGATACCCAGCGTTACTAGCTGAATGCCTCCCAAAAACAGAATCGCTACCATTATTGAGGCATAACCAGGAAGATCGATCCCATAGAGCAAAGTCCGATAAATTAAAAAAGTGGCGTAGATAAATGACAATAGGGAAATGGTAACGCCTACATAACTCCAAACTTTCAAGGGGAGAAAGCTAAAAGAGGTAATGCCATCAATGGCAAAGTTCCACAAACGCCAATAGTTCCAGGTAGTAGTTCCTTTGTAACGTTGGGGACGGTCAAAAAGTACGGATGTTTGCTTAAAACCTACCCAGGCAAATAATCCTTTCATAAACCGGGTGCGTTCTGGCATTTGCTTGATGGCTTCAACCACACGCCGATCTAGCAAGCGGAAGTCTCCGGTATTGCGGGGGATGGGGACGCGACTCATTTTGCCAATTATTTTGTAGAAAGCGTTGGCTGTCGTTTGCTTTAGCCAGCTTTCTTCTCCACGCGATCGCCTGGTCGCATAAACTACATCATAGCCTTCGCGCCATTTTTCCACGAGTTCTTTAATTAACTCTGGCGGATCTTGCAGGTCGGCATCAATCGGCACCACGGCGGCACCAGTAGCATAGTCGAGTCCGGCGCTGAGGGCAACTTCTTTGCCGAAGTTGCGCGACAAGTTGACTACTTTAATAACTGGATTACGGTGATGATATTCAATTAGACACTTCAAGGTATTATCCTTACTGCCATCATTGACGCAAACTATCTCATAGCTAGTATTCAGGTTTTCCAGCACGGATAGCAGTCGTTCAAACAAATAGTCAATATTTAGCTCCTCGTTGTATACAGGAACTATCACAGAGAGTTCTACAGAGTTTATATCTGAGGACATATAAAAAAAACCACGAAAAGTTAAGATATGTTAATTTTCATCTGGCTTGGCTAAACTTTAACCTAAATTCTCCTTGTTCCAGTAAAATTATCGCCCTAGGGTTTCTAGTCCGCTGCGGCGCTGGTCGCTGTTCGATGTGGCTTTAATGATCGCGATCGCACTGTAGTTACGCATCCTATAGTCTGGAAGGCTCAAAATTCGGGTATACCGAAGTCTCATCGCCAATTGTGTCCACCAGGCAACGGGGAAATTACCAAAATCCAGACGATGTTAACTTTACTCTACGCGAATATACGGCATTGTAAAGCTTAGAGCCGAATGTTAATTTCCGTCTCGGCTAAAAAAACAAAAAATTATTTACCTTGGCGACACGACTAGGCTGAATAAAGATTATCATTTTGCTTTAAGCTTGCATGGAATCTCATGAATCGAGTTCGCTCCTCCCACACACTCGATTTGGTGGAGTTTCATGGCGAATTGGTCTGTTACACAACCTCACTTCCTTTTGCCCGTCCCCTTGGGTGCATTGCAAATTCCTGAAGCCCAAACAGCTTCTAAGAATACAAGCACTAGCCTGATTCGTTTATCTCTAGTGATTCCTACTTATAACGAAGGTGAAAACATTGAGTACATAATTCAGTTATTGAGCCTACTGCTGGATGCAGTTCTCCCTAATGCCTACGAACTGATCGTCGTCGATGATGATAGCCCAGACCTTACCTGGAAAGTTGCCCTGTCACTCGTCAGCAAATATCCCCAACTACGGGTGATGCGGCGAGTTGAGGAACGGGGACTTTCTACTGCCGTGATTCGCGGTTGGCAGGTAGCGAGGGGAGAAGTGTTAGGCGTGATTGATGGCGATCTCCAGCATCCTCCAGAGTTGTTATTGCAACTGTGGGGAAAAATGCAGCGGGGAGCAGATTTGGCAGTTGCCAGTCGTCATGTGGAAAACGGCGGCGTAAGCGATTGGAGTATTGTGCGGCGGTTTTTGTCCCGTGGGGCGCAGTTAATTGGGTTAATGGTGCTGCCTGGGGTGGTTGGTCGCGTTTCTGACCCGATGAGTGGATACTTTTTAGTGCGCCGCGACTGTCTTACTGGCAAAATGCTCAATCCGCTGGGTTACAAAATTTTGATTGAGGTGCTGGGTCGAGGAAATATCAGTTGGATTGCCGAGGTAGGCTACGTGTTTCAAGAGCGGCAGGAGGGGATGAGCAAGGTAACTTGGAAACAATACGTGGAGTATTTGCGACATCTGCTGAAGTTACGTCTTTCCCTCTGGCCTGTGGGTCGGTTTATTCGCTTTGGTGCGGTGGGTTTCAGCGGGGTTTTTGTCCATATGGCAGTGTTTTATCTGTTGCGTAGCGAGTTGGAATGGGGATTGACTCGCAGTGCAGTTATTGCTGCTGAAGTGGCAATTATCAATAATTTCTTGTTGAATGACCGCTGGACGTTTGGGGATATCAGCAGTCAGCAAAAGGGCTGGAGCAAGCGCTTTAAACGGCTGTTGAAATTTAATATTATCTGTTTGGCAGGGCTGGTGTTGAATGTGACGATTCTAAATTTGCTGTTTAATTTGTTGGGAATCAACGAATATATAGCAAATCTGATAGCGATCGCTACTGTCACATTCTGGAATTTCTGGATTAACCTCAAACTTAGCTGGCGGGTGACGGAAGTCAAGTAGTTAGGAGTTAGGAGTTGGGAGTTAGGAATTAAGAATTAGGAAATATAAACTATGAGTTCTAACTCAATCAAAATTCAAAACTCAAAATTCCCACTGCTGCTACTGCTGTGGATAGGAATTGGAACTGGCTTGCGCTTGATGAATCTGGCTCTTAAGTCGCCTTGGACTGATGAGTTTTCTACGCTCACTTTTAGTCTGGGCAATAGTTTTACGGTGGTTCCTCTAGATCAAGCGATCGCTCTCGATACTCTTGTGCAACCGCTTATCCCTAACCCAGCAGCTGGTATAGGTGATGTAATTCATCACTTACTTACTGAGAGTAACCATCCGCCACTCTACTTTGTCTTAACTCACCTGTGGCTGCAACTGTTTCCTGCTGCCGTCAACGGAGGGATGGAAGGATTGGTTTCTTTGTGGGGGGCGCGATCGCTTGCTGTGCTTCTGGGTGTAGCCTCCATTCCCGCTGTCTACGCACTGGCACGGTTTGCTTTTCGCTCCCAGTTAGTCGGGCAAATGGCGGCGGCAATGATGGCGGTTTCTCCCTACGGCATTTTCCTGGCGCAGGAAGCTCGTCATTACACTCTGGCAATGTTATGGGTAATTGCTTCTTTGGGGTGCTTGGTGGTCGCTGTAAGGCACATTCAGCGTCAGAAACCACTGCCAATCTGGTTGGTGCTGGTTTGGGTAGGGGTGAATACTTTAGGTATTGCTAGTCATTATTTCTTCGCTCTTACTTTGTGTGCGGAAGCTGTGGCGTTAATTGTGATGCTTTGGGGAGGAATGAACCGCAGAGGCACAGAGAACGCAGAGGAAAGAGAAAAAATTGAGGGAATGAAACAAGCTTCCGTTGAAAAAGGGGATCTTTTTACTCCTCGGTTTCTACTTCCAATTTTGGCGGTTGCTGCGGGTACGCTGGCGGGGGGATTAGTTTGGGTGCCAGTATTCTTGCAGAACAGTTATGGAGGTAAGCTTACTGAATGGATTCAAGGCGATCGCGTCGGTCTTGCTTGGCTGAGTCCCGTGTTTCAGGCGATCGCCGCTTGGATAACTATGATATCTCTGCTACCAGTGGAGGCAAGTCAGTTACCTTTAGTAATTGCTTCTGTGGTGGCGATGGTGATTTTCTTTTTCTGGGCGCTACCAATACTATATCGCGGTCTAAAAGTCCAGCGGCAGCGCCATCAAAATACTTGGTTATTTGAGGCTTTCGTCTGGAGTGCGATCGCGTTGTTTTTCATCTTTACCTATTTTCTCGGTATCGATCTCACGCGGGGCGCACGGTATAACTTTGTCTATTTTCCGGCTGTAATAGTGGTAGTGGGAGCCAGTCTTGCTGCTTGTTGGGAAGATAAAGGAAAAACAGCCGTTGTCCTAGTTTGGCTGATGGGACTTTTGAGCGGAATAACAGTAGTCAGTAATTTAGGCTATCAAAAATATTACCGTCCTGACCTTTTAGCGCCAATAATTCAACAAAATTCTCAAGCGCCCGTGCTAATTGCCACCACTCGCAAAACCCACGTACAAAATGGAGAAATGATGGGAATAGCTTGGGAATTTAAACGTCAAGGTTTGCCACAAAATCCCCAATTTCTCCTAGCCCATCAAGACAAAAATCCTAAAACCTCAACAATTGCCTTGCAAAAAACTTTAGCTACTTTGCCGCGACCCCTAGATTTGTGGCTAGTAAATTTCCACGCACCAATAGAATTAAACGGATGCGTTGAAAACCCTTTATCTTCTCCCGCAGTAGATGGCTACGACTATAAACTGTATCGCTGCCAAAAATAAAAAGAGTCTTGGGTTTCGTCCCTCAACCCAACCTACTCGCTATCGCGCATGGCTAAAGCGTTATCGCACATGGCTTCGCTAACGCTAACGCTAATGCTAACGCAGTTCATTTCTTAATCCTTATTCCTGCTTAATAGACTCAGGAACACCAACCGCTGATAAACCAGCGATCGCTCGCAAATTCTGACAACGAATCAACTCGGTAAAATTCAAACTAAGACGACCTTCGATGTTAGCCACAGCTTCAATAGCAGACAACATCTGTCGAGCAGCTTCAGCTTCAGTATAACCGCGCCTAATCGCCACCTTAATTGCCGCTTCATCCGCATCCAGTTGCGACTGAGAACTGCGAGAATTGCGAAAAATTTGGGAAAGCGCGATCGCGCTCATTCCTCCAGCCACCACCACACCCACAGCATCCCCCTGCACAAGTTCCACCATCGCCCCTAAAACCCCAGCCAGCGTCACACCTTGATAAATGTCGGGCTTGAACCACTTGATGCCTATTAACCAGGAGACTGTACGTAAAATTAGCAAATCTCGCTGCGGCTGAGACAAGCGCCGCCATAGATCGAAATTGATGTAAATTGTTCGATCCTGCGTCCAAGGTTGGGGAAAGGGGCTATCAATCACCTGCGGTTGCTGCGGTTTGCTGACAATTTTCGTCAACATCCGACCAGATGCAGGCATGACATCTAACAAGCGGCGAATTTCAGGCTCTGGATTCATCTTTTAGGAGCTAGTGAGAAACTAAAGTAGGCAATGCCCACCCTACTCAAAACTATTCTAATTTTGGGGTACAGGAGATGGAACTGGTGATGCGGTAGGTTTCGGTTGCGATCGCTGCTGATTTGGAGTAGTGGTGGGCGCAGCACCCGTAGGTTTAGGCGTTACTTGGGTAGCTGGCTTAGGAGCAGCACCAGTAGTAGGGCGGGGCTTTGCCGCTGGGGGTTTGGTGGCGGGTGGTGCCGTCGGTACGGGTGCCACTTTGGGGCTGGCTGCTGGCGCTACTAACGGGACGGGAGAAACCGTGACACTAGGCGAAGGCGAGGCGGCGGGGGTGATAGGAGCGATTTGGGCGGGGGAAGTTTTGTCACCGAGAATGGTGGGATCTCCGGTGTCAAACACACCAGCCAGACAAGCAATCATCATCGTTGCCAAGGTGCCGACAAACAAAGCTTTCCAACCAAGTTCGGAAATATCTTTGCGCCGCGAGGGAATAAGGGCAATTGTGCCGCCTACAAAAATTCCCACAGATGCTAGATGAGCAAATCCTGAAAGAGCGTAGCTGACAATTAACACAGTGCGATCGCTTATTGTTCCCGCCGCAGCTGCTTCTGCCAATGCTTGATAAGGAGGAATTGCAGTTTCTAATAGTCTGCGCCCAATAATTACCGAAGCTGTCCAAGATTCACTAAACGGAACACCTGTCAAGATAGTTAGGGGATAAAACAAGAAGCCTTGAATATTTGCCAAAGTGACAACTTTAAATACATCACCCACTGGGCCTGGTAATGCTCCTAACCATCCAAAGAATTGATTAACTAAAGAAACCAAACCCAAGATTAGAATTAACACGGCGGCAATGGATACTGCCATTTTTACCCCATCTAAAGCTCCCACAATTGCGGCATCTAGTGGGCTGATTCGTTCGATGGGTTCTCCCGCTACGGTTTCCTGTTTAAACTCCTCTTCATCTCCAAACGCCTCAAGCTCTCTAGCGCTTTTCTCGGTAGGAATGCCACCAAGAGTCAGAGGATTTTCTGTTTCTGGGACTAAAATTTTCGATAAAACAAAACAGGCGGGAATCGCGATAATCGATGCCGATACTAAGTGTCCCAGAATGTTCGGAAAAACAGGTCTTAAGAAACTAACGTAAATTGCCAAGGTCGATGAAGCAGCAGTTCCGAAACAACAGGACAGAATGGCGCATAGTTCTGAGCGAGTCATTTTTGCCAAAAATGGCTTGACAACAATAGCCGCTTCAATACCTACAAAAATATTAGCGGCACCGCTGAGGGCTTCGGCTCCACTCAAGCGCATTGTCCAATAGAATAATTTGGCAAAAATGTTTGTAATTACTTGGATGACACCAATGTTGTAAAGTAGTGCCATCAGTCCGGAGAAAAAGATTACTGTGGGTAAGGCGCGAAAGGCAAAAATATATCCCAGATTGATTGGTGGATCTTGACCGGGAACTGGGACAATATTTCTGCCAAAAACAAATCTTGCGCCAGCGTCAGCAGCAAGAAAAACGCCATCAAGTAAGCTAGTAAACCACTCCAGCGCTGTGCGAGTTGGTGGAAACTGAAACACTAAGAATGCTAAAACTAATTGCAAGCCGATGCCCCAGATGATGACGCGCCAAGGTATAACCCGTTTGTGTTCTGAAAACAACCACGCGATCGCGCACAATCCAAATATGCCCAGAAACGAGATAATGTTGAGATAAGACATGGGCGAGAGTCCTTACTTTTATACAAAGTGCTTCCCATTCCGCCTTTTGTTAAAACTTTGGCGTTTTTCAGCTTTATCCCAACCTTCCGGGGGATGACACAATACACCCAAGACAATAACTGAAAATGAGGTGCTTCGGTACTACTACAGCCTTAAAATAAGCGCAGAATACAAAAATTTATTCAAACTTAAGATATTTCTTAAAGTCAGGGAAGCAAGTTGACTAGGCCAGTCCCAGACTCGTTATCCTGAATCTTGGGCAGTTAACCACCAGCAAATTCAATAAATGGAAGCTTTTGACCCAGTTCCTCCTCAATGGATTGAAGCGGCGATTCACGCCCACGATTTCTGCTGTCCCAAATGTCGCGCTGACTCTAGGGAGCAATCGCGGGTTTGGATAAACAGGCGATCGCCTGTGATGACCCCAGAGTATCGCAGAAAATGGCAGGAGTTCTATCAGTGCCAGTGCGGTTCTGCGTGGTGGGCGTGGAGTAGCGATCGCCCTCCCTCAGACTTGGCAAAACGCGACCGTCCCCCAATAGACGAATAATGCTTTAGGAAGTAGAGGCGCCATCGCATTGTCTCTGGTTGTCAGCGCGATCGCATGATTGTGTAACTAGCAGGTGCTTATCCCCTCCCCACCTACTACATACCTTCCAACCGCAGAAAATGCACTCGTCCCGATGCTTCACCTGCAACAATCGTTACCCCATCCGGCGCGACAGCACAGCACCTTAACGGGCCATCACCACTGAAACTAGCAATAATCTCCCTACGCTCCAAATCCCAAACTTTGAGAGTGTTGTCCCATGAAACAGAAATTACTCTCTTGCCATCTGATGTCACTTTGGCAGCATATACCTGGTCGGTATGACCAATGAGGGGGAAAAGTTCCTCTCTTGTTTCCAGATTCCAGACCTTGAGAGTGTTGTCTAATGAAGCAGAAATTATTCGCTTGCCATCAGGTGTTACTGCTACAGCATTTACTGATTCGGTATGACCAGTGAGGGTAAAAAGTTCTTCTCCTGTTTTCAAATTCCACGCTTTGAGAGTTTTGTCAGATGAACCAGAAATTACCCATTTGCCATCAGGTGTTACTGCCACAGCATTTACTGATTCGGTATGACCTTTGAAGGTGATGATGTCCTTTCCTGTTTCTAGATTCCAAACTTTGAGAGTCTTGTCAGATGAACCAGAAATTACCCGTTTACCATCTGGTGTTACTGCCACAGCATTTACCGCCTGAGTATGACCTATGAGGAGAGAAACTTGTTTTTTCGTTTCCAAATTCCAGATTCTGATAACTTCGTAAAGTGAACCAGAAATCAATCGTTTACTATCGGGTGTCACTGCCACAGCGTTTATCCTGCTGATATGACTTTTGAACGTAAAAAGTTCCTTTGTCGTTTCTAAATCCCAAACTTTGAAAGTTTTGTCATATGAACCGGAAATTACCCTCTTGCCGTCTGTTGTCACTGCCACAGTAATTACCTCATTACTATGACCTGTGAAGGTGCAACTGTCTTTTTCCTTTCCCGTTTCCAGATTCCAAACCTTGAGAGTATTGTCTAATGAACCAGAAATCACCCTCTTGCCATCAGGTGTTACTGCCACAGCTTCTACTGAGAATGCATCACCTGTGAAGGTGAAAAGTTCCTCTCCTGTTTCCAGATTCCAGGCCTTGAGAGTGTTGTCAGATGAACCAGAAATCGCCAGTTTGCCATCAGGTGTCACTGCCACAGCATTAACCCTATCGCGATGACCATAGAGGGTGACAACTTCCTCTCCTGTCTCCAAATTCCAAATTTTGAGAGTTCTGTCAGATGAACCAGAAATTACCCGCCTGCCATCGGGTGTTACTACCACAGCATTTACCTCTCTGTGATGACCATAGAGGGTGACAACTTCCTCTCCTGTCTCCAAATTCCAAATTTTGAGAGTGTTGTCATCTAAATCAAAAAAACTACCTGAACCAGAAATCACCCGCTTGCCATCAGGTGTCACTGCCACAGCGTTTATCCTGTCGGTATGACCTTTTAGGGTGAAAAGTTCCTCTTTAGTTTCCAAATCCCAGACTTTGAGAATGGTGTCCCAAGAATCAGAAACACTACCTGAACCAGAAATCAGCCGTTTGCCATCAGGTGTCACTGCCAGAGCATTTACTGACCAGGTATGATCTTTTAGGGTGAAAAGTTCGTCTTTAGTTTCTAAATCCCAGATTTTGAGAGTACCGTCAACTAAACGAGCAATTGCCCATTTACCATCGGGTGTCACTGTCACCTCATATACCTCGTCAGTATGACCTGTGAAAGTTTTTAGTTCTTGTCCAGTCTCAAAATTCCAGACTTTGAGGGTTTTATCTGATGAAGCTGATACTACCTGTTTACCATTGGGAGTGATAGCGACTGCCGTAACCCTATCGGTGTGACCAATGAGGGTGCGTAGCAACCTGCCATCAGGTGAGATCAAGTTAGCTGTTAAGGGGCGCAGCCAGTTGGATTTCCTCTGCCTTGCCTGTTCCAGCATCGCCTGAATTTCTGGTGCTTTAAAGGACATCAAACGCCCCCAAAATTGCCCTGCCAGTTGGGTTGTATCTTTATCCAACATATGCGCCGACAACCGAAGCGCTCCTTGAATCAATCTCAGAGTCTCCCCCTTCTCCCCAGAAATCAGGACTTTAGGCTCGAAAGCTAGGTCGTAATCCTCAATTAGCTCCTGTAACTTGATATCAGGATGAGAAACCTTCGCTTCAATGAAATCAAAATCAGTCAGCAACTCAAACAAACGGTCAGCCTGACCAGACTGCGCCAGCAGTTGTGGCCTTGTCTGCAACCTGTACAGCCGACTTCCTGGAGGTAGGCGGTTTAACGATTCAGCGAACTTCCCCATTGCCAACCGCCCTTCGCTACATACTATTAGCCATCATCTCAATAATTCCCTGAAGCGTTATCCCCGATCGCTTCACCGTCCTCTCATTCCCCAAAAAGTCCCGGAAGCTACTGTGATACACGCTGTAGAACGTTTGCCCGTACTTCTCCTCTTCCCGTAAAAACTGCATCCATTCATCGAGTATCGCTTGCACCTTCACGGCTAATCCTCTCTCCTCCTCACCATCAGCGTCGAGAATTGCAACAATCTCCTCAAACGGGATAGGCACCGGGGATTCCGACAGGATATAGACAATCTTGATTTTAAAAAGCGGCTTGGCATTCATGCCCATGCGTTCCCAGTGCTTGTAATAGTAGTCTTGCAAGTCACTGGGCAAATCCCGAATCTCTAAATCTGGATATGCGCCTTTCTCAATGTCATCCAACACATAGCGCAGGTACATGAAGTTTCCTTCGCTCTTTTCAACCAGTGTCGAAACGAATTCCTCCTCATCAGCACCCCGACTTTTAACCCACTCCCGTAGGGGCACGAATGCCAAAGCCTCTACACCATTGATGCGTTGTCGAATATAAGCCTCTACGTCTTCTTGATTTCTCGCCGGATACTGCATCAAATCAAAAAGCCGCTTGTCTTTCACCTGCAACGGCAGTTGGTCAGGCGGTAGCGGTCGTTTTGTGACAATAAAATAGACCCCATCCGGCAAAACTCCAGGCAGGTAGAGGACGTTAGCACCCGCACTCTGGCTACTCAAGTCAACTTCATCCAAAGCATCAACCGCAATTATCAATCGTTCACCCGACTTCAGCGTCCCACTCACCTCATTGAGTAGCTGCGAGAGAAAATTGCTATTGCGCGTGTTTTCGGGTTGGATGTCTTTAGAGTGGGATAGCCTGTAACCTTCAATGAGCTGGATGCAGATACTCCTGAGGAATTGTTCAGTGCTGGTTATCCCTTCATTGCGCTGATTGAAATAGACAATGCAATCATTCCGCCGCACGAATTCTGCCAGGATGGAACTTTTGCCCATCCCCGGATCGCCTTCGATGATAAAGTAGCCTTTGCGCTGCTGCTGGAAGAACTCCTCAATTGCCTCAAAGACAAATTCCCGCCCGACAAATCCCTTCGTCTTATCCTCAATAATCCACCGGAAATCATCCGGAACTGGTAGCTGCCGGACTTGGGAGGCTGCAATTGTTTCCAACACCCCTTTAATCTCCGATAAGTCATCCCGAATTCCAGACTCTACCCTCGCCATCACCTGGCAAACCTGCTGGCTTGTTGCCACACCTTTCAATCGCTTGACAATTTCCTGCCCTTGTGTATTCAACGGCTTGAGAGCAGCGGTAATATTGCCCAGCAGTAACAACAGCATCCCAGAAAACGCTTGACCCCCTTTACTCGCGTCATGTTTCAACACTTCCCGCAATGCCTTGGGGAAGGTGGTGTGAAGTTTCTCAGCAACGTGCGCGATCGCATCCTCTGGTAATCGAACCCCAGCCGCACCACTCAACCACCCCAAAGCGTGTTTCCAGGTTGGGATATCTAAGGCTCTGACTTTGGAAAAATCGGTCGGGTTGGTGGAAAAAATCTCTGGCAACTGCGCTTCGTGAACCCCGGCATAGTCCTTATCGCCTTCCGTGGCTGCGGCAATGGTTTGCCAATAGCTAACGCTTTTCTTCGCCACTCGCTCTAGCACTGCTTTATGAGCTGAGTATTGCTCGTCTTTCGCTACATAAGAGATGACAAGTGCGATCGCCAACCCCACCGCCTGCGTCAATTCGCGATCGTTGAGAATCTCCTCATTCTCACCCAGCCCCTTTGCCAAATCACCCAAATCATTCGCAAAGATGCCACCCGCCACACTCCCCGCCATAGCGAGTGTGCCTGAAAGCAGCGCTGTACCTGTGATGGGGTTACTTGCGGCAAGCGCACCTGAAACCAACGTTCCACCCGCCATAATCGCCCCCATAGCAAGTAGTCGCGCTTTCATCTTTCTTAGAAAATCAATTGGCGGCATACAGAGAACTCAGTCATATTGACCGCTTTATAACATAGGCGCAATTTTTATCACCAGAGCGATCGCATCCCATCCCTGCCAAGCAAGCTTTAAGATGAAGATGTATTAACAACGCGCTTATCGCTTCATGGACTGGAAAGAAATATCCGGTAATTGGGTACTCATTCCCCCACATCCGGTGGGAATTGTACATTTTCTTGGGGGCGCTTTTGTCGCTGCTGCACCCCAAGTAACCTATCGTTGGCTACTCGAACAGTTAGCAAAAGAAGGCTATGTGGTAATTGCTACGCCGTTTGTGAATACGCTGGATCATAGCGCGATCGCAGGCAATGTCCGCCTCAGCTTCGATAGCGCCCTGGAACAAATGCGCTCAAAAGGTTTACTCCGACGGCGATATCTCCCAATTTACGGAGTCGGACACAGCATGGGCTGCAAACTGCATTTGCTCATGGGTAGCCTTTTCCCAGTTGAACGGGCTGGAAATATCCTAATTTCCTTCAATAACTACGCCGCACGGGATGCTATCCCATTTGTAGAGCAATTTAATTTTAATAATGCCTTTTCTGTCGAGTTTACGCCTTCGCCCGTCGAAACTAACAATCTCATCGCCCAAAAATACGGCATTCGCCGCAATTTATTGATTAAATTTACTAACGATAATATTGACCAAACAACTGTCCTAAGCGAGTTGCTGCAAACCCGCTTTCCGGGAATGGTGGCGATGCAGATGCTATCAGGAAGCCATCTAACACCTTTAGGTCAAGATGTTAACTGGAAATCGGGAAAAGAGTTTACAGCCTTTGATGCTGTTGGTCAGTGGGTGAAGCAAGAAATTGTCTACCGAGAGCTAAATCTGCTGAAAAAAGAAATTGGACGCTGGCTACAACCGTTCTCGCCAGCTTAACTATTTCTGCCAATTTACTTTATAGCGTTTCTCAGTTGGGCGGAATATATCGCGGTTCTAACGTCCGGTCTACCTTAGTAAGGACATGGGATTGCCATGTCCCTACAGATGTATCGTACCCAACCCTTGAATTGCTATATTGGCGGTACGCTTACAATTTTCTGCGATCGCTCCAACCCCAAGAGTAAATTGGCGCGATCGCATATGTTGCATCACAAAGAAAAATTAATATCACTGCACCATTGGGGGTAAGCCATCTCCCTTTTCACCCACAAATGTTACCCGGCGGTCTACACCTACATCAAACTGCCAACTGTTGTAACGGGAATTGGCTTCACCCCATCTAGATTCAAAAATCACAGTGTAGCCTCCTCTAGACTTACGGGGATTAACCACTGTCGTCAGCGTCATAGGTTGATTGCAATTCTTCATCAGTGCTGGGGGAGGGGGTGCGCCGCAGGTATTGTAACCAGTTTGCACTGAACCGGGTTTATCGGGCCATGCGCCAAGACTGCCGCCGACTGATAAGGGGCCATAATAAGCATAAATGCGGGGTGGAGATTTTTGCTTGTTTGCTGCTTCCTTGGCTAACGCGATCGCAACGCTTACAGTAACTTGTCTGTTGATGCGCTTCCAAGTTGGACGTTGCACAATTATCTGAGAATTTGGTTGCAGGGGTAAAACTGGTGTAACTGCGCTGTATAGGCTTAAGAGTAAAGCCGGGAGGATCATAACTTTTGGCACTCAGTGGCAGATTGTTCTTTTCTATACGAGTGCCAGATATCTACTAAAGTTCCACATCTCCAATGCTTGAATACTGCGTAGGGTGAGCATTGCCCACCCTACGCATACTTTTGATATTGGTAAATTTATTACCAATTACCACTAGCCAAATTACTTCATATTAACGGCATCTCACAACTCAAACAAGATTGCTATAGAAATGCACAATAATGAATTGTGCATTCTTTTCTTGAGCGCCAAATAGCCGCAAAAGTTCTACTAATTTTATCGTTTCTTTCAGCAATGCGGAGGCCCGTCATAGTAGGAAATTAAATTATCCCCTGACTCAAGAATAAACTGAACTTGACGGTCTGTAGCAACATGAAACCACCAACTATGTTTACCACCACACTGAGAAACAAAGACTACGTTTTGCCCTCCCACAGGTAAGTAAACTGAGGAATTATTTTTTCGGAAAAAGATCCTGTCCTTTAATTTTTGAATTAAAGTGACCGAATCATCTTGTTTTTTAGCAGCTTCGCCTTCAAAGGTAACTGTAAAAAGGGTTATCTTAGGGTAGCATTCAGGGGGAATTGGAGTGCCGCCTACATACTGTAAAGTTAAAATCTTTTCTAAACCAGGGGAATCAGGCCATTTTTCAACACGCCCCTTCGCATTCTGATAAATTCGTGGTGGAGATGGGAGCAAATTTGCTACTTGTTTAGCTAATTTAATTGCTTCAGTAGGACTCAGTTCTAGCTGCATAAAAAATTGAGGAGGTAGATTAAGTTCTACCTCCTCAGTGTCTACTTTTCCCGATGAATTACTTCATATTGACGGGAACTTTCAGACCTTCTGCCGAAAGTCTGCCGTCTGGCTGAATAGATTCCCCTTCGATGAAGGAACGCAACATCCAAGCCATTTGCTCATGTTGTTCCATCAAGCCGGTGAGGAAATCAGCTGTACCTTGATCGTGGAAGTTATCACCGCACTGATCGATGTGTTCGCGCAGATTGCGGATAACTTGCTCGTGATCTGACACGAGGTTTTCTACCATGTGAAATGCGTTGGGAAGAGTACCCGGATCTTCTTTGAGAGAAGCGTACTTCAGGAAGCCTTCCGCAGTTCCTACGGGATAACCACCCAAGGCGCGAACTCGCTCAGCGATCGCATCAATGCTTTCCGTCAACGCGGTATAGTGTTCTTCCCACAGTTGGTGTAGGGAGCGGAACTGAGGCCCGACGACATCCCAGTGGTATTTTTTGGTTTTGATCAATAGCAGGTAGGCATCCGACAGATCCTTATTTAATAAATCGGTCACGCCTTGACGCTGCTCTTCTGTTAAACCTATGTTTAAAGGACGCATAATTGTTATGTTCTCCAGAGATATTCACTCTTATCAGTGCAACAAATCTATACAGGAGATTCATCAGCCAAACGGGAGATTCGTAGAGTGCTTGGTGTTGCGTGGTTTTGAGTGTAGTCAGCTTAGTACGCTCATGCTTTAGAAATAGCACTGACTTTGGCACGGTGCAGAAGTTTCTCTCCTTGGCGGTAGCCGATGTTACGGACTTTCACCATTTCCCCTGGTTGAGCGGTGCCTTCGATGAGTTGATGTAGCTTTTGGTCGTAAGGTAATTCTGCACCGACAGATGCGATCGCTTCCACTCCCCACGCAGCCAGCAGCTTTTCCACCGGACGTACCAAAGGCAGCAATTGCACCGCCGCCATCTGAGGATTTTCCTGGGCTTTATTAGCAGCTGTAGGCCAATATACTAAAAAAGATTCCAAAATTTGCAGACTTGAGTGTTGAAATTCCAGCAGCAAAGTCTCCCGCTGCTGCTTCATCTGCGCCGAAAGAAGCTGGTACTCCTGCTTCAGCGCTTCCTCTACCTTTGGCGCATTCCCAGTCCCCAGCCCCCAGTCCCCAGTCCCCAGTTCCTCCATTTTCCCAAAAATTGTCAGTAACTCGCTCACCGACACTTGCAGCACTTGACTAATTTTGAAGAGTGTTTCTACCCGCATCTGGGACACTTCTCCCAACCGCAGATGCTTAACCTGTCGTTCAGAAACGCCAGCTTCTCGACTCAAAGCTTTAAAACTAGAAATACCCACCTGCTGCATTAAGTCCTGCAACAGCTGGGTGTAATTTTGCTGCGAAGATTGGCTCATCTGAGTCTAAGAATGAAGAATCCCCTGTGCTTTAGCCAGGGGAGTGTCAAAAAACTTAATTTGGCGTTAGTTGCTGGCTACTACTTCTTTTAAAGCAGCAGTAGAAGTTACTGCTGAAGCTTGTAGATGTGCTTCTAAGAACCACAACCGCTTATCAATTACGCGAGAAACTTCCGTGTAAAGGTCAGCAGTATCAGCATCACCCAACTCGGTTGAAGCATCAATGTTTTGGCGCAGCGATTTGGCGTATGGTGCAAAGCGGTCTGACAAAGCTGTGATATGATCTTTGCCGTCGAGAATATCAAAAGGATACTCTGGCAGCATGGACTCATTCGCCGCCGTGCGAGCTGTTCCCATTGCCAACCCTCCCAAGGCTGTCACCCTTTCGGCAAACAAATCGATGAATTCTTCTAACTCAGTGGCGAGTTCATCAAAAAGTAAGTGCAACTGGTAAAAATCCATACCTTTAACATTCCAGTGCGCTTGCTTCACCTGAGTTTTTAGGTCGAGGGTGGTTGCCAGGGTTTGGTTAAGAAGCTCAATCACTTTAGACCGAGTTTCTGGGACAATGTCAATGCTGGTCGGGTAGAGACGGGAAGAATTATTCTTGCTGGTCATTATGTCTCGATCCTTGTAGTGAAAGTATAAAAAAGCGCACCTGACGGCTTGTGTAGATTATATTCTCGGTTCATAATTCATGGAAGCTTGTAGTGCTACTCTTGAACAATGAACGTTTTCATGCTCAGGCTAGGTGCATACTCAGAACAGAACGCGGTGCGCGGCGGATGCGGCAACGAATGGTTTCTTGACCTAAACGCTGAATCGCCTCAAATCTATGACAACCTGAAAAACCATAGTATTCTCCATCCACTTCCAGCACGTCGATGGGTTCTTGCTGACCGATTAGTTCAATCGATTGCATCAAAGTTGCCACTTTAGCTGGGTCAGTTTGTCGGGGCAGAGGACGGTGAATTTTTCGCAGGGGTATCTCTTGAACCCTTACCATAGGACGAGTCGCTGTCTCCATCTATCTTCCTTCCTTCTAAATCATACTCGTTATGACTTCGTTTTGCAACCAGCCATTGTGAATCAAGCTGAAGATTCTCGCTCATCCCCTTCGCATTTGTGCCTTGCTTCTAGCACAATAGATGGAGCAACTAGCTACCTAGTTTGAGACTGAATATAGGGTTACATCTATCAAAAAGTCTTCTATCCTCAGATAGTTCATGCAAAAAAAGGGTTACACCTTGAGACAGATTTTGGTAAAGACCAAGCCGAACCGTCGGAAATTTATTCGTCCGGCTGGGGCGGAAAATCGGTTGAGCCACTGGTCTAGCACCGTCCTAACGGTGTTTTGTCTGGTGGGACTCACGGCGGCGTCAGGAGCGCCCCCAGCTAAATCGGATGTAGAACTGAAAGTAGGTGTAGTGCAGCGGTTTGGTGAGGAACCGACTGATGAAATGACGTTAGCTGCAACAACAGGCGATCGCTTAACTGTGCGTTTTGATGCAGGCGATCGCCAACAAACCCTGCGAGCAAGCAATGTCAAGCTGCAAGTGACAATGCAACCGTTACCTGATCCAGTGCTAGAGGAAAAGCTTGTTCTGGGAACCTACCGCAGTTTTGAGACAGCGGAATATAGTGCTAACCAGTGGAAAGCAAAGGGAATTCAAGTTGAAGTGGCGCAGCCGGAACGCTGGCAGGTTTGGGCAAAACGAGATGTTTACAAAACGCCTTTAGTGCGCCGCTGGCTGTTGCAGAGCCTCAAAACTCAAGGCAATCAAGCTGCCTTTCTGGATACGGAAATTGTGCAGCAGGTGCCAAAAACGTCTTTAGTCGTGAATGGCGTTAAGTACAGCCGCGATAAAATGGAGATTACGGCTGCCAAAAACCTGATCCAGGTTCAAAAAGGTAAAAACGCCAAAAATAGTTTTCTCTACGCCGGCCCCTTGCAGCTGCAACCAAATGCCTACGGCACCTACACCCTAGTAAATCAGGTGCCGCTAGAAACTTATCTGCGGGGTGTGGTACCGCACGAACTTGATGCTGGTGCGCCGTATGCGGCGGCTGAAGCGCAGGCAATTATAGCTCGAACTTACGCTTTACGGAACTTGCGCCGATTTACGGTGGATGGGTATGAATTGTGTGCCGATACTCACTGCCAAGTTTATAAAGGTCTAACTGGCACAGTGCCAACTACCGACAAAGCGATCGCAGCTACCAAAGGCAAAGTGCTAACTTACCAGAATGAACTGGTGGATGCCCTTTATTCGAGTACCACTGGCGGCGTTACAGCTCATTTTAGCGATGTTTGGAATGGCTCAGATCGCCCCTATCTCCAAGTTGTGGTAGATTCAGCGAACTCTGTTTGGAACTTGTCGCAGTTTCCTTTGGCTTCTGAGCAAAACATCCGGCGGTTCATTAACCTAAAACAAGGATTTAATGAAACTGGCGCGAATTGGTTTCGTTGGAGTCGGTCTAGCACTATTGTCCAGATTGCCCAAGATTTAAAGCGTTATCTCCAAAGAACAAAGACTCCTTTTGTCCCGTTTAACACAATTAAGCAGTTACGGGTGGTGGAGAGAAGTCCTTCAGGACGTATTCTCAGATTAGCGGTGCAAACTGACACAGGTGTAATTGAAATCCACAAAGATGATGTCCGCAGCGCCTTTATGGCACCCCGCAGCACTCTGTTCTACCTGCAACCTATTTATGGTGCCGACAAAAGCCTAAAAGGTTATGCCTTTGTTGGCGGTGGACTAGGACACGCCGTGGGGATGAGTCAAACAGGCGCATTCAATCTGGCTAAAGTAGGTTGGTCAAGTCAACAGATTCTCAACTTCTACTATCCAGGGGCGCAAATTGAACCTCTCAACGAGTCAATTACCTTTTGGCAGGATAGATCCCAACAAACCCAGCCCAATTCCTGAAAAAAATTTTAGGAGGGACACTCGTTATGGTGTCCCTCCTAAAACAATGAATTGTCAGTAGTCAGTTGTCAGTAGACATTTGAAGGTTCAAACCTTCCAACTTTCCAACTCTTAACAGACCATTGACTGATCTTATTAGTACAGTTCTTCTTCTTGATGGGTCATGATGGTGCAATCAGACTTGGGATAAGCCACACAAGTCAGGACGTAGCCAGCTTCAATCTGATCGTCATCCAAGAAAGATTGGTCAGACTGATCGACTTCACCCGCAGTTATCTTGCCAGCGCAGGTAGAGCAAGCACCAGCCCGACAGGAGTAAGGCAAGTCAATGCCTTGCTCTTCGGCAGCGTCGAGAATATAGGTATCGTCGTTTACATCAATTGTGGTATCCAGACCTTCAGCTTCGTTGATTAATGTAACCTTATAGGTTGCCATGCAGCGTTCCTCTCACTTAGTCGAAATGGCACTAGAAATTTGTAGAGCGACCCTTCCAGCTCACTTCGCTCATGCAAAGGTCTGCTTGCTGGGTTCACTTCCTTTCTGATACTACGGGAAAAATCCGAATCTTTTACACCAAATCAATAAATAGTGTGAATGGTATTCATAATAAACTTTTTCGGTTCCATCCTAATTACTTATATTTATCAGTGTTATGCTACACCAGTGATACTATGTTCAGTTAACACTTTATCCTGAACATCCAGATATATTTTTAGGGTGAATGGATTAGAGGGGATTATATATGGAATTAATAATAACAATTAATAGTTAGATAAAAGGCAGTTATGAAGAAGTCAAATAATAGTGATTTAGGAATATTTTACTGTGTTAGCGATCGCGCCTGATTGACAATGGCAACATCAGTCTCTCATCCTGTTTGGTCTGGTAAGCTCCCGATACGTGTGGCGCTGGTGGGAACCGGATTTGCTGCTAAACTACGGGCGCAAACGTTGCAATCTGAAGAACGCGCCCATCTGGTAGCAGTTGCTGGGCATAGGCCAGAACAAACAGAGGAATTCAGTCAAACTTACTCTTGCCTTGCCGTCTCATCTTGGGAAGAGTTGGTTTGTCGTGAAGATGTGGATATGGTGATCATCTGCACAGTGAATCAAAGTCATGGTGCGATCGCGCTTACCGCACTTAACGCCGGTAAACACGTAGTCGTCGAGTATCCCCTCGCCTTAGAAGTTAAGGTTGCAGAAGAAGCGATCGCCTCTTCAAAAGAAAAAAACCAACTGCTGCACATCGAACATATAGAACTACTCGGCGGATTGCATCAAGCACTGCGACAAACTTTACCTCAAATTGGAGAAATTTTTTACGCCCGCTACAGCACCATCAATCCCCAACGTCCAGCACCCGAACGCTGGACATATCACCCAGAACTATTTGGTTTTCCCTTTAGTGGCGCACTTTCCCGCATCCACCGTCTAACAGATTTGTTTGGCACCGTAGCCACCGTCAGCTGTCAAGCCAGATTTTGGGGCGAATTGGAAACTAAGGATGGGGGATTAGAAATTAGGAAATCCTTCCAATTCCCCAGTCCCCAGTCCCCAGTCCCCAGTTCCCAGTCCCCATTCTACAAATCCTGTCTTTGCACAGCCCAGCTAAAGTTTACCAACGGCGTTGTCGCAGAGGTGATTTATGGAAAAGGGGAACATCTCTGGCAACCATCACGAAGTTTTGAGGTTCACGGAGAACAGGGGGGATTAATTTTCGATGGAGATGAAGGCAAGCTGATAAAGGAGAATGAAACAACGCCAATTGAAGTGGGAGGACGACGGGGTTTATTTGCTAAAGATACTGGCATGGTTTTAGATCATCTAATTGAAGGCACTCCGCTATATGTAACCCCAGAAGCGAGTTTATACGCCCTCAAAGTTGCCGATGCTGCCCGTCGTTCAGCAGAAACTGGGCAGACAGTTTTAGTATAAACGCTTTCGTCGGTAGTTATAAACAAGTAAGAACGCGATCGCTTCCTTCCCTCTGAATCCTCTGATTGTTGGGAGACCAGATGAACGAGTTTTGCGGCGATGAGCCGCTCTACGAACAAATAAGGCGAGCAATGCCTACCCTACCACTGTTTTCTGTTAATTCGTCCTTTCCAAGTTGAAAATAATAGACCTTTTGCAAAAGTCAGCCCTGAAATAAATTTCGGGCTGAAAGCCAACGTTAGCTAAAGCTAACTGACAAACATTTTCAACCCGTTTTAACGGGTTTTAGCTTTAAGCCTGAACTTTAGTTCAAGGCATTTATGCAAGAGGTTTAATGATTTAATTCCCGATACCTTCTCGAAATTCTCGCAGTGCTTGAGTATGGTTTGCTATGTTGATACAGCGAATTAGTAGAGCTACATCTAGATTTGGTAAAAGTTGCGACTTAGAAACGGTTTCGTAACCCGTATTCCCTAGAGTATAAAACGACAGTTGATCGTTTACCCAAAACCAAACTTCAGGAATCTTCAGGCGTTTGTATGCTTCTAGTTTGTCAATACCTCCACTGGTGACAATAACTTCAATTACTAAATCAGGGCGTTCTCTATCTGACCCAAGTTCATAGGATTTGTCTGCTTCGCGTTTAACTCGTCCAGATTCGCTTTCTAGCGTCATTGAGCCAGTTGGAGTAAAATCAAAACCCAAGAATTCGAGATATATTTCTAATAAAGCCCCGATGCGTTCTTTGATGGTTTCGTGTTTTTTACCCGGCACTTTACGAATCTCCATGACTCCATCTAAAAAAGACAGCCTAACGCCCGGACGATCGATTAGCTGTTCGACTACTTTGAATTCTCGCCAGGTCAACTCGTCAATTAAAATTGGTTCTGCATCTCGTTCGAGGAGTGTTAATGTCATTAGCTAAACTCAAGTTTAGTTATTGAGTTAATTGTATATTAATATGATTTTAGCAACTTTAAAATGTTATCTGGTGAAAAGATGAATAGGTGAAAAGATGCGATCGACTCCCATGTGGTGAAGTAAGTAAGGGGCCGCATCTTTCACCCTCATCTCTAGTTATCTAGTGAGGAGATGGACAAGTTTGGAGGAGCGATCGCCCTGCAAATGTTGGCAATAATTGAGCTGTACTTGAGTTATAGAAAGCGCGATCGCCCTGAGATGGCAGAAGCGGTTAGGATCGCGAGCAGAGGATGTTGCGTTTCCTTGCGTCAACCCAACCTACAAGATCGGCGATCGCACTGCTTAACGTTACTGAATGCTCCACCTTTGGTCAGCGTTTCCGTTACATTCCCACAGAATAAGCGGCGTTCCACCTTCAGAATTACCATTCTGTACGCCGATACACTTACCTGCGAGTCCTTGCAAGGAACCCTGAGATGTCAATGACCACCTTTGGTCAGCGTTTCCGTTACATTCCCATAGAATAAGCGGCGTTCCACCTTCAGAATTACCATTCTGTACGCCGATACACTTACCTGCGAGTCCTTGCAAGGAACCCTGAGATGTCAATGACCACCTTTGGTCAGCGTTTCCGTTACATTCCCATAGAATAAGCGGTGTTCCACTTTCAGAATTACCATTCCGTACGCCAATACACTTGTTCGCCAGTCCAACTATCTGACTTTGACCAACACTAGAAACAGAAGGGGTCTTGCGGCATCATGGGGTAAAATGTAGCAATTGCTACATTTTACCCAAAAAGAACAATGGACTTTCATCTAGATACCTTATTAAACTTACCGAACGTTACGGTTTTCACCGCTTATCAAAAAGAAGGATTCTTCATTCTGAAATT
>NZ_JACJOK010000064.1:0-20344 GCF_014695505.1 Trichocoleus sp. FACHB-90
AACGAAGAGGTTATGGGTTTAGAAACTTCAACAATTTCAAATTAAGAAGTTTTCTGACTTGGCATTTTGCCAGCTAATTTCAGTTTATTTTACATACCATGTTCGGTAGAGCCTATATTATTTATAAATAATACTTTTATAAAGTATTTTAAATTCCTTAATTTTATTTTATCCCGTTATTTTTACATCTAAATTATTAATTTTATAAATATAGATTGCGGCTGATATTACGATTTCAACGAATATAATGAAAATCCCCTAACTTCAAGTTAGAGGACTTTCATTATATGTATCAAAAAAAGTTTTTATTAAGCACTCTGACGGGTAAGCAGACCCCACAGAAATAGTAGAACCAGTGCGCCCAAGACTGCAAAGGCAATGCTAGGAATAGTTAGCGCTCCATAGGCTGCGCCTCCCGACGTACCGAAGAAAAGACTTCCTAAATAGCCACCAACTAACGCACCCAAAATACCTAAACCCATTGTTGCGAAAATACCACCGCTTTGATGGCCAGGATAGATAGCCTTAGCAATAGCACCAGCAATCAAACCTAAAACAATCCAAGCAATAATTCCCATTTTTCAACTCCGTAGTTATTAACGTTTCAAAAACTTTATTATTAAGCACTCCGACGGGTAAATAGACCCCACAGAAATAGTAGAGCCAGTGCGCCCAAGACTGCAAAGGCAATGCTAGGAATAGTTAGCGCTCCATAGGCTGCGCCTCCCGACGTACCGAAGAACATACTTCCTAAATAGCCACCAACTAACGCGCCCAAAATACCTAAACCCATTGTTGCGAAAATACCGCCGCCTTGATGACCGGGATAGATGGCTTTAGCAATAGCGCCAGCAATCAAACCTAAAACAATCCAAGCAATAATTCCCATTTTTCAACTCCGTGGTTATTAACGTTTTATTTTTTTCTTTTGTTATTCTCAGAATATCAACTGCGGTATCTTGGTACCCTCTATCAGAGGTTATAACCAAAAGGCATAGAATTTTAAAGTATAAATTTGTATTTTTTGCTGAAAAAAATTGTTTTTACAGCTTGCTATCTTAAGTTGATGAAATTTTGGCTGACAAGGAAGGTTTCAACCTGTAGGACGGTTGCTGATGAGATGACAATCGTGCTACTTCCTCAGATGGAAGAGGTAGTGATCGCTGTTTAATCGCTCCAAATTAGGGATTGCTAGGGGTTGAATCGAAAAGAAAAAGTCTAGAGTCCCAAGTATGAAGTATTTCCTATTTCAGCTAACTTTACCCGCCAGCCTAACTTTAGGCTTTCTTATGGAGTATGTCTAAAGGAATATTATCAACTTAGTAAC
This sequence comes from Trichocoleus sp. FACHB-90, assembly GCF_014695505.1. Classification (NCBI taxonomy): domain Bacteria; kingdom Bacillati; phylum Cyanobacteriota; class Cyanophyceae; order Leptolyngbyales; family Trichocoleusaceae; genus Trichocoleus; species Trichocoleus sp. FACHB-90. The sequence continues at coordinate 1,328 of NZ_JACJOK010000064.1, forward strand.
AGCTAGATTAAGAGCGAGTTGATCCGAAGATTTTTAAGGCTTACAACCTTTATCAGTCAAACCTTTTTTCAACTTTAGAACTCCAAATTTCTCCTATTTTGTGTCGCTTCAACTGTAGGGACAGCAGCGGGAAGCTCATCCTAAAGACAGATGTAAAGAAGTGCAACAAAAAGTGAAGTTAATTTAAGTTAATGGACTCCTAGCTTTCAGGAAATCTTCAGCAATGAATAACCAGAATCGTAAAAATTTGATTCAACCCCTGGCTAGCCTAGTAGCAGTTGTAAGTGCTAGTGTGCTAATGGGTTTGCCAGCCATTGCCCAGGAGAAGCCCAAACCCCAAACCCCAACTAATATCAGCCAGCCTAGCAACAATAGCGATCGCAAGGCTCCGAGGGATACAAATGCGGCACCATCTCCTAAAGAAGGAGCAACCACATCCCAGAACGGCAACGTAGTTTCTGTAGCTGCTGAAAATGGTTCATTCAAGGTTCTCACTGCTGCCCTAAAAGCCGCAGGTTTGACTGACACCCTATCGCAAGCTGGCCCCTTCACAGTTTTTGCGCCGACAGATGCAGCCTTTGCTGCTTTACCTCCTGGTACTGTGGAAGAGTTGCTGAAGCCAGAGAATAAAGCTTTATTGACTAAAATATTGACTTACCACGTCCTTCCGGGTAAGGTAACATCCACTCAGTTGAGTTCCGGTTCGGTTGCTACTGTAGAAGGCAGTTCGGTGAAGGTGAAGAAAGGAACTGATGGCGTGATGGTGAATAACGCCAAAGTTGTCCAGCCTGACATTCAAGCCAGCAACGGCGTTATCCATGTGATTGATAAGGTAATCGTGCCAGTTGGAGAGTAAGTTTTCGGCATAAGAAACCAATCGAGAGACAAAACCCCGTTCAGAGAAATTGAACGGGGTTTTTTGCTTCTTGTTGTCAACAACACCTTACGGTTGGAAATTCAAGATAAATTAGAATAAAATCGACAAAAATATGGAGCTTTATGCTTCATAGGCGTTGAGGAGTGGGGAAATGGGGCATTTTATGGGTTTGCTTTTGGAATTGGGAGCCGCTGTAGAAGGTAAAAGGAAGAAGGTAAGAAAAAGCCTTTTTTATTTGCTAGTTTTAAGTTTTTACTTTTTAGTTCCCGTAGCTGATTCGGCTTCTGGTAGAGTAGGCATTAGCTTTGGCAAGCCAGTATCAGCTCAGGCAGCATACGGAAGTTACGTAGGTGTTGGTGCTACGGTGGGGATTAATGAAAACGATTTCGGAGAAGGTCGCCAAGCGGGAGGGGTGATTGCTGTACGCTATAAACTGCTGCAAGCTCCTATTTCTTTAAGAGCGCAAGCTTTGATTGGTGCTAGTCCTGCGGTTGTGTCAACGATTTCTTATGATGTCCCGCTTAATTGGCAAACTGATGCTTACTTGGGGGCGGGTGTTGCTTTTGGCAGTGGAAATAGAACACCTTCACCTGTAGGAGATAAAACCAGTTTTGCTTTACAGCCTGGGATTGATTACGTTATTCCTAATAGCAATACAGTGCTTTTTGGCAACGCGATTATTGCTTTTGATGCCTACCGCGACGGTGGCGGAACGGCTGTCTCGGTGCAGGGTGGCGTGGGGTTGAGATTTTAGATTTCGGATTTTGGATGAGGAATCTAAACTCCAAGATGCCTCTGAATTTGCTGCACAATCGCGTCTGGCGGCCCAGAAACATCTACTGTGATGCCTTTTTGTGGCTCCTCTAGGGTGTCAAACTGGCTTTGCAGGAGCTTTTTGGTCATAAAGTGGTTTTGGCGCAACCCTAGTCGCTGCGCGATCGCTTCAAAGCTTCCCTTGAGGTAAACTAACTCCATTTGTTCGGGGTCTCGCCACAGTGCTTGACGATAGGATTCTTTCAGGGCAGAACACGCTAGAACTACGTTTTTATCTTCTTGTAGCCATTGGTCGATGGCTTGTTGCATTGCTTGCAGCCAAGGCATTCTGTCGGCATCGGTGAGGGGAACGCCTTGGCTCATCTTTTCAATATTAGTTGGCGAGTGGAAGGAGTCAGCATCGCTGAAATCCCAGTTCAGTTCTTTTGCCAACAATTCAGCAACGGTAGATTTACCGCTCCCAGAAACACCCATTACGATAATAATCACTTTTTTATTAATACTCCATTTCAGTTATTTTCAAATGCGATCGCTTTCATAAATATGTCAATTTTAAATAATGCAATTTACGCGATCGCGCCACATTACCTCAAGATATAATATTAAAGTTTCCACCACTAACCTAATTGTAATAATGAGCCAGAAAACCCATAGGCGAGTGCCACGCGGCAGCCGAATTTTCCCCGACCGCACACCACTTTCTCCAGAAGAGATAGCTAGACGCGACGCTGAGAATGAAGCATTTGCCCAGCGATGCCGAGAGATTTTTAACCGAGTTTACTCGGAATTGGTTAAGGAACATTACAACTGGTCAATTATGATTGAGCCAGAAAGTGGAGATTATTTTATTGACCCCGATCCAGAAATCGCCTTTCAAAAAGCCCGCGAGAAATACCCCGAAGCCCGAATTCTGGAAAAGCGCTTGAATGAGGCAGGGTGCGTTGGCAGAATATGATTCAAGGCTATTTTGGTGAAAAGGGTGAGCTGCTTTTTGAGATTGATTTGATAGCAGGTGATGGTTCAGGAGTTACGGTCAATGCGTTGCTAGATACGGGATTTACTGAGTGGTTGGCGATGGATATCCAAGATGTAGAGAGTTTGGGATGGACATTTATCCGGGAACAGGATATGCAGACTGCACGGGGAGAAATTAAGTTTAACCTCTACGCAGGTAGTGTTGTTTTTAATGGTCAAGAGTTTACTATTCCCGTTCTAGGCGGTGAAGAAATTACCGAGGTTTTGCTAGGTTTGCAGTGGCTAGAAAATCGGCGGTTAGTAGTAGATAGAAAAGCAGGTTTACTGACGTTAGGGGAAGATTGAGGACAAAGCGATCGCTTATTCAACTCCTTCACGCACTACTGCCATCAAATACTGTGTCAAAGTATACGCATCGACTCCCAACTCAGTTCGCTCCTGGGAAGCCAAAATTCCCGCTTGAGCGTGCCACCAAGCCGCACTTTGCACCACCTCTTCTAGAGGCAATGCCTTTGAGGATGCCGCTGCCACAAGTCCACCCATTAACCCAGTTAACACATCCCCACTACCACCACGGGCTAATGCTGGTGTGCTTTCCGGCACAATCCATACTGAACCAGAAGGATTAGCGATCGCAGTCCTCGCCCCCTTCAAGAGGATCGTGGCACCACTGAGTTTAGATGCCTCGCGCACCACCTGCACTCGGTCTTTGGTCGGATCGCCTAAATCTGGGAACAGACGCTTAAACTCACCAGCATGAGGCGTTAAAACCGTTGCAGCTTGACGCTTGGATAATGCCGGGATGGTTCCCAATTCAGCCAGGATATTCAAACCATCGGCATCGAGAACCAGAGGGCGATCGCTTGCTAAAACTTTTTCAACTACTGACGTGGCATCTTTTGTTACACCGGGGCCGCAAGCGATCGCGCTAAATGAAGCAAGTTCGATATCTGGTAAGGATGCGATCGCGCCCGTTTCTGTCTCCGGACAACCAATAATTAGCGCTTCCGGCAACTGTGCCAACAGTAACGGTTTCAGGTATTCCGGCACTGCGATTGAGAGCATCCCAACACCACTAGCTCTCGCTCCCAAACCGGATAGAATTGCGCCTCCACCATACTTGTGAGAACCGCAAATCAGCAGCAGATGTCCTTGTTTATACTTGTGAGTCACTGGGGGGCGGGGTATAGGAAGATAAGCGATCGCAGCAGTTTTTGTCACGCGCTTCAATTTCGGTGTTCCCAAAACTGCCCAGATATCAGCAAGTGGAATATCAAAATCTATCAGTTCAGCAGTCCCGACATATTCCAACCCTTGATCCTGCAAAAAAGCAAGTTTCCACAAACCCAAGCAAAACGTGCGAGTCGCACGAACCGCTGTACCCAAAACCTCGCCAGTATCGGTATGCAAACCCGAAGGCAAATCAATACTAATTACAAGTTTCGACCACTCATTTAACTGATTAATAGCAGAAGCAATGGGGCCTTCTAACGTTCTTTCCAAGCCAAACCCAAACAAACCATCAATTATTAAATCGCAGCCTTGCAATTGCTCAATTTGCTCATAACAAAGAATGCCCAAACTATCAGCATATTGGGCGTGTTGCGAAGTCAATTCCTTTAACTTAGAAATCGGACGATAAACAACAACCTCATAACCCTGAAAGTGCAACTCGCGGGCAACCACCAACGCATCGCCCCCATTGTGGCCTGGCCCCACCAACACGCCAACACGCCGCGTTTTTGTGGAAGGATAAAGCGCTTCAATTCGAGATGCAATTAACTTTGCCACCTTTTCCATCAAAGCCGCCACAGGCATTCCCGCCGCAAATATGCGCCCTTCAATTTCGCGCATTTGTTGGGCAGTCACCACAATTTGCTCAATTTGTTCTTGCCGTTTTTTCGCCTGTACCAAGGTGAGTTTCCTTTCAGCTATTAGTCACGAAGTAATTGGTAATTGGTAAGATAATTTTCCCAGCCTGTAACCTATGAATATCCCAATCCCCAATCACCATCTATCTTCCAAAATAAACCCGCGCATCCATACCATTAGAACGCAGAAAGCTAGTCCAACGCTCTGCTTCTGATTGTTCTGCAAAAGGGCCAATTGCAACGTGCGGCCCTCGCGGTGAGTTTCTTTGAGCAACAGCATTCTCTGGGAAGCCCAACCGAATCATTTGGGCGGCAATATCGGGTAAATATTCCTTACTTCCCGGAACAACCACGAAATAGGCTACGCCATCAATTTCGTTACCTCTTTCTACAGGACGAGAATCGACATCATCACCAGAATAAGTATTAACTTGTGCCATAATGCCCCATTCTTCCAAAGCTTGAACACGCTGCTGGGCATTAGATTGATCAGAAAATACTCCCGCTTGGATCATGCCCCCGCCCTGCCGCACAAAAGCTTCCGGTTCTATCCTGCGGACTTGCGCTAACAGCAGGGGACTATCGCCGTTGATGTAAACCCCATATAGCTGAGAAGTTCTACCTTCTCTTAAGAAATTCTCATCTCTATTTCTGTTGCGTGTCCTTGGCGGTGGTGCTTGAAAGTCAAATTCACGTCTACCAGCAGGATTTGGTGAGAGTGATGGTAAACGATCTTGAGGAGCCGTTGGCTCAACATTTGGTGATGGAGGTAAGCCAGGAATCACATCCGGTGGTCTAGGGAGGGGTCTTGCCGAAGCTGGCGTAGATGCCACGAACCAACATCCGCCCCAAAAGAGGCAAGCTAGGAGGCGTAGGAGGAAAGAAGTTTTACTTTTTCTCTCGCGACTGGTTTCTAGATTATGGCGATCGCTACTCATTTCCAATCAGCCCTCCCGATCATCTTTCAGAAATTGTGGCGGCAAAATTTGTAGTAAATTTACCACAATTAGTCATTATTCTGTAGCACCGGCGGGACACCTCTGCCAGTAATCTGCTAATAACTAATGACTAACAACCAAAATGTTACTCTAGAGAAAAAACTGATAATTCAGTCATTCAAATTTTCGTTCCATGAACAAAGTCGTCGTTGGTCTCTCCGGAGGAGTTGATAGTTCCGTCGCAGCCGCAACCCTGCACCATCAGGGCTACGAAGTTGTTGGCCTTACCCTTTGGCTAATGAAGGGTAAAGGTCAATGCTGCTCTGAAGGGATGGTCGATGCGGCTTCAATTTGCGAACAGTTGGGCGTTCCTCATCACATTGTTGATAGTCGAGATGTTTTCCAGACAAATATTGTCGATTACCTAGTTGCGGGATACGAATCGGGTATCACGCCGTTGCCATGTTCTCAGTGCAATAAGGCGGTGAAATTTGGCCCAATGCTGCGCTATGCCCGTGAAGAGTTGGGAATTGACCGCATTGCTACGGGTCATTATGCGCGGATCAGTTATGATGCGGAAACTGGACTTTACCAGCTGCGTCGGGCTGTAGATTCGTCTAAGGATCAGTCGTACTTTTTGTATGATTTGACACAAGATTTGCTCTCTGGAACAATGTTTCCCCTGGGAGAAATGCTGAAGACCCAAACCCGACGAATTGCCGCAGAATTTAACTTGACGACTGCTGATAAGCCAGAAAGTATGGATTTGTGTTTGGTGGAAGCCAACGGTTCCATGCAAGCGTTTCTGGATAAGTTCATTCCCCAGAAAGAAGGCGATATTGTTGACCAGTCGGGCAAGGTGTTGGGACAGCATACAGGTATCCATCACTACACGATTGGACAGCGTAAGGGTCTGGGAATTGCGGCGGCGGAACCGTTGTATGTGGTGGCGTTGGATGCGGTGCGGAATCGGGTTATTGTAGGCGATCGCGCTAGCACTCACAAGCCAGAATGCACTATACAACGGCTAAACTGGGTTTCCATCCCCCAGCCCACCAATCCCATCCGCGCCGAAGTGCAAGTCCGGTATCGTTCCCAGGCTGAACCAGTCAGCGTAATCCCCCTGGAAGATTCGCGCATTAAGCTTGTTTTCGATGAACCTCAGTTCGGGATTACCCCTGGACAAGCTGCGGTTTTGTACGATGGGGACATTGTACTCGGCGGTGGAATTATCGAAAGGTTTGAGTAAACAGTAATAAGGTATAAGATAGAGGCAAAAGACTTTACTTTTGCCTCTTTTTTTATAACTATGGCTTATAGTGACTTCACCCTAAGCGAACTTAAAAAACTATTTAGTTTAACGATTAACGAAACAGTAGATTTATTTGCGGCTGTTCCTCCGGTAGAATGTAGCGAACATTTAGCTTTTACACTTAAAGAGAATCTTCCTTTAGCTACTGCTATTAATACTGAAAAAGCTCGTTCTGAAATGATTATAGCCCCTATCCTGATTGAAGTTAGGAGGCGCTTAAATTATCAAGTTAGTTTATTTTCAGGTGTGGATTTTAATGTAGATACAGCGAGAGGATTAAATGGGATCTGTGATTTTCTAGTTAGCCGTTCCTCAGAACAGCTTTTTATTAGCGCTCCAGTCCTTACTATTGTAGAAGCGAAAAATGAAAATATTAAGGCTGGATTGGGGCAATGTGTAGCTGAAATGATAGCAGCACAGTTGTTTAATGAACGAGAGGGAAATGAAATTATAACCCTTTATGGAACTGTAACAACTGGAACTATTTGGAAATTTTTGAAATTAGAAGGACAAGTAGTTTCTATTGATTTAAGTGAATATTTTATAGGCAATGCCAACAAAATTTTAGGGGTTTTATTATCTGCTTACCATGATGTCACAGAAAATTGAACAACTCACGCCTGAACAAGAAGCTTTAATTCCAGTTTATCGGGAGAAGTGGAGGCGGATTGCACTTTCCAGTGAGCCAATTGCTCGTCAAAAAGCGGCAGACACAATAAAAGCAGCTTACGCAGCAGTTTGCTTTGAAGAGCCATATATTCTTTTTTGTGATAGTCCTTTTGCTGGTTTAATAAATGTAATTTTGAGGCAACGATTGAATCAATTTAGGAGACTCAACGAGTTAGGAGAAGTGGGGTTTGATCTAGAGAAGCGACTGCTGCGGCAACCAGAAGACCAAATAAACTGCCAACTTCACCATGAATTGAAGTATCAACTGCTCCATCAACCGCAACTCCAACTGGTGAGACAACTGGAAAGTCCAATTAAGAGAAAACTGTGGCTCCAACTAGAAGGACAGCTAAATATCCCACTAGATGACAAAGTTTGGAATCCAGTATTTAACTGCATTGAGCCAGAATCAAAAGTTGATTATGCCAATTTACTAGACTTTTGTTTTTCCGTCTTAAATTGCACTTACGAGCAGAAAAAAGGAGAAGCGTTACAGTCGCTAGTTAAGGAGTGTGGCTGGATTTTCCCTTATGAAAAGATTTGCATTGTGTGCGATCGCCCTCGCATCCTCTCTTTCGACAACGAGCAACGTTTACACGCAGAAGGCGCACCCGCCATTCAATTTGCTGATGGTTTCAGCGTCTATGCTTACCACGGTGTGAAATTACCTGAAAAATACGGTGTACTGCACCCGAACCAGTGGCAAGCAAAATGGCTTTTAGAAGAGGATAACGCTGAACTGAGGCGAGTTTTAATCCAAGGAATTGGTTACAGTCGAATTTGCCAAGAGTGGCAAGCGGCTGAATTAGACTTTTGGCAGGAATACACTCTATTAAAAATTGATGATGATGTGGATATTGAGCCAATTTATTTATTAAAAATGACTTGTCCCAGCACTGGATTTATTCATGCTTTGCGAGTACCTCCTGATGTTAAGTCAGCGCGTGAAGCTATTTGCTGGGTGAATTGGGGAATCGATCCAGAGGAATTTTCAGTGCAAACTTGAAGAACCTCTCCCTAACCCTCTCCTTTTAGGAGAGGGAACAAGAAAAATATTTGTAGCTGGAAGAAACTCCGGCTCCCCTTTCCCTACTAAGGAAGGGGTCTGGGGGGTTAGGTTTCTTATCTCCGGGTTCTATATCTTGGTAGGATAATTTGGCAGCTAAATTTACAATTCGATATGAGCCTAGCACCTCACGGCGGTCAGCTAATTAATCGCATCGCTACACCGGAACAAAAACAAGAATTTCTCGATAAAGCCGACTATTTGCCCAGAGTGCAACTAGACGAAAGGGCGACATCGGATTTAGAACTGATTGCCATTGGGGGATTTAGCCCGCTGACTGGCTTTATGGAACAAGCCGACTACGATCGCGTAGTGATGGAAATGCGCCTTGCCAATGGTCTCCCGTGGTCAATTCCCGTCACACTTTCGGTGGACGAGTCGGTAGCCGCAAATCTCAAAGAAGGCGGTTTGGTGCGTCTGGACGACCCAACTGGGCGCTTTGTCGGGGTTATGGAACTAACGCAGAAATATGGCTATGACAAAACCCGCGAGGCGGTGAATGTTTATCGCACCGATGATGAAAAGCACCCAGGCGTTAAGGTTGTTTACAAGCAAGGAGAAATTCATCTTGCAGGATCAGTTTGGCTGTTGCATCGCGATCCTCATCCTTTATTCCCAAATTACCAAATAGATCCCGTCCAGTCTCGCGCCATGTTCAAGGAAAAGGGCTGGAAAACGATTGTCGGCTTCCAGACTCGCAACCCCATCCACAGGGCGCACGAATATATCCAGAAGTGTGCTTTAGAAACTGTAGATGGCTTGTTTTTGCATCCCTTGGTGGGAGTCACTAAAGACGATGACATCTCAGCAGAGATTCGGATGCGCTGCTACGAGATTATTCTGGAACACTACTATCCTCTAGACCGGGTAATTTTGGCAATTAATCCATCTGCGATGCGCTACGCTGGCCCCAGAGAGGCGATTTTCCATGCCCTAATTCGCAAGAATTACGGCTGTACTCACTTCATCGTTGGACGCGACCATGCGGGGGTCGGCGATTACTATGGAACTTACGATGCTCAGCACATTTTTGATGAGTTTGAACCGGGTGAATTGGGCATCACGCCGATGAAGTTTGAACACGCCTTCTACTGTACGCGCACTCAGACGATGGCGACGACGAAGACAAGTCCCAGCGCTCCCGGTGAACGCATTCACCTGTCGGGGACGAAGGTACGGGAAATGTTGCGGCGCGGTGAATTGCCACCACCAGAGTTTTCTCGCCCAGAGGTGGCGGCAGAATTGGCAAGGGCGATGCAGGTGCCAGAGGAAGCAAAAAAATATGAGATTGCAAGTTTAAAATTTGAGATTTGAGATTTGAGATTTGAGGCTGCTTAAATTTGAAATCTTTAATTTGCAATTCTCTGTATTCCCTAGACCCTGATAGGCTATAGCTGATGGCTCATAGCTAATAGCTGATATGGGATTGAAGCGGCGGAGTTTTCTGCAACGAGCGGGGTTGGCGCTCTTGGCGCTGGGCGTAAGTGAAACGGCGCTATCTCTTCTACTGGGGGATCAAAGCCTAGCGGTGCCTCTGCTGGATCGCTATTATCAGGCGCTGGCACAACCGAATGGGCGAAAGTTGGCGCTACTTGTGGGAATTAACCAGTATCCCCATACCACGGAGACGAAAGTAGCGTCTCTTTTGGGTTGCGTGACGGATGTGGAACTGCAACGGGAACTTTTGATTCATAGGTTTGGCTTTCACCCCAGCGATATTTTGACGCTGACGGATGCTCAAGCAACGCGCCAAAATATTGAAACTGCTTTCCTTGAGCATTTGACAGCACAAGCGAAAGCAGGTGATGTGGTGCTGTTCCACTTCAGCGGCTACGGTAGCCGCGTGGGAAGGATGAAGGATGAAGATGATTCTTTAATCCAAAATCACGCGATGTTTTGGGAAGAATCAATCTCCCCAAAAATCGCTTCAAAATCTAGAATCCAAAATTCCTTAGTGCCAGTGGATGGCGTTTTGTCAACCAAAGGAACAGTAGCGAATGATTTGTTGGAAGAGACGCTGTTTTTGCTGTTGCGATCGCTTGCTACTGACCAAGTGACAACTGTACTCGATACCAGTTACAGTGACGGCGATACCGTCCTCCAAGGCAACCTGCGGATTCGCACTTGCCCGGAAACGGTGTTAGCACAGGAAGCCAGCGACGAGGAACTAGCTTTTCAGGAAGAATTGCGATCGCGTCTCAAGTCTTCGCCAGAAGCACTCAACAAGCTGCTATCCGGCGAAATGCCTGGAATTGTTCTGGCCGCAGCTGGCCCTAATCAAACAGCAACTGAGGCGCGTTGGGGCGGTTTTAGCGCCGGAATGTTCACCTACGCCCTAACTCAACATCTCTGGCAAGCAACCTCACCCACGACGGTTCAGGTTAGCTTCAATCGGGCTGCTGGAGTTGTCGAACAACTGGTAGGTAAAGAGCAACAGCCCCAGCTAATGGGTCAAAAAAGTAACGAGCAATATGCGCTTGCCTATAATTTGACACCTGAAATCGGTATTGGTGCAGATGGTGTGATTACGGCCGTGGAAGAAGGCGGCAAATTCTTACACTTGTGGCTGGCAGGATTACCAGCACCCATTTGGGAATATTACGGAGTAAATTCTCTGTTCGTGGTTAACAGCAATCAACTATCAACTCCGAACAATGAACAACCTGTACAAGTGCAAATTCGTTTTAAGGAGGGTTTGACTGCCAAGGCGCGAGTTGTTTCTGGGTCAGAAACGTCTAATTTGCAAGTCGGGCAACTGGTACAAGAATCCATCCGCGTTTTGCCCCGAAATATCGGCTTGACTGTGGCTCTAGATGCCAAACTAGAACGAATTGAGCGCGTAGATGCAACCAGCGCTTTTGCCAATGTTAGTTCTGTCTCATCCGTTGTCACAGCAGGCGAACAACCCGCAGATTATTTGTTTGGCAAAGTGGAGACTACCGACTCGGCGGGCAGCTATGCACTATTTTCTCCCGGTCGGGATCTGATTTTCAACACAGCTGGAGAACCGACTGAAGCGGTAAAAATAGCTGTTAATCGTTTAACCCCGAAACTGAAAACGCTGCTGGCGGCTAAGTTATGGCGTTTGACGGCAAATGAAGGGTCTTCTCGTCTCCCAATTGGGGCGACGTTGGAAATGGTTTCTCCTACAGAACAGGTGCTGCTGCAACGAGAAACTTTGCGGAGGACTCAGGAAACTAATCTTGATTCAATCAATACCCAAAATTCAAAACTTTCCGCCCTTGCAGGCATCCCCACTTTACCAATTGGTAGCCGCGTCCAGTACCGAATTCAAAACTATAGCGATCGCCCGATTTATTTCATACTACTCGGCATCGATAGCAGCGGCTCCGGCATCGCCTATTATCCCCCGTCATCCACTCCAGAGTCCCTGGAAACCAACCCGACGGCGGCAGCAACCGCTGCCCTACAAGATGTTTTTATTCCGGCGGGGGCAACTCTGACGGTGCCACAACCTCCATCCTTGGAATGGGCGATCGCAGCCCCGGCAGGGCTTGCGGAAATTCATCTGTTCGCCAGTCGCGCACCCTTTACCCAAACCCTTGCTGCTATGTCCTCTGGGCGGCGTTCCCAGCGCGAAGGCGTGTCCGAATTGTTTAACCCGCTAGTCGTGGCGCGGGCCTTGCTGCAAGATTTACATCAAGCTAGTGCGTTAGTTAAGCAAAACGCGATCGCGTCTGTGTCTGGAGAAAATATTGGTATATCCTCTGATAGCTATGCTTTAGATGTCAATGCCTGGGCAACTCTCAGCTTTGTTTATCAAGTAGGTTGAATCAAATTAAAGATGCCTAATTAAACTTCTTTTTTAATTAGGCATCTTTAATTACTGTATAGGTGGGGATTGCACAAATTTTCCTAGTACCTGATAGTTTTGGCACAGGTTGGGAATACTTAGATTAAAGCTAAGAGTATTCTCATGAAGATCAATAAGCAAGTTGCCCTGGCGCTTCCCTTCCTTTTTCTATCTGCTGCTGCTGCCGTTGCCCAACCTCAGCCTCCTGCCACAACCCTATCGGTTCAGGAACAGCAGGAAGTGGAACGATTGCGGCTTGAGTTGGAAATACGCGATCGCGTACAATCGGAAGTTGACCGCGCCTTTAACCGCACCACAACTTTACTCAATACTTTACTATTTATATTAACTTTGTTTCCGATTGTGGCAGCTGTCGGCGTTTTTTTGCTACGTCGCAGTGTCATTAACCAAATAGTTTCTGAAACCCAAAATCAATTAGAGCAAATCCGAGACAAATTTGCCACCCAACTTGAGGAAGAAGTAACTGCTAACTTGAAAAAAACAACGGAAAATTCTCAAGTAGAATCTGACAGTATTCTGCAACTAAACAGCCTAATTTCAGAAGCTCAAGCTGTATTAGGAGAGCTTAAAGAACAGAAAAATATTTTAGCTCAAGAATTTGAAAGACTGAGCTACAACCATTATTATCAGCCACAAATTGAAACCATAAACTCTGAGCATCAAAATCACCTTTCGGAATTTACTTTAGATGCTCAATCTGATTTAGTAGCGCCAATTCAAGAATTGGATGCCAATACTAACCAAATTTTAAATGCCAATGATTATTTAATTCAAGGAAATGCTTATTTTTCAGAAGGTCGCTATCTAGAGGCGAATCAATCCTATAACGCGGCTGTTAAGATTGAACCAAACTTTTCTGAAGCTCGATATAACAATTCTCGTTGTTATGCGGTGCAATACCGTGTAAATTTAGCAATAGGTAATCTACAATGGGCAATTGATATTGAGCCTAATTATAAAGAAATGGCAAAAGCTGACTCTGCTTTTGATGCGATTCGCTCCGACGCTCAATTTAAGAAGTTGATTAGTGAATAAGTTCTTCTAAATGGCTAGTCACTATTTTATTTTCTTAGTCCACGCAGGCGGGCTAAGTTTCGTCTAGTCGCGACTTTAACTGTCCTTGGCTCTTCGTTCTTGAAATTATGGTTGTTTTTATGAACCAGGAAGACACGAAGAACGCAAAGAGAAGATAGAAGTTAAGAATAAATATAGGTTAGATTTTAAGGGTTTAAAACCTAACCTACATTTACTATTTTATTTTCTTAGCCCGCGCAGGGGGCTAAGTTTTGTCTAGCCGTGTCTTTAGTCGCTCTTACATCTTTACAAATACTTTTTCAACAGCAACTCCATCTTCTCCTTAGTTTCCGGAGGAACATTATCCAGGCGAGTTAGAATTGCATACTTCAAAGCAGAATGAGCATCAGAAACTGGAGGATTTTCATTCAGACGGCGGACAGTTTCTTGAATTACTTTTTGAGCATTAGTCGCATTGCGTTGCAGATTAGCAATCACCATTTCTACGGTTACGCTATCGTGATCTGGGTGCCAACAATCGTAATCTGTAACTAAGGCTAAAGTTGCATAGGCAATTTCAGCTTCTCTAGCTAACTTCGCCTCTGGTAAATTTGTCATCCCAATAATTGTCGCGCCCCAACTGCGGTAAAGATGGGATTCAGCTTTAGTAGAAAACGCTGGCCCTTCCATGCAGACATACGTACCGCCACGATGGAGGGTGACATCTGGTAAATTTAGGGATGCGATCGCATCCGCTACAACAAGAGCCAATTTATTACACACCGGATCGGCAAAAGCAATGTGCGCTACAATTCCTTCCCCGAAAAAAGTGGAAACCCGATTTTTTGTCCTGTCAATAAATTGATCCGGTACTACCATGTCCAAAGGTTTAGCTTCTTCCTTCAAGGAACCAACAGCGGAAGCAGAAATCAGATATTCGACCCCTAGCTGCTTCATGGCGTGGATATTGGCTCGAAATGGCAACTCAGACGGCAAAAGCGTGTGATTTCGACCGTGACGGGCCAGGAAAGCCACTCGCGTTCCATCTAAAGTTCCCAATATCAACGCATCAGAGGGAAAGCCAAAAGGTGTAGAGATTTGCACCTCTTCCACATCCTTGAGCGCTTCCATTTTGTAAAGACCACTACCACCTATAATCCCAATACGAGCCTGAGCCATTGTTTTTGCCTTCTTGCTGCAACGCCAAGCTATTTTACCGGGAAATTACTGACTTTCTTCAAACTCCGCGTTATTTGTCAATGATGGGAATCACGGATTTTTCAGGAAAATATTACAGCCTTTCTACGATCGCGATCGCCCACATTTGTAAAGAAATATTGCATACTTAAACTATACTGAGTTTTGATTTATACAAAAATATCTGCCCGTAGAATGATGATATCCCAACGTTCTCTACCTAAAGTATCAGTAGAACAAATTGTTGAGCGCATTTTCGCCTTTCGACAGATTACGCGCACTGACCAACGATTACTCATGTCCGCATTTTTATCAAAAAAATGCTACAACGAAACCGATCGTTTGCAAATTAATCGCGTCTTTGATGCCCTGCAAAGAGGATTAATTAAGGTTACGGATTAAGAATCTATTCCTTATTGATCCACCATATACAGAAATTGCTGTAGGTTCACCAACACCAGCTATGGTGTTATGGTACCGCTTTAGCATCATACAGTTAAAAAGCATTACAAGATATTAGATATGGCATTGAGTCACCTAAATTGGCCAAAATCTACCTCAGTGCAATCACTTTGATAAAAATGAACAAAGCGGGAAAAACTCATGTAGCGATCGCGCTCCTATCTGCGTGTGTGACGACAGCTTGTTGAAAGTTGTAACCATTTCTCCCAGCGCCAACTCCCTTGTCTACTCATTTCAGCAAATCTATTATATTCTTACCTTATTTACTCGTTGGAGTTAACTTCTTGACAAGAGCAGCAGTCTCTTCTGGTTTTCCAGAGGAGGGAAACACTAAAATACTCTTGATTTTGGGGTTATTAACCAATGCTTTTAAACGAGACAACTGCTTATCTGAAATAGCTACTCCCGCATAATTTTCCGCATAATTTAGCTCTTGGGTAAAATTCGCATCGTTATAAATTTGAATGAAAACTCGATCAACATTCCAATTTTCCCAATCAGCCGCAAAATAACGTTTACCCCAATAAGGATTATGATGGCAAAGGTCGAAACTAACCCTTGAGTTAGCTTTTTTTATGTCAGCTCTCATTTGCCGCACAAATTTAGTTAAATGCGCCGTGCGATCAACTTTGCCGGGTAATTCAGCATGATAACCTAGGTAATCATCCCACTGAACTGCATCGATGGTTGGATACTTTTTGACGAACTCTACTGAGATTGTTCTAAATAAATTAGCAACCTCTGGAATCTCCACATCCAGTACATAATGCTCGATGCCAGCGTAGGTTTTATCGACCCCTGCCACAATCCATCGTTTAGAAATTGCCTCGTCAAAAATTGGGCTATTTTTATCTATTTTAATCCCCTTCTCAAAATAGGCGTGAACTTGCATTCCCTGCTTGTGCGCCTCATCGATCAACCAATCCAACCATTGCTCTTGAAATTGGTTGGGACAGCTTTTGTATCCGAATGTTTGCTGCATGACATTGCTGTTATACATCGTGCAACCATTACCCCAAACCCCATGAATAATTGTATTTATTCCTTGAGCGCGATAATAACGAACTCGTTCGCGAATCATTTTTTCGCTAGCATTATTAGTCGCCTGATACCGACTTAAATAAATTCCCCTTATTTCCTTTTTCTCCCAAGGAGTTTGAGGCGATGGTGATTTCTTGGGGTTTGCGGGTAATGCTAGAACTTGTGGCTTGGTTGTTGGTGTCGCAGTCGGAATAGCTTGGGGGAGGGGAGAATTGGCAACAGGTATGGGCTGGCTAGGCGCAGGAGTCAGAATAGGAGCGGTTGGTTGTTGGTTATTTTCTTGGTTATTAGGCAAAAATTTACTGATATCTAGTTTATCTAGATGCCTAAAGCCCCAATAACCAACCCCCAACAAAACTACGATTAATGAAAATGGAATACTTCCACATCCACATCCATTGTTTTCTTTTTTAGGTGGCATGACAACAAAGCATGATTGTTTAACGATGCAGCAACTTTCTTTACTCGACTGGGGGTTGCCTGTAGTAACCGATACTCTTGAAGTGCGGAAGGAAATATTTAGGGTTTAGGTGCTACATCAAGCTACTTCACTTTGCGATCGCTCAATTCCGCATAGCATTTGATACTTTTCAAATACTCTCTTAGCTCGACTTTTGTAGCTACTGGAATCAGGGCGACCCATCCCTGACCTTTGGACTAATTTAGCTTTCCGTCTGACGTACTGCATCAAAAAATCGCAAGGCTGCATCAGAGTTGTTCTGGGCAATGTAAGCAAAGTGTTCGTCTATATCGTGGCTTGCCCTTGGCGTGATGACAATGCGTTTGGTCATTCCTGAATCTGTTGAAGTCCTTGCATTAACTGAGTGCGTTTTTGCTCCCACCACTCATCAGTTACTTCTATGGGTTCGCCACTATCCAAACCTTCCAGTAATAATGCCTCAACTCGTGCAGCTTTGGCTTGCTCTTGGAGAATCAGGTGCAGGATGTATTCCGACGCATTGCTGTAACCTCCCTTAGCGACTTGTTGCTCGACAAACGATTGAAGTGTTTCAGGAAGCGAAATATTCAGCGTGGACATAACTCTTTTACTGATTCCGGTTGTCTTTAGTCAACTTGTTTAACTTTTAGCTTACTGCTAAAATTACTGACTTTGCATCGCGCTAAATCTCCCGACGGAAGGCTCTAATAGCTTCTCCAGCGTCACTCTCCGCCATCAAAATGCAGCGTCTGAGCAAATCAAGATCGAGGTTATTAAGTCCGGGTAGTTGGCTGCGATCGATGGATTGATAGCTACCGTCTTGGAGGTGATACAGCTTGAGCAATCCATCTTCCCAAAACCAAACCTCTGGAACGCCCAAAGCTTTATAGCGTTCTAACTTGCTGGTGCCTCCACTGGTAAAGACAACTTCTATCGACAAATCTGGAATCGACTTCACGCTGCCAATGCAGTATGACTCGTCCGCTTGAGCCGAGACAACGCCTTCTTTTTCCTGAGTCATTGCTCCTGTAGGCTTGAAGAAGATTCCCTGTTCGACCAGAAAGGTAGTCACTAAGTAACCAATGATGCGAGAAAAAGTTTCGTGGTCTTGTCCCGGCATAAGAATCTCGATCGTCTCGTCGTAGTAAAACAGCCGCACCCCAGGAGAACCATCAAAGCCCTTCTGGATAAACTTGAACTGTTCCCAGGTTCCATGATGGACAATGCGTTGGTCGGTTGTTTTGTCGAGTAGTGGGGGCATCGCGTTCACCTCCGGCTATCGGAGATTTTATTGTATCTTCTGGTTGGGGAGGTTATCTTGTCAGGCGCGATCGCACTCCATAAGCAAAAAGCGATCGCATCCAACAATTACAGCAGCAGATTGAGGTGTGACAAGCGATGCGGTCAAAGTTGGCAGGGAATGAATGAGCGATCGCACTCCATAAGCAAAAAGGGATCGCATCCAACAATTACAGCAGCAGATTGAGGTGTGACAAGCGATGCGGTCAAAGTTGGCAGGGAATGAATGAGCGATTGTCTCACGCCGAGTTACTCTGTCAGACAATAGAATCGCAGTTTAAGTCAAGGGCAAGGTATGAGCAGCCTGTCGTTTCTCGGAATGCAAAGTGCTTCGAGCATTACGGCACCATCGGTGGACAAAAATCACGTCTCCTGGCGAAAGGGTTTATCACAACCAGCGATTTCGATTAAGTTATTGAAGTTGCTCACTATCTTTGTTTTCCCATCAGCTTCAGGTATTCTCTACGAACGTATGAATCATTTGGATGTTTTTGGAACCAAATATCAGCCTGATTAATTGCTGTTTGCTGCTGTTGTGATGTTCCTTCTTTGTTAATTAATTTGAGATATTCACAAAAAACGTAGGAATCACAGTTAGTTCCATGCTCTTCCAACCATAAAGTCATCTTAGAAATTACCTCTTGAGACTGTTCTGGCTTCCCTTTTTCCCTTACTAATGCAAGGTACTGAGTGAGAACATATGATTCATTTGGATGTTCTGATAGCCAAGTAGAAGACTGAACAATTGCCTCATGACATTGCTCTTTTGGTATTCCTGAGTTTCTAATCAGCTTTAGATACTCCGTAAAAACGTAGGAATCACAGTTTTCTAGATTATCTTGTAGCCAAAGGGACATTTGTGCAATTGCTATCTGCTGTTGTTCCAGCAAGCCTTTTTCTCTTACCAGAATAAGGTACTGGCGACGAATATATGCTTCATCTGGATGCCTTTCCAACCAAATAGCAGTCTCGCAAATTGCATGACGACAGGCATCAAGATTTCCTTTTTGTGTAGTATCTAGAAGATTATCTAGAATTGTTTTTGAGTCCATCTCTAATATCTGTGGTATATCATTAGTAGGTAAAGATTTTAGGCTCTACCGAACTTGTTATGTAAAAATGTTAAAAATAGCTAATCAAAATAGCAGAAACAGAATAGGTATAAGAAGTGACATTTGTTGCGGGGCTTGAATTCTGGGATTGATTGTGATTAAGTAGATGCAGTAAAAAAGCAGCCCCAGACTGGGT
>NZ_JACJOK010000065.1:0-12893 GCF_014695505.1 Trichocoleus sp. FACHB-90
CCAGAGGATGTGGCTAACTCTACTGTTAGTATCTTCTTTCTTCTGGATTTCACCCCTGCTGAGGGGTGCTACCCCCTATTCGCCAGCGGTATCCTTTAAGAAGTCGGGTATCTTTTTAAGGGCTGACAATGTGGTTTGCAAGGGGTGCGGTGCGAAATACAGGTTTGCGATCGCTGTTTGTAAGGGCTTTGGCTTCAGCAAACGGACAATTCAGCTCTTGCACGCGCAAATCAAGGAACAGCTCCACAAACCAGGTTAATTAAGCCAAGGCTTCTACATTCTGTCGGAAGGCCATTAAGGCGTGCTTACCCTGATAGTCTTTTATAGACCAAAAAATAGAATCACATACTTCTAGTGAAACAATGGTCTTGATTTCAATATTAGTGTTGTAGCCCGCTATGTCTCCTAAGCGTCTGCCGTGGCTACCCTCACCCTGCACTTGATTAATGGTGTAGCCGCTTACGTTATTGCTTTTAAACAAATTGACAATAGCATCTTTAAGCACTGTTTCAGCAATAATGGTGAGTAGGACGGCGGATTGGACTGGGCTGGGTTCGTGGGGCATGGGGAATTCCACAGAGTAGGTTTGGGGTTATCGAGGTAGTGGAGAGGGCTTTGTTGCCAAAATCCTTGCCAACGCTTCCTTGAGTTAATGATACCTTCATCTGTGCGCCATCCAGTTCTCAAACAACTTAAGTTAGGGAAGCAAGCCCCTAGATACAAAACTGCAAAATAAAGCTTAGAGAATTACTTAGGGATCAGTTGAGTATGGATAGCGCCACTCGCCTCCAGAAGATTTTGGTTGATTCACCGATTGGTGTTGTTTTACCCGCGATCGCGCTTTTGAATCTCCCCGACTGGTGGTTAGCAGGTGGTGCGGTGCGAAATACGGGTTAGCGATCGCTATTTGGCAATGAGTGTGAGTTAATCATCAATGACTTTGACATTGCCTTTTTTGATGCGCTTGGATACCGTTACCAATAACTCACTGCCAAGGCTACCGTCACAGCGCATCCTGACTACAAATTCGATGTCAAAAATTAAGCGAGTTTTGCACGTTGGCGTTCCGGTCACACACCTTACAACAGCGCTGAAAGTATGGTTGTAGAGCCTGTTACTTACATTAGGGATTTCGTTGATCGACATCAGTTGATGCGGCTTCCCACCAGCCTCGCAAAGGGTGGTTTTTAGGCGGCACATAACACCCTTTTACTCGAATTGCATTGAGTGCATCACATAGTGCTGACGAATCAAGACCTGATTGCTCTGACCAATGCTTGATTATCTCTGGGGTTGATAAAATCTGAAGGTGTGGTGCCTGCCGTTGAAAAAACGAGATCGCCTTTTTGTCGTCTGTTGCTATCGCCCATCCGCGATGAATCGCGATCGCGCAAGTTGCAGACTCACCGTCGTCCCCAAGCTCAAAGACATAGTTCACAAACGTTTCCGCCTCTTCTTCTGACTTAAAGTCAACTACTGAAAGTAGTCCTTGTGCAATGGCTTCCTCAAACTGAGTCGCACCCTCGTTCTCTTCATTCTCAAGGCGTTGGAGCGTCTTTAACTCACGCTCTTGCACAACTTGGGTGACTGCAACCTGAGCAGGAATAGTTTTCAAGATCGCCAGAACACTGCCCGAAGCGCAAAAGTTTAAGACACAGCAGGCATCAAGAAGAATGTGGGAGTGAGCAATATTGATCATTTAACCTTACTTCCCATCATTCCTGCGTTTGGCGTAGGTCGAAATGAGTGGATTCCTCCATCATTCCACTTGAATACTCTCGCAACGCCTCTGCAATGCGACGGGCTTCTAAGCGATCGACGCTGAGGAAATCTGCAAAACGCCCTTCAGTAATAAGCCCTTGATCTAATGCTTCAATAGCAAGATGCTGGTAGTGAATTGGAATCATATCAGTGCGTTGTGGAATTTCTTCTAAGCCAAGCTCCTGTTGTGTCTTTCTAACTTTCAATCCACGATCGCGTAACCTATCCCAAGTGCCGGATGGCAGGAGACCCATTTCCTCTACCCTGTAAACAAGAGCTTCTACGGATACACCGTAGTAGTGAGCAAGAGTAAATAGATTAGTTGGAGTGAATTTGCTATGGGTACGGTACATATCATTGAATCGCCTCAGTAAGCCACTGGTCGGCATCAAAAAATATTTGGGGAAGGCTTCGGCTAGTCGCTCACTCTCTGGAATCCTTTGGTACTGTCCCTCGAAATCGACCACAGGTTTTCTCCGATGAGCCAGAAAGTGAAGATATCCATGAGCCAGTGACCAACGCCGCCGTTCTTCGGGATGATTAGCATTAATTGCCATGCACCCACCAAGTTGCTCGTCGTAACTATATATCTCTGAGTATTTTGGTGGCATCTTCAGATAGAAGATGCGGACTCCTACGCTCTGCTCTAGAATGTCTCGCAGAAGATAAATAGGACCATCTCCAAGCCCAAGCCGTTGACGTTCTGCGATCGCAATGCTCTCCGCAGCAGCCTCGATCGGCATACCCGTCACCTCATAATCTTGAGGATAATTCTGTGGCAGTGGTGCGTCCATTATCTCCTCAAGCTCCATGTAATTCCGGCACAACTCCTCCAAGCGCAGAATCGTGGGTTCGATCTGCGATTCTTCTACGTCATTTCGTCGATAAGCTGCTCGGAACTGAACCTCGAAAGGTTGCACTACGGGGTGTGGTCGAACGAAGTCACTGATGGCTCGTCCGTAAGCACGGGCAAGTTTGATCAGTTCAGTTGGCTTAAGACGACGCTCTCCTTTCTCAATCGCGACTATAGTAGTACGTGCAGCATTGATGACTTTAGCCGCATCAGCTTGGGTCATGCCACATTTATTACGCGCCTGTTGAAGGAGTTCCCCCAATTTCCGCATATCAATGTTGTCAAGGACATTGTTAGTCATGACAAGAGTCCCTCAACTTTGTGCAGTGACAGATTTGAAGATACCTGCTGGTCGCTATTTTTATCAAAAATATCGGCTGAAATCCGGGATTCCACAGTATCCCATTCGCTAACGTAAGTCCAATAGAGCTTGATCAGACGGCTTTGCATCTCAGCAGGCAGTAAGTTTTCTGCCGCAGCACTTCGATCAAGGATGTCGTCTAGCGCAAGAAACTCTCTAGTTAAAGTTTCCCATTGAAAATTAGGGTTATCTGAAGCACCAAGCAGGCGACGGAAAGTACAGACCTGCGCGAGCATATGACGCAGATGCAAGCTTGGGTTTCCTGCTGGGCGGTTTCCATGAGGCACTACATATCTAGTTCTGTCTTCTATTTGTGAGGCAGCAAGCGCCTGCTTCCTTAAAATGCAAGAGGAGCAGTATCCACACTGAATTGGTTGCTCAGACTGACGGTGTGGGCTGTCACATGACATGGTTAGCGACGGTAGGTCGCTTCTCCCGTCATCAGCTAAAGCTTTGCACATTTCAGCTTTAGTCCAAAACAGGAATGGGTTATGCACTCGGAATTCTTCTCCCAAAAGCTCTGAAACGACATGGCTCACCATAAGCAAAGTCAGCGGATGAACAGAACGGGAGTGATCTAATCCCACAGCAGATGAGCGGTACGGAAGATTGATCGCACCGATTCCGTTCTCATACACACAAAGAACTTGCTGACCCATTAGGTACGCATAAGCAGCACCAAGTAATGTAAACACAACGCCTCGCGCACGAAAAATCTTGTTCTTTTGATGCAGGCTGGTTTCAGAGAAACGGATTGGAACTCGGCAAAGATTGAGGCGATTGAGGAAGGAAGGCTGGAGTGCTTTAAATACATGTTCTTGACGGGCGTAGACATTATCATTGCTGCCGGTTCCGAACAGCATGAATGATGCTGCATGACTTGTTTGAAGTCGGGTATAAAGACCTGCAAGAGCATCAAGGCCGCCACTCCATAGTGCTACCTCGCACTCTTGTGCGTCATTCGGAAAAATCCATTCCTCCTGTTCTACTATTCGCCCTGACACGGTTCGTTGTTGGAAGTCAAAAGCCCATCGACTTCCAGTAGCCCATCCAAGCAAATTTTCTAGTTTTGCTTGAAATGAGCCACTGTTGAGCAATTCCGGATGACGTACTGGAAGCATTACCCGAATACGGCTCTGCTGCCGATGCAGATGTTGGACAGCAAGGCGATCAGAAGCATGGATTGCAACAGCAAGGTCAATCAGATCGGCAATGACGGATGGAAACTCTTGCTGAACTCGACATCCAAACGCCCTATCATCCACACTGAGACCAATGGTACTCTCCTTGTTTCTGGAGCGATCGATAAAGCGAACAAATCCATTGCTATTCAGCACGGGACTAAAACGCAATGTGTAATCGCTATCGTGGGTGTGATGATTGTTTGCCATAGAAAGCTTACAGTTCATACTATTGCTCCATTACAGGGGTGATGACAGATACTCTTTCAGATTGTGTGTAGTAATTTGTGACAGTTCGACACTTTCCTCACCCTGCAACAGTTTGTCAATCTTCCTGCAATTATTGTGGTTGTGTGCTGATAGTAAGTCTTCTTCACGATCCTCTGCTTTGTTTACTTTTCGGCGCGGAGGTTGCTTTAGGTTTGCTACACTCTCATCTGCATTTGCTTTTTTTGCCCAGGTGCTTATTGCAGCCTTAATGTCTGACTGAATCTCCTCAATACGCCCTGCTAAGGTCACTTCGTCAATTCCAGCGTAATGTTCGGATGTCAGCGGGATACGTTCTTTAAATCCTGATTTGTACACTTGGTACATATACCGTTTGAAGATTGCCTCTGAAGCGTTGTCAGCCTCTATTTCTCGCCCGTACCGGAGATCGCGAAAAACGCTTTTACCCGCATGGAGAGTAAGTTCCTTTAAGTAATGTGATCCATTGGTTCGCTGTGCTAACCTATCGAACTCCACACTCAACGCAGCCCAATTCACAGTGCCACTCTCACCAGCATCATTAAGAGCTTGCTCTAAGCTCTCCCCCATGCGCTTGGCGAGCTTGGCAGGAAGATCACCTTTTCTCATGATGTCTCGCTTGAGCGCTTCGATCACATATCCAGCGCATTCATGGCTGTCGGCTTTTCCTTCACAAAGCGACTGGTACGGCTTTTGATAGAGCCGTGTGAGCCTACTGTGAACAATATCTCCGTCGGGCATGGTCAAATCTCCAAAGCTCGGAGCTTGCTTCTATGATGAAGTTAGACTATTAATCTGACAATGTCAACTCTTAGTATTTATATAATGCTTTAAATGTCAGCTTTGACAGGGATCTGCCGTCTTTCCAGAGCTACCCCACAGGAGTAGCTGCCCTTTAAATGTTCTGAGGTATGCTTTTTTCAAAGCGTGGAAGTGGAACATTGAGACATGGTAGGGGATGACACAACGAGATTTGCCTTGAAAGCTGAACTCTTGCAACGAGTAGAAGCATTAGGGCTACAGCAAGCCTTATTTCCATCTGATGGAGAGCCAATTGATGCAATTGTGCAACAGCTAGAAAGCATCAATCCCATCCCACAGCCACTCCACCCCGACCATCTCCCGTCTCTACTCGGTAACTGGCAATTGGTGTACGCATCAAGAGGAACAGTTGTTACCCGTCAGCTGGCATCAATTCCAGATTTCGGGGGAGGAATAAACATCAAACGGGTGTGGCAAAGGTTGGTTGCAGACGGTACTGGGAAAATTTCTGCTTCTAACGGTGCTTTTCTTGACTTACCCCTGCTAGGGGAATGGCAGTTACAGGCTGACGGAGTTTGGACTTGGGGCGCAGATGAGAAGATGGCTAAGGTGAGCTTTGACAGTTTTTCGATCCAAGCAACAAAGCTTTTTGGCATGGAAAGCTGGAGTTTTCCTGAGCTGACAATACCAGTATTGGAATTCCTCCGCAATCAGGCAGAATGGACAACCTCTTATTTAGACGAAGAAATTAGGGTAGGACGAGGTGCAACAGGGAATCTGTTTGTGTTTCGTCGTGAGTGAGTTGGGCGTTTTGAGCGATCGCGTATCAACAAGAGCGATTATGGAGAATGCGATCGCTACCTTTTCTGGTTTGTTTCAATCTGCAAAATCAGCAGGTTTTGTTAAAGCATAATCAAACCAAGCCGTACACCCAGAGTGACAGCCTCAGTCCGGCTGGAAGCATTCAGCTTTTGAAATATAGATGATACGTGGAACTTGACGGTATGCTCAGAGATGCTTAATCGCTTGGCAATGCTCTTATTCCCCATTCCCAGAGCCAGCATACCCAAAACTTCAATCTCCCGTCCGGTAAGCGCTTGAATTGGCGAAGCGGGTAATGTGCGGGTGAAAGACTCGCTACGGGGTAGCAGAGAATCCATAAAGTCAGGATGCAGCACCACTAGCCCCGCCGCTGCTGCCACCACAGCAGCTACAATTTCATTAGCCGTCGCCTTGAGCGGTAATATTGCCTGGACTCCAACTTGCAAAGCTGACTCTACCCAAGTATCATCGGCGTTGTCAGCCAAAATGACAAGGGCAGGAGATAGAGCGCCAAGAGCAAGTATTTTCTCTTCAGCAGCATCATCAGGTATGCTCCACTCCAGCAGCACCACGTCGGGTTGTAACTCTTCAACTAGCTTCTCTTGGATGGCAAAACTAGAGGAACTACCAACTATCTCCAGCAATTGAGAAGCGTGGATGATGCTTTCTAAACCCGCACGGACAATGGAGTTAGAAGCACTTACCATAACCGCGATCGCGCCGAGTTCTCCCTTGCTCATAGGTTAGCGATTGTCCCACCAGCCACAACCACACAAGGAGTGAAGCAGTTTTCCCAAACGCAGGAAATCCAACCTTAGCAACTCACCGGGTTCGGCGTACCAGAGAAGGTTACTCAAATTATCAGGGACAATTAAGCCGTTAAAATTCCAGATGTCACCACCGCCACCTTCTCGGTGGCTTCCTACCTGGACAGTAGAACGGCGTAGTTGTGCGGCAATAGCTGCCAACTCATAGGCGATGTGTGAAGTAGTATCTGTATTATCGATTGCGATCGCCATCTTCAATTGCCTCTGTTATTTTTCGCCAACTGCGATCGCTAATTCAACTAATGCACCACCCCGTACCAGCTGCACTTTGAGAGTTTTACCTACGCTCTGGGTGCCTAACAGCGCCTGCACATCACCCGTATCGCTCACAGGCTTGCCATCCATCGCTACCAGCACATCCCCAATCATCACGCCAGCCTTATCAGCAGGGCCATTCGGCTCCACGTTGATAACAATTACCCCACCAGTAGAATCTAGATTTAGCGTACTCTTGAGAGTATCCGGTAGGCGTACAGGTTGCATACCCAAACCCAAATAGCCGCGTCCAATGCGTCCTTTTGACACCAGCTGGTCAAGCACCCGGTTTATGGTAGAAGCCGGAATGGTTAAAGCCATATTCCGAGGCCCGGAGGTATTCATCCCGACAACTTTACCTGTTGTCACCTCGACCAAGGGGCCGCCTGGGAAACCAGAATATAAGTTTAAATCTGGGCGCAGAAATTGGTCAATTAAGCCGCCGCTCATGCTACGCCAAGCGTCACCTACAGCACTGACAACACCCATAGAAGCAGTGATCCCGTTTTCTTTCCCTTGTCCGAGTGCAAGTACCAGATGACCTACCTTAAGTGTGGAAGCATCGCCAATTTCTGCAACGGGTAAGTCTACATCTTGTAGTTTGAGGACAGCTACATCGGTGGTAGCGTCGCGACCTAACACCGTAACTGGGACTGTGCGACCATCTGCTAAGGTGACGGTGATTTCCTCAGAACGCTTGATGGTTTCGTCCGAGGTGATGATAATACCGCTTCGCCAGTGGATACCGCTTGAAGAAATACGCGATCGCCAATGTCCTCTGTGGGAGCCTCGCACATTAACCGCAACAACGCACCGACCCACTTGCTCAACGGTATCAGCTAAATTGTTGGATAGAGTCAGCAGCACACTAGACATCGAAGATTCAGATGAAGACATTTAAGGAACTCCACGGATTGATAGTTAAAACGGTATTGTCCCGTCTGTTGATATCCTGCCGCTTTGTGGAGTCTCTGTGCATCGGAGAAATGGGGAGAACCATACCTGGAAAAATGGCTAGGTGTAACAAGTTAAAATTAAATTCAGTATTTTGTCATCCTTCACATTAAGCTTGTATTAAGTATGAAAGAGATAGTTACATTCTTTTTTGGATTAGGTTTTTTGTTCAATGCCAGTCTGTTTATTCCCCAAGCATTGAGAATTATTAAAACCAAAAGCTCTAAAAATATAGCTTTAATTACTTTTTTAGGCTTTAATTTTATTCAATTTAACGGAGTCCTATATGGTTATTACCAAAATGACCAAGTTTTGATGTATGGAAACCTGATTAGTTTAATTAGTTGTGGATTTGTAACAATTTTGGCAATAATTTATAGACATAATTAAGTAGATGGATCTAATTATTGGTAGGATGGGTAGAGCGTAAGCGAAACCCATCAAAACCATGTCGATGTTGGGTTTCGTGCCTCAAACGCCACACCCCTCAACGGGGGAAACCCCCGCACGGGGGTGGCTCCCCAACCTACATCAGATGTTTAGTTTAATTATGTCTACCTACTTAGCCAAATCATTCTTTAATTGTTAGTTATTTTTTGCCATGTCCCGTCTAGTCTTGATAATTCTCCAGTTGGTCGCATTGCTGTTAAGCGGTACGGGACTTTTTTTGAGTTCTTGGATTGTTATCCCGGCTCCAAATATGCCCCTGCTAACTTTGGGAGTAGGTGCGCCGGAAGTTTCTCACTGGCTGATACTACTAAACTTAGTTGCAACTGGACTATTGCTAGGTGTGATGCGCCGCACGCCGCTGCAATTTATAGCTTTGGGTGCAAGTTTGCTAGGACTGTTTTTGAGTGCTTTGCCGTTGATGCAGTTGCCAGGAACTGTGCAAAATTTGACAGTAGCAATGAAAGAAGGCATTGGCTCAGAATACAGCCAAATTTTAAATAATAAGCAAGTATCGATGCGCCAGGAACCGTTTGTGCTGGCTGATGCGTTTACAGGCATTAAGTTGGGTAAAAGTCGTTACACTCCAAACATCCGTTTTGCTAATCCCGATGGCGTACCGTTGAGTATGGATATCTACCGACCGCCGCAAGTTGGGAAATATCCAGCTCTTGTTGTAATCTACGGTGGGGCGTGGAGAAGTGGCGATCGCTTATATAATTCTGATTTCAGCCGTTATATGGCAGCGCGGGGTTATACTGTTTTTGCCATCGATTATCGACACGCGCCACGATACCGTTTTCCAGCCCAGTTGGATGATGTACGTGCAGCACTATCCTTCATCCAGCAGAATGCAACTCAGTATGAGGCTGACTCAGAACGCATGGTTTTGCTCGGACGTTCGGCTGGCGGACATTTGGCGATGTTGGCAGCTTATCAACCCGATGCTATACCTGTAAAGGCTGTGGTTAGCTACTATGGCCCGGTTGACTTGCCTGGAGGCTATGCTAGTCCGCCACGTCCCGACCCGATTGATACGCGAAATGTTTTGGTAACTTTATTCGGCGGAACGCCAGAAATGTTTCCCAACGAATATCGAGTTGCTTCACCGATTAATTATGTAACACGTTCCTTACCGCCAACTTTATTAGTGCAGGGTGGGAGAGATCATCTAGTTCAATTAAGATTTATACAGGAAATGTATCAACGTCTGCGGGCAAATGGGAATACGGCGATTCTATTAGAAATTCCTTGGGCAGAACACGCTTTTGATGCTATTTTCAACGGGATAAGTAACCAGTTGGCATTATATTACACTGAGCGTTTCGTAGCTTGGGCAGTGCGCTAACGACGATTTTCTATGAGCAAGTAGCTTGGGTTGAGGTAACGAAACCCAACGCTAATATCAAGTTTGTTGGGTTTCGCTACAATGACTCTGTGTTCTCTGCGTCTTTGCGGTTCGTTTTTTCATAAATCAAATAGGGCTGCTATAAAAGGAAGTGATTAGCCGAACTGTATTGTAATTAGAGGAATTTTTGGATGTCTTCTATTGAAAACCGCCTGGAAGCTTTTCGCAAACTGCCTTTACGCGCCCAACTCGCCCTTATTGCTTCGACTCGCGCTAACCCAGTTTTAAGCAAAAATCAGGAATACATTGAGAATTTAGAACGCATTCATGCAGAGTGCCTGCAAGAAGCGACCCCTGAGCAAAAAGCAGCTTACGATAAAGCTAAAGCTAATTTTGTGCCAAACGCTCCTGAATAATCCGATTTGCTGCCTCAACTGTAGCTTCTAGTAGTTTTGGATCTACTTGAGTGTCGTTGGGTGAGTGGTAGTTGGGATCTTCCCCTCGATAGAAAAATATTGCTGGAACCCCCGCCGAGGTAAATGATTGATGATCGCTGCTACCAGTGTCCCGGAATGTGGATATCTTCGGATCTGCTTTAGTCGCTAGTGCTGTCAGTTCTGATGTTCCACCTACGAGCAGCTTTTCGTTCACGCCTACCATGTCGAAGTTTAGCATTGCCTGAAGTCCTTTGAGAAATTCCGGCGATGCTGAGTTGACAAATGCCTTGGAACCATGTAAGCCATCTTCCTCACCATCGAAGGCGACGAACCAGATTTGGTTTGCTAGTGGCGTATTGGCAAGACGACGGGCGAGTTCTAGTACAACTGCGGTGCCAGAGGCATTATCATTTGCTCCAGGCGAACCTAAAACTGAGTCGTAGTGACCGCCAAGCAAGATGCGGGGTGATGTGACACCGGGTTTGTGCGCGATCGCATTGTATCCTGTGACTTTACCCCCTTGGGTATTCACATTCAGAGTTGCCTCCAGCCGCGAGGCGAGGGCTTTTTTTAGCAAGG
The DNA here is from genome assembly GCF_014695505.1 of Trichocoleus sp. FACHB-90. Taxonomy (NCBI): domain Bacteria; kingdom Bacillati; phylum Cyanobacteriota; class Cyanophyceae; order Leptolyngbyales; family Trichocoleusaceae; genus Trichocoleus; species Trichocoleus sp. FACHB-90. Next base: position 10,834 of record NZ_JACJOK010000065.1, read on the forward strand.
GTTCGCCACGTTCACCAGAAAGAGAGAACACGGGAATATTAACTTCACCACCCAGCGTCCCGGCGAGTTCGCCGGAGGATGTGTTAACAATTACTAAACCAACTGCACCAGCATTTTGTGCATTGCGTGCTTTGTCGAGAAAGCGGATTTCTCCCCGTCGGACAATAGCGATCGCATTTTTGACGTTAACAGCAGCAAATTCGTCAGGTTTTCCCACCCCAGGAACGCCAATCAGTGGTGCTTGCAGTTTACCAGCCCTTGAACCAGCAAGCGCCCTTCCGTCTAGCAGGGCGTTATTAACCAGTAAATTTGAGCCGTTATCCAAAAATTTCGGATAAGTAAAAGTCCCCACCTCTGTAACATAGCCAGATTTGCGATATTCTGCTAACAAGTAATCGCGGGCTTTCTGGATAGTTGGTGTCCCAGCTACACGCGGCCCTAAGCCTACTAAAGTCATGGCATCGGCGTGGACACGGCTTGGCGGTTGGGCTTTAACTCCGAGTAGGGAAAATAATAGCGTTCCTATTATCACCCACCACCAAAATCGAATACGGATTTTCATGGAAACAGATCCTCGCCGATATCAGCGTTGACTCTCTTCTTGCATTATGAGCGCCCTTTCTGCGATCTAGCACCTCCACCCCCAAGACGGTTCGGTGTTCCCTTGCGGTTCCTGCTTCTGGTACACCCACTTACTCAGATGTGACGCGATCGCGTAGCATCTAATTGATATTACAAACACAAGCTCATGCAAGACCAAGTTCTACCTACAGTTCTGGATAACATTTTCCGCGACCACAGTACGCCGGATGCAGTTTTTTCTGCTGGAGTCTCAGCTTTGGGTGAAGTGTTGCAATGCGATCGCATTTTTCTCTACTTGCGAGATCCACACACGCGCATCGGTAAAGTTCCTTACTGCTGGCTTCGCAGTTCTGAGTATCCCAATATCATTGACCCCGACTGGAAACAAGAACCAGAATCTTTGCCACAAGAAGATCCGTTATTTGCTGCTGCACTGCGTACAGAACCATCTATCTTTGTAGAAGATGTTGAAACAGCTAACCCCCAAGTAGTTAATCAAGCTTTCGAGGCAAAAGAGTTTGGGCATCGAGCATTAGTTCACGCTCACCTGTGCTTTGATGGTGTGTTGTGGGGAATTTTGCAACCTTGTGTTTTTGGTGAACCCAGAGTCTGGACTCAGCAAGACCGATCTATTATTGCCGCAGTTACAGAAAAGTTCACACCTTTGGCTGTTGCCTATATAAAGGCTGCTAATTCTAAGTAGATTCCATATTAACAAACATCTGAGATTCAAGGCTAAATTGTCAGCCTTGGATGTGACATTATCCGGCACAAAGAGATAAATACTTGCTTACTTTTAAACAAGAGTTTGTTTAAAAGCATTATTTACCTGTTGTATCAGATGATTCGCCAGATAAGGTGCCAACGCGATCGCTTAATTCTCGAAGTTGTTCGTTTAACTGCCTCTGCCGTTGAATCAATCCTTCCACCTCTTCCCTCGTCGCTAAGTCTGCCCTTTCGCTAGGGATGAGTTGATTTAATTGATTTAGGCAAGCATTTAAAGCGGCGGCAAATTCATAGCGACTCACAGAACGTTCGCCTCGGTAAGTACCATCAGGATATCCAGAAAGGCAACCCCTCTGGGAATTGGCATCATTTTGGGTGCTAGGAACTTGTGCCAGGGCTTTTAATGGGTAGGAGATGGTTGCTGCTAATAGTAAGCTAGTTGCAATCAATGAAGTCTTAAGCATTATCGTAGTTGCAAGTTATCTACTCCTTTACTGTATCAAACCCGTTTGCCTGGAAAGGAACCAGAAACTTGACAATTAACCTCCCGCCTTCATCCACCCAGTCAGCTTAAATCCGGTTGATTACCTACAATTAACCCGAAGCCGGAACCCCACCCCCAACCCCTCCCCTTGATCGGCTATCCATTACCCGCATCTTTCTTAACAATCAGACAAAATACTTAAAATAATGCTCAAAGGCATAACAGGTATAGTTTTGAGAGAAGAACCTAGTAGCGGGTGATGGTTTCA
>NZ_JACJOK010000066.1:0-19495 GCF_014695505.1 Trichocoleus sp. FACHB-90
AAGTTAATTATTCGGCAGAGCTATGGTTTTAAGAGCTTTGAATCTTTACGAGAGAAGCTGCTAGCTTGCTTATTTAAATAAAATTTACTTATACCCATAAGTACAGGAGAGCCCAGATTGCCAATCTATCAAAAATTTTACACCAATGCGCTTCCTCTTTCACTAAGGTAAGACTTAAACTTCTCTGATAGGTATCCGGGGCTACTTTACCGATATAAGGTGAATATTTTCGGGAAACGCTTCACCAAGATAGATAATTCTCTGCTTAATTCAAGCAAATGTCTATGTCAAAACAACTTGTATTAATGGATCATGATGGCGGCGTTGATGATTATCTCGCCACGATGCTGCTGATGACGATGGAGAATGTGCAACCACTCGGTATCATCGTCACGCCAGCTGATTGCTCTGTGGAACCTGCTGTGAGTGCAACACGCAAAATTCTAGATTTAATGGGACGTTCTGATGTGCCAGTGGCAGAAAGTACGGTGCGGGGAATTAATCCATTTCCGCGACTTTTTCGCCGCGATTCTTTGGTTGTAGATCATTTCCCAATTCTCAACGAACGAGAAACAATTGAGACACCTTTGGTGAAAGAATCTGGTCACGAATTTATGGTACGGATGTTAAAAGAAGCATCAGAACCAGTGACATTAATGGTAACAGGGCCATTGACGACAGTAGCCGCTGCACTAGATTTAGATGGGGAAATTGAAGGAAAAATTAAAGAGATTGTCTGGATGGGGGGTGCGCTGAATGTTCCTGGTAACGTTAGCAAAGATATTGAGGCGGGACAGGATGGTTCGGCTGAGTGGAATGCCTATTGGGACCCTATCGGCGTGAATCGAGTTTGGCAGACTTCAATCCCGATTATCTTGTGTCCTTTAGACCTGACTAATAATGTGCCAGTGACATCAGAAGTGGTGCGCCAAATGGGTCGTCAGCGTCAATATCCTGTGTCTGATTTGGCGGGACAATGTTATGCACTGGTTATCCCCCAAAATTATTATTTTTGGGATGTTTTGGCTACAGCATATCTCGCTCATCCGGAGTTTTATGAAGTGGGGGAAGAGGAGACAATGATTGTCACAAGTGGCAAGAGTCAAGGACGAACAAAGGTGGAAACTGGAGGCAGAAAAATTCGCGTTATGAAGAATGTGGATAAGCAGGGATTTTACGATTATATTTTGCAGCAATGGGCGCGTTAATGTGTGTATGCAGGGTAGACAAGTCCCACCCTACACAATCTAGTAATTCTAATTCATTCGTGAACCTTAGAACCGTCAGAAGAGCCTGTTTAAAAACGAAGAAAGTTACACCTCGTTTAGGACTGAATTTAAAATCTAATTCTGCCCTCGTTTAACAACTTATAGCCACCAGCTAAAGCCACAAAGCCTATGAAGAAATTCCAGAGGCTAGTTGGCCTTAAGATAACACCACCACTCAAGAAAACTAGCACTATACCTATTCCCAGCAAAATCGCTCCAAAATTTCCAGTTTGTCTCCTAAAAAATATCAAACAAATTGCACCACTCATGATGGCTAGAACGGAACCCATAGCAGGTAAGTTACGCCAATAGTAAGGGTAGATATGAGTTGCAAAAATAATATTTTTACCTAAAAAGTATACGCCAATAAGAAGCACGATGAAGCCAATCAGTCTGATCAAGAGTCTGGTCATGATTTTGGCTGCTCTGTTAGTTGTTTAACTGAAGCAATTGTACTGAACCGGCTCAGAGGGGGAATCCTGAATTTTGCCTAAGTTTCAATTACTGTTGTATTTCAGCTAGGGGATATTACGCACGAGGGATGACTAGGCAGAGGTAGAAGAAGTGATCGCTTGGCTCTAATCTAAGGTGAGGGTATGATTTTTTAGGTTCCCCGGCTCAGCCTCCTTAGGAGGATAAAAGCACGACGCGATCGCATTTTTGACCCTTGGTGGATAATCCTGTGTTTTTGTCAAGGCACAAAATGAATAAACTTATTTATGAGAAACATTACATTAGGTTAACATTTATATACATAATGATTCATTATTTGCAAAAACCAGGGAAAATACTGATAAATTAATTTTGTGAAGAGTTTGTAGAAATTCTGCAAAGAATTTGTAAAGTCTGTAGCAAATTAAATATTTTTTGTTCCGTGTAACGGCAACCGTCTTCCCTGTTATATCTCGGCTTGATTTTTATAACTAAAGGCTATGGGCGAAGTCCATAAGCCAATAGCGAGGGGAATTCCAGACATAAAAGCTGGGATTGGTAGATTTGAATACCTTTTGATAATTTTGGATGTTTTATGACCCCCTTATCTGCATCGGCTAAAGTTCAGTCTCTTCCTGTTTCAACCTCCAAGCCTCAACTCGTTGAAAGTTTTTCACCCGCCTCTACCCGCAAATCAACAAAATCAAACGTGCATTCTCTAGCAGCCTTGTGGGCGCGAAAGTATTATGTTGCTGTTACTGCGGACTATGATGCTCAGGAGCTAAGAAAAAACGAAAGTTTAAAAGAAATTACATCTGCTGAAGGTCGAGCTGAAACGGCTAAAAAGCTCCTAGATAACTTGAGTTTAGCCAGTGCAAGAGCTTGGTCTAAGACAGAAACGCTCCTATCACAAGAGATTCGCCGCCACGGTATTAACCCAGACTTAATCAATCCCTTAGAAATTGCCGCAGATACTCGCGACTTATTTCAAAAAGTGCTGGATGGCTATGCGGAGAGAGTAACGGCGCATCGTGTGTCAGTGTCTGCGGGGTCAGACTTTGGTCGGGTGCGACAGAAATATACCAAGGTTGATCCTCGCGCCATTGGCTTCGTGAGTATGCAGTTTCATTACACGGGTCAAATGTTACTTGAGTGGCTTTCACCACCAGAGCAGGCGCTGTGGATGCCGTACTTAAAAATGATGGATGACCATATGTATATGCCGCTACGGGCTGCCTACGAAGCTGCGGCTAACCATAACATGGATTCTCCAGCACTCAAAGCAGTTCAGAATCTTCTACCTGTCAGCACGAAGATTGCTCACGCGGTTTGTAACCAAGTTTGCCGTCAACACCCCAACTATCGCACCTACAGCGGTAACTTGAGTGAAGATATTGTCAAAACCGCCAGTATCCGGGATGCTGAGATGTTTCAGGTTTATCTATGTCTGTGCATTTTGCAAGACAATATGCAAGCGGTGCAGCAAGAACTCTTTCCTTTGTGCGTGATGTTGTACCCTCGCTTGAATGTGAGCTGGAGACTGGTGCAACAAATGCTACAAACTATGGGTTGGCAAATGCACAATCTCCTAAATCCTGAGGATATGGCAACTTTGTTACCTTATCTACGCACGATGACAGATATGTTTTCTGATGAGGTGTTTAGTCATTAGTTCTTAGTTATTAGTCAAGGGTGCATCCAATGAGAGCAGCCTACACTCTAAAGGGTGTGGCTACACAAACAATGCCTGCCAACGCAAAGGCGTTGTTTGTTCGCCCTTGACTTTAGTCTTCAGGTGTTTTTAAGGGCTATTAATTACCGCAGCTTTGACCCTGACAATCAACTCTAACGGCGCGAATTATGCCGTCATCTTTATATTGCTTGGTTTGGTTAAATTCGCCGGATGCTGAGGGATAAACTCCTACCAAGCTGTTATCTCCAAAGGAACCAAGGCGGAAGGCAATATTCTTAGCAGGTTCATTAGCAAAGCTGACGTATTCTCTACCTTCTACTGCGGTGTTGTAAGACAAAGTGGCATCTCCGTAAGCTGCTTCGGCTTGCTTGAGTGTTGTGCCGGAACCTACTCCTTTTTCAGTTCGATAAGCGGGATTTTCTGTTAGCAAATATTCGATTTTATCGGAGTCAGTTAGGGGTTTTGCAGATGGGTAGAGGATATAATATTGTACTTTTCCATTTTGACTGACTGCGATCGCATCAAAATCTACAATATAAGGCGACGTTACCTTAAACTCAGCATTCGCTCCCAACTGTTTTTTGAGTTGTCCCAGAGTCATCCCCAGTTTGGCAGTACCCATGCCCCCTGGTGAGATTTTAAAGTTCGCTGAGACAGGAGACAATTTGACCGCTGTTGGTGTTGGGGTGGAAGTTGGCGACGGCGGCGTTGTCGCTGTGGTGGTGGGTGAAGGCGTGCTTAAAGAGGTTGGCTGTTTTGTTGACGTAGTACAACCCGTGAGTGTTATCAGAAAAATTAAGTAACCAGAGAAGAATTGGGTTTTCATATTAAATTGGGGAATGGGGAATTGGGAATGGGGAATTGGGAATGGGGAATGGGAAAGAATCTTACCTAGTCCCTTCCAGTTCCTTCCTAGTACCTAGTACCCAGTCCCCAGTCCCTAATCCCCAGCCCCTAGTTTTCTTCTATTGTTTCCGCTTCGGTGTTGGGGATAACCGGAATTTCTAAAGCTAATTGATAGATTTGGCGGCGAGGGATGGAAGTGGCTTTTGCTAATTGGCGACTAGCTTGCGATCGCGATATTCCTTGATACAATAGCTGCTGTAATTCTGCTTTCAGCGCTTCTTCTGACAGCAACGGTGTTACCAACTCACCACCAGCGACGACGAGAGTAAATTCTCCTTGCGGTTCGCGCTGATTGTAGTGAAGAATTGCTTCCCCAATTGTTCCCCGCCAAAACTCTTCGTGCAACTTTGTTAACTCTCTGGCTAATACAATTTTCCGGTTTTCTCCTAGTACAGAGGCTAAATCTTGCAATGTTTGCCGCAGTCGGTGGGGTGCTTCGTAAAATATGAGAGTTCTGGTTTCTGTTTGTAAACTTTCTAAATGTTGTTGCCTATCTGCACCTTTTGCTGGTAAAAAGGCTTCAAATACAAATCTATCAGTAGGTAATCCAGCAGCACTTAGGGCAGTTGTTACAGCAGTGCAACCGGGAATAGGAACTACTGGAATGGATGCCTCGATGCAAGCTTTAACCAGTTCGTAACCTGGATCGGAGATTCCTGGCATCCCAGCGTCAGTGACCAGGGCGATCGCTTTCCCCATTTTCAACTGCTGCAACAACTCTGGAATACGCTGTGCTTGGTTATGTTCGTGGTAGCTAATTTGAGGCGTTTTTATCTGAAAATGCTGCAAAAGCTTCCCAGTGTGGCGCGTGTCTTCAGCTGCGATCGCATCCACCTCCTGCAAAATTCGCACCGCCCGAAAAGTCATATCTTCCAGGTTGCCAATTGGAGTTCCTACAACATAAAGTGCTATAGGAAGACTATCTACTTTTCCCATATATTTAAAATTCTGAAGTTAAATGGCACTTGGACTTTTTGTAGGATTAGTTACTTTAGATTTTGTTTATTTAACGGCAGATTTGCCTCAAAAAAATCAAAAAATGGCGGCATCTGACTATACTGTGGTAGCCGGTGGGCCTGCTACCAATGCCGCAGTAACTTTTAGTTATTTGGGCGGAGGTGCAACACTTTTGGGTGTTGTTGGCAGTCATCCGATTAATTGCTTAATCCGGGGTGACTTGGAAAGTCATACTGTTACACAAATAGACTTAGCACCTACTCACGACGAACCGCCGCCCATATCTTCTATTATCGTTACTCAAGGGACAGGCGATCGCGCTGTAGTTTCGCTGAATGCTACCAAAACTCAAGCTAGATGCGATCGCATTCCCAAAAATATCTTGCAAGGGGTTGATATCGTCCTCATTGATGGACATCAAATGGCAGTAGGAGAGGAAATTGCCCGCAAAGCCAAAGAAAATTATATCCCTGTGGTCATAGACGGCGGCAGTTGGAAGCCTGGATTTGAGAATGTATTGCCTTTTGTAGATTACGCCCTTTGTTCGGCAAATTTTTATCCACCGGGTTGCAATACAACAGAAGAAGTTTTTTCTTATTTATCAGAAATGGGAATCCCCCATATTGCCATTACCAACGGCGAAAAACCGATCCAATACATTTCGCAAGGTACAAATGGCCGGGTGGAAGTTGCCAAAATCAATCCTGTCGATACTTTGGGTGCTGGTGACATTTTTCATGGTGCCTTTTGCCATTATATTTTGGAGGAAAATTTTACAGATGCGATCGCTCTAGCGGCAAAAATTGCCTCCCATTCCTGTCAATTTTTTGGCACTCGGCGATGGATGCAGCAAGGCAGCATATAATTAAGGATTAATCAATTTTGTTGACCTCCCACCAACTGCCGATCGAGGAATCTTAAAGTGACATTAAAATCATTGGGCGAAAACCAATATGAAGGGCTAGAAGAAATTGTAGCGATCGCCCGAACTGTTGGCTGGGGTGCCGCCGATATCCTACAGTCTTACTATCGCGGCGATAAAAGCGTCGGCAACTTGGAAATTCAAGACAAAAAAGATGGGCCAGTTACAGCTGCTGATGTGGCTGTAAATCAATACATTCTGCATAACTTGCAGGCATCTTTAGGTACCCAAGATTTCGGATACCTCAGCGAAGAAACTTATAAATCTCAGACACCCATACCTACTCAACCTTGGGTGTGGATTATTGACCCTCTTGATGGTACGCGAGACTTTATCGACCGTACTGGGGAATACGCCGTTCATATTGCCCTAACCAATGCAGAACGACCAGTGGCGGCAGTGGTAGTAGTGCCTGAAGCTGGAAAATTGTATTACGCAACCATTGGCGGCGGCACGTTTGTAGAAAACCGGGATGGGGAAGTAACGCCAATACGAGTATCGGAACGCAACACGATTGAAGATTTAACCGTAGTCGCCAGTCGTACCCATCGGGATGAGCGCTTCGATCGATTATTGCAAAACTTGCCTTTTAAAAATAAACATTATGTGGGCAGCGTCGGCTGCAAAATTGCCACTATCATCGAACAAACAGCAGATGTTTACATCTCGCTATCTGGAAAGTCTGCTCCCAAAGATTGGGATATGGCTGCACCTGAGTTAATTTTGACAGAAGCTGGCGGAAAGTTTACTCATGTTGAAGGCAACCCTTTGAAGTACAACACAGGGGATGTAAATCAATGGGGTTGCTTGATAGCTAGTAACGGTAACTGCCACGAAGAAATTTGTCAGCAGGCATCAGAAATTTTGGCATAGATGGGGGTTGGGGACTGGGGACTGGGGACTGGGGACTGGGGAAGAATCTTCAAGAGTTCCTCTTCCCCAATCCCTAATCTCTAATCCCCAATCCCCAATTCCCAATTACCTTGGATGAAGATGTCGCCGGGGTGAGATACCTGGGTTGACTAAAGCTGCTAACTCGTCTTGCTTCTTCGACAAATTGCTTAACGCAGTATCTAATTCTTCGGGTGAGAAAATATAGCTACGTTCTTTGGCAATCTCCACCAAAGTTTCTGGTTCTTGTGCTGCTTTAACTTTTTCTTTTAATCGTTGATCTTGTTTTACGCTTTCCAAAAATTCTCTAACAGTTTCTATTGCCATGACAGTAAATCTCCTTTGAATCTTTGATTCAATCGCATAGTGCATTGGAGTCGGCATGGGGTTGGGGGAGTAGAGACGTTAAGATAGAACGTCTTTACAACGGTTATCGGTAAACAAATTATCTTATCCAAACCGTATTGGGAGAGAAGCGATCGCCCCCTACCCCTCACGTCGGCTTTATCAGATACTCTTAAGAATAAGTATTTCTGTGCTATAAATCACAAAATAGTGACAAAAATTAAAGCAAAAAAAATAGAGTGCATCCCAATGTTGCATCTATAAGTGGATATGCGAAATAAATTACATATCAAATCCTATTGAAAGCCTTATGTAGCAAGGCAAGGTTGTGTAATTTATTCTACAGAGTTACTTGGCCACATTGCTTTAGCCTTGGCTTTTGCGTACTACGCCCGCGCAACGCGAGGCTTAAAATTAAAGCCCGCGAAGGCGGGCTTTGTTCGCAAGAGCCGCGACTTTAGTCGTCGAGCTTAAATTTCCGCTGAGGCGCGTTCAATCAAACGACGAGCCAGGGTTTGAGTCCCAGTGTGTTCGTAGTAGTTAGTTGTCACATCTAGAAAAGCACCCAAGTAGTCCAACTTGTCGTTAGAAATTTCTACAAAATTGTGCAGGTTGCTAACAACTTTTTGTGGTGTCAAACCGCGAGAAGTAACCAAACCGCTCATCCAGCCTTTGACTGAATCAAAGCTCTGACCAATGAAGTTTAGCTTACCTTGAGAACTGCCACCTGGAATCAGATCGTGGACACGCTGATAGGTCTGATTTTGTTCTAATTCTGAGGGATTTGTCTGATTTAAGCTGGAAGTAGCTTGCAGGAGGAAGTCAGGGCCAAGAGGAACCAGACCATCAAAGCAAACCAGCGCCACCATCCGCATCAGAGATTCGCCGCTATAGTCACTCAAAGAGGTAACAAAATCGCCGATGCTGTCTCCAGGTATGCCGTTGATTTGGCAGAAAGCAACTAACTCAACTACTAATTTTATGGTCAAATCAATAGCTTGAGCTTTGTTAGCTTTGGGAGTAAGGCGGTTTAAAAGTCCCAGAAAGGGAATGTTTTCACCAACTTTGTTGGCTAGAGCCGCTGCACCCAAGGCTTTATCTGCATTATCAACAGTTTGATAAAGCCACATGGCTCGTTGATAACCTTGCGACTTGTCGTTATACAAATAAACAGCGCGTTCGCCAATTTGCTGAATAAAGGCGGCGTCGGTTTCTCCGGTGACAGCGCGAATGGTGTTGTCGAATCCAACTATATTTTGCCACTCGCCAGGAACTACAAAATCAAGCGCTCGTAGCGCTCTCGTGGTCATGTTGTTGGTTGGTAGTTCATCAACCAATTCAAAAATAGCTTTGCTCACAAAAGTCTCCTTGTTTAGTCAATCAATGGTCATTAGTCATTAGCTAATGGCTAATCATTTTTCAACGATTAGCCATGCTAACGATAGCAACAGACTACTTACTTCAGTCGTGCCAGACCACTGAGATTAAATCTTTGTAACCATGCTTCGCGATCGCTTTGGGTAAAGGAAGCATCGCGGGATTGGACTTTGACTTGGTAGCGATCGCCTACTAAAATAGCAGTGCCGTTACTGCCCTGATTAACTGCTGGATATCCAGCGATTTTTTGAGTGCTGCTGTTGAATTTCGCTGCGGCTGTAGGCGTGCTTACTGTGTCATTGATAGACAGCACCGCTACATCCTTGCCGCCTTGTTTCAGCTTATACTCAGCAAAGCCTTTTTTCTCTTGAGCTGGTACGGTCTGGAAGCCACCGCTACCTTTTGGAAAGAATTTGTTAAATTGGCTACCCTGTGTAGCATCTTTGGCAACTGCTGAAGGGGCATTTCTCTGGGTACTTTCCTTTTGCGCCTGAGCATAAGGAGAGGGAGCCTGAGTTGCACAAGATGTCACCAGCAGCAAAACTGACAGTAATAAAGCCGCTAAAATTCTACGCCCGTTTTGGAAAAACATTACCGCCTCCTGATAGCTTTAATTTCTACACTTAATCCCCATGTTGGCATTTTTGCGATCTTACTTGGGGAAATTTCCACTTACCTTAAAGCCGCTGACTTACTACAGCATAGAAAGGATCGCCGCCAGCTGCACCCATCCACTGGAGGAAATTGGGAGCGCTGGATTTGCGGGTAATGACTTCAGGCGGACTAAATCCTGGGACTGAGGTAAAGTAACTTTTAACCAACTCAACGCGACTAGATTCTGAACCATCCCGCCATGCAGCGATCGCTTTTTGGTAAAACATCCGGTTAGAAAAGCTGATAATGGCAATTCCACCCGGTTTCAGAACCCGGTGAATCTCAGAAAATACCGCATCCGGGTATTGGAGATACTGCACCGAAACGCAGATGAGAACCGCGTCAAAATCACCATCTGGCAAGGCTAACTTAGGATTTTTGTTTAAATCTTGTACAAAGTAATGATCTAGACGGGAATTGCGTCCCAGTTCCTCCTCGTTGAGTCCGTGTCCTTCGATGTGAGCAAATTCCATCTCCTCTGGTAGATGGGAAACCCAGCTGCTCATCATGTCCAAGATGCGAGTATTTGGCTTCAGCCGTTCTCTATATAAATCTGTCAGCTGTTTAATGAAGCCTTCGTCTACGTGCGTCACAAAGCGCGGGTAGGAGTAGAACAGCGTATCATCCGTATCGTCTAACTTTGTGCGTTGATTCGGTTTGAGGAACATAAAATGCAAGATTACGATATCTTTACATTTCTCAGTTTAGGAAATGTCAAGGAATTTAAACGCAAAGCAAGCATTCAATCCTCACACGCTGTCATCAGCTGGTTAAGGTAAAAACAAAACGCGAGAGACTTTTGTCAGTTTCTCGCGTTGTTAATCATCAAATTTAACAGTCGGCGCTCAGGAAGCTGTCAACGCTCTTTTCTGTAGCCTGAGAGCATGAGAGCCTTTAATTAAACTTTCGTAGCTGCCAGAGGCTGGCTCTTTCCAGAAGTTAAGCGCTCGTATGTCGCCCGCATCTTCAGACCTACTAACACTTGGAACAACCCAGTACCATTGTTAGAGCCTGGATACTCCCGGTGATGAAGCAACAGTTCTGTCAGTTCGCCGTGGTACTTGGCAGAAGTCTTGCTGAGGTGGCTTTCGATGTAGATAACTTCCTCTAGCTTTTCAAACTGACCATCCACTTCCAGAATGGAAACCTCGTGACCATAGTAGCTATCTGGCCCGTAGTACATCTTGATGCCAGGATAGCCGCAGGTGAGTTTGCGTCCGCAGGGTCTCCAATCAATTGTTGACCCTTCATCAAATAGGTAAGCTGGCTCAAAGCCTTCCACACCATCTCGCTGAATTAGACGCACCCGCAGAATCTTGCCTTCCTTTTCCTCCTTGACTAATTGAGTCGGCAAAACCTGGATCACAACGTCAGCGTGTTCCTTCTGCGGCTCAATGTAGGCGGTAAAGTCGGGGCGGCGAGAGTTGATGGCAGCCATGACATCAGCGTAGGTGTGTCCGCGCTCAGCCATATCTCGCTGAATTTTCCAGGCGATTTTGACTTCATCGCTGATATCTAGGTAAACGCTGAAGTCTAGAAGCGATCGCACCCGCTCATCATACAACGGGTGAAGTCCCTCGATCACGATAATGTGGTTAGGGTTTACTCGTTCTGGTGGATCAATCGCGCCGGTTTCGTGGTTGTAAATTGGCTTATCGATACTCTTACCGTTCTTCAGCGCTTTGATCTGCTCATACATCAGATCGAAGTTATTCGCCTTCGGGTTTAGCGCTGTAATTCCCGTTTCTTTGCGCTGCTTACGATCCAAACTGTGGTAATCGTCCAAGCAGATCACCGTCACAAAATCTTCCCCGAACAAATCTGTCAATCGGCGCAAAAATGTGGACTTACCGCATCCGGAGTCTCCAGCAACACCAATTAGAACCACGCGATCCAGCTGACTGGTCATAGCTTCCCTCTAACGCAAAAAATTTTCTTTTCAGTAGTTTTAAGCAATCTAAATCCCTAGCCAAGAGGTTCCCCTCGGTTTTTATGCGGTGGCATAAGCACTAAAGCATAACCATTTTGAACATACAGCACAGCTGAAAGCTGTTGCCCGTTGGGGACGACTCAAGCCCAGTCCAGTAAGTATTTAATACTAGCTGCTACACTGTATATTACCAGAATGAGATAGACGCTACAAGGCTGACTGTGATTAGAATTATCTCGCTCAGTTCTTATGCTACGCTTACGAGCGCATTTTTAGAAAGAAAAAATTAAATTGACTCAATAGCGACATTCTCTGCTGGGATGACTCTGTATTGTGGAAGTGCAAACATGGGGTTCTCGGCTAAGAAACTAGGCGATCTCCCAGTAGTGACGGCCCCAAAGTGAGCGATCGCGCTCCATTTTGATCAATCGGTAAGTACAGATGGTATGTGCTTTAAGAGTGCGCTTTGTAGCAGAATGTTAAGTGAAGCTGGGATCGGAGGAGATATTTAACAGCTAATGTATAACTCAAGCACAGCCAACGGTACTGCGAATACAGAATTTGGGAGCCGCGTCTTTGTTTATGAAGTGGTGGGTCTGCGTCAGAACGAACAAACTGACCAAATGAACTACCCCATTCGTCGCAGTGGTAGCGTGTTCATCACAGTGCCATACAGCCGCATGAACCAAGAAATGCGGCGGATCGCTCGCATGGGTGGCAAAATTGTCAACATCCAGCAACTGAGTGTTGACAGCAGCATGAATGGCTCTTTAGCCAGCCGCTCTGTGGCGCAAACAAGCGAAGCGAATGGGCAAGCCACTTCTTCACAACCCGCAGCACAGGACAAGAAAGCAGGAGAAGAAAGCAAGCCTATGACTCAAGCAAAGGAAAAGACTGAAAAAGATATTCCCGTTAATATCTACCGTCCGAATAATCCCTTTATTGGTCGGTGTATCAGCAATGAAGAAATGGTTCGTGAGGGCGGAATCGGCACTTGTCGTCACGTCACCTTCGACATTTCTGAGGGGGATTTGCGATATTTAGAAGGTCAAAGTATTGGTATCATCCCGCCGGGAATCGACAAGAAAGGCAAACCGGAAAAGCTCAGACTTTACTCGATTGCTTCAACTCGTCACGGTGACGCAGTTGATGACAAGACTGTATCCTTGTGCGTCCGGAAACTAGAGTACAAGCATCCTGAGACTGGCGAAATGGTCTATGGTGTCTGCTCTAGCCACATCTGCGGTCTTCAGCCTGGGGATGAAGTGAAAATCACCGGGCCAACTGGTAAGGAAATGCTGCTTCCAGACGATCCGAATGCCACGATTATTATGATGGCAACAGGAACTGGAATTGCACCATTCCGCGCTTACCTATGGCGGATGTTCAAAGATGCCGAAAGAGCAGCCAACCCCGACTATAAGTTCAACGGTTTGGCATGGCTCTTCTTCGGTATCGCTACAACTCCCAACATCCTCTACAAAGAAGAATTGGAAGAGTTGCAGGATAAGTACCCGGAAAACCTCCGCTTGACCTACGCCATCAGTCGCGAACAGAAAAACCCCCAAGGCGGCAGAATGTATATCCAAGACCGGATTGCTGAGAATGCTGAAAAACTTTGGGAACTGATGCAGAAAGACAATACCCACACCTACATCTGTGGATTGAAGGGTATGGAAGGTGGCATTGATGAGGCGCTTTCTGCCGTCGCCTCCAAGGAAGGGGTGAACTGGACTGAATACCAACGGGCGATGAAGAAAGCTGGTCGCTGGCACGTAGAAACCTACTAAGGTTGAAACTGCCCCGCAAGGCTTTCATTCTCATAATCTAAATCGGCTATATTGGCGCGTCGGCTTCTCGTGGCTTAAACCTGGGAAGCGGGCGCGTCATACCTTTTTGGATTAATGTTTGATTTAGCGATCGTGAGGAAACATATAGCAATCCTGTTTTAGTTGTGAGGTGCCAACCCTTCACATACCCGATTTCTTAGGAGTTGTCAGGTATCTCGCCTTCACGAATCATTTAAGACTGCTATATACCTAAAAAGCTCTTTTTATAAGTTAGGGCGCGATATATAGCCGATCATTCCAGAAACCCTATTAAAGGCTGCTGGCTATCTCCAATGATTAAAGCAAAATTCAAAAAATTCACTTCCCTTTCGGTAATTGACAATTTACGCATATTGTAGTATTAGATAGCCATTGGTTGCCCTAATCCTGAGAATTAAGTTAAATTTGATTAAGTTCAACGTTAAAATGTTTACTAACGCCTCACTCAGGCTCGCCAGATTGCACTGGTGAAAAAAAACAGCAAAGATACTGCGCTCATTTAGTCTTTGTCATGACTCCAGAGCTGGATTGAATCTGCATATATTAACCGTTTGGAGACGCCACTAGCTTATGAAATTTTCTTGGAGAATATTAGTTCTTTGGACATTACCAGCCTTGGTGATCGGGTTTTTCCTGTGGCAAGGGGCATTTGCTGCCGCTCCTGCTGACATGGGTAAGAACACCGCCAGCACCCGCATGACCTACGGGCGCTTTTTGGAATATCTCAATGACGGTCGCTTAACCAGTGTTGACCTATACGATGGCGGTCGGACGGCAATTGTGGAAGCCGTCGATCCAGACCTGGATAACCGAATACAGCGGCTGCGGGTAGATTTGCCATCAAATGCTCCAGAACTGATTTCTCAGCTCAGAAAAGCTAATATCAGCTTTGATACCCATCCAGCCCGTAACGACGGCGCTATTTGGGGATTTCTGGGAAATTTGATTTTCCCGATTCTGTTGATTGCTGGGCTGTTTTTCCTGTTCCGTCGCTCTAGCAACATTCCTGGTGGCCCCGGTCAAGCGATGAACTTTGGCAAATCCAGAGCCAGATTCCAGATGGAAGCAAAAACAGGAATCAAATTTGACGATGTCGCTGGGATTGAAGAAGCCAAAGAAGAACTAGAAGAAGTTGTCACCTTCCTGAAGCAACCGGAACGGTTTACAGCAGTGGGAGCGAGAATTCCCAAAGGAGTGCTGTTAGTAGGCCCTCCGGGAACTGGTAAGACTTTATTGGCAAAAGCGATCGCAGGCGAAGCTGGAGTACCATTTTTCAGCATCTCTGGATCTGAGTTCGTGGAAATGTTTGTCGGCGTTGGTGCATCCCGCGTCCGCGACTTGTTCAAAAAAGCCAAAGAAAACGCTCCTTGCCTGATCTTCATTGATGAAATTGACGCTGTAGGACGGCAACGCGGCGCTGGAATTGGCGGCGGTAACGACGAGAGGGAACAAACCCTCAACCAGTTGCTGACCGAAATGGACGGCTTTGAAGGCAACACCGGGATTATTATTATTGCCGCCACCAACCGCCCCGATGTACTAGATTCCGCCTTACTGCGTCCGGGACGCTTTGACCGTCAAGTAATGGTCGATGCTCCCGACTTGAAAGGTCGTGTGGCAATTCTGGAAGTACACGCGCGCAACAAAAAAATTGCTCCGGAAGTATCCTTAGAAGCGATCGCTCGTCGTACCCCTGGTTTCACAGGTGCGGACTTAGCCAACTTGCTCAACGAAGGTGCAATTTTAACAGCTCGGCGTCGTAAAGATGCCATCACCATGTTGGAAATCAACGACGCTGTAGACCGAGTGGTTGCTGGGATGGAAGGCACGCCTCTAGTAGACAGCAAGAGCAAGCGATTGATTGCCTACCATGAAATCGGTCACGGGATTATTGGCACTCTGGTTCCAGATCACGACCCCGTACAGAAAGTAACTCTGGTTCCACGAGGACAAGCACGCGGTTTAACCTGGTTTACTCCTTCTGAGGATTCAGGATTGGTTTCGCGATCGCAACTCCTAGCCCGCATTAAAGGCGCTTTAGGTGGACGTGCTGCTGAGGAAGTTATCTTCGGCGATTCGGAAATCACCACTGGTGCCGGCGGCGACCTGCAACAGGTTACAGGACTAGCACGGCAAATGGTAACTCGCTTCGGGATGTCTGACCTCGGCCCCCTGTCTTTAGAAAGCCAGAGTGGGGAAGTATTTTTAGGTCGAGATTGGACAAGCCGCAGCGAATATTCTGAGGAAATTGCTTCTCGGATTGATGCTCAGGTACGCTCAATCGTTGCTCATTGCTACGAAGAAGCCTGTCAGATCATGCGCCAAAACCGCGAAGTGGTTGACCGTCTCGTTGATTTGTTGATTGAGAAGGAAACAATTGACGGTGAAGAGTTCCGCCAAATTGTAGCTGAGTACACAGAGGTTCCTGAAAAAGAGCAATTTGTGCCAACTCTGTAGTATCTAATTGCTAATAGATGGGGGTGAGGTGACTCATCCCCATTTTTTTGTTTGTGCGGGAGGAAGGGGGAATGCGATCGCGATATCTTCCGATTAAAAATCTTGCGACTTGGTAGCACCTGCTTGCTTGAGTAATTCAATCACCTCGGCGTGTTGTCTACCTTTGTGATGCCCTTTCATCATGCCCAACTCAGCATATTCAAGTGCATTACAGTAATCTTCAACCCTCGCATTCACATCTGCACCCGCTTCTACCAAGGCGCGAACGATATCAAGGTATCCCTGAGAGGCAGCATGGAGTAGCGGATTAAAAGAGCCAGCGAAGGCTCTTTTGTTTACGTCTGCACCAGCTTCAATCAGCATCCTCACGATTTCATCATGCCCTCTTGAAGCTGCATTGCATAACGCGGTGCTATTCGTCCTGCGATTAACGTCCGCGCCTGCTTGAATTAACGCTCTAACCTGTTCGGCATTTCCGTCAGAGGCTGCTTGAATTAAGGCAATATCATTCATTCCCCCTTCTGAAGCACCCGCTTGTTTGAGCAGGCGAACAATTTTACGATGTCTGTTACCCTCAGCCAGCATCATCGCTGTATTGCCATCATCATCTCTAGCATCAAGGTCTGCACCGGCTTCTATCAAAGCCTGTATCGAATCGGCATAACGCGCCATAGTAGCGCACATCAGGGCGGTACGACCATCCTTACCTTTGAGATTGATGTTCGCTCCCGCTTCCACTAATATTTTGACCACCTCAGCGCGTTTTCCTGTTGCAAAAAAGCTTCCAGCTACGTGCATCAAAGCGGTTTCTCCTTCACCGAGTCCATCTTCTTCGCTCAAGATATTTAGATTAGCACCTGCATCAATTAGAGCTTGGACTACGGGAATATGAACGTAATGAGCCGCATACATTAGGGCAGTTTCACCATTAGAGCCAATAGCATTAATGTCTATCCCTGCCTCAATTGCTGCCTTTACTGCTTCTATATTTCCCATCATTGCCGCATCAATGAAGTCTTCAACATCCTTCTTCTTTAACCGCTCCTTTCTCTTCACACCCTTCCCAATTTCTTTCTCCCCGTACTTTCGGATGTCTTCAGAAACCAGCGGATACAAATAATCGTAAACTTCTTGTTGTCCCCCAGTGGCAGCACGAAGCAAAGGAGTATCTCCCTGTCCCCAAGCATTTACATCAGCGCCCGCTTCTACCAATAATTTCACTACTTCTAAATGACCCTCATAAGCTGCTGTCATTAGTGCTGTATGACCATCTTCGTCAGTCTGATTTACGTCAGCACCAGCCTCAAGCAAAATTTTTACGATTTCGCTATGTCCCTCTGTTGCAGCTTCATAAAGAGGCGTGAAATCAAAACCAAGATTAAAATTAGCACCAGCATCAATCAAGGCGCGGACGATCTCGGCTTGTCCCTTTTGAGCTGCAAATACGAGGGGTATATCGTCATACCAAGTTTTTGGATTGACAGCAGCGCCAGCTTTGAGTAAGGTTTTTACAATCTCGACATGACCGGAAGCGATCGCTGCTATCAATGCCGTTTTTTCTTCCCCCTCATCAACATTTTCCCCCTCGTCCTCTACATCTTCAACTTGGGAAGATTCCTGCTGCTTATTGGTACTCTCACTATTGATGCTCTTTTCAGCCGAGAAAGCATCAACAAACTGCGTAAAGCCTGCATAAAAGCCTTTTGCTTGATCGGGAGCATCTTCAAGCGCTTCGCTTATCATCTCTCCCAGGCTGGCATTTCCCGGTATTGATGACACAGAAATAGTTGGGTTAAACTTGGGACTTTTAGCTATTCCAGATTTAGCATTAACATTTGCCCCTGCTGTCAGCAAAGCCTTAACTATATCTAAGTTGCCAATGCTAGAGGCTAACACCAGTGGATGCTGACCTTGGACATTTTTGCTATTAGCATCAACTCCAGAGTTTAGAAGTTGACGAACTTGTTCAACATTAGATAACTGAATTGCCTCGAATAATCTCTCGATTTTGTTTTCAGCATTCACAAGCTTTCTGCACTCCAATCTTGCACGGTGACTGTGTTGAGACTGCTGACAGCGTAGCCCTGATTTCGAGGCAGCGTCCACCGTAATTTCACCAACAACAAAAAGGCTCCTGTTTTCACACAGGAGCCTTTTCATTTATCAGTTATAAGTCTCTAATTCAAAACTCAAACTAATTAGTCGAGGTCAGGCATAGACAGCACTGGCTCGGTTTCACGGTCAATACCTTTCTCAAAGCCAGCAGCAGCAGCGCGGGCGCGACCAGCGTGCCACAAGTGACCAACTAGGAAGAAGAAACCCATCACAAAGTGGAAGCACGCCAACCAGGAACGGGGAGAAACGTAGTTAAACGAGTTGATCTCCGTAGCAACGCCGCCCACAGAGTTCAGAGAACCCAGAGGAGCATGGGTCATGTACTCAGCAGCGCGACGAGCTTGCCAAGGTTGAATATCGTTCTTGATTTTGTTTAAGTCAAGACCGTTGGGGCCGCGTAGAGGCTCCAACCAAGGGCCACGGAAATCCCAGAAGCGCATTGTTTCACCACCGAAGATGATTTCTCCAGTAGGCGATCGCATCAGATATTTACCCAAGCCTGTCGGGCCTTGTGCAGAACCGACGTTAGCACCTAAGCGTTGGTCGCGGATCAGGAAGGTCAAAGCTTGCGCTTGAGAAGCTTCCGGGCCTGTCGGGCCGTAGAATTCGCTGGGGTAAACGGTGTTGTTAAACCAGACGAAACAAGCGGCAACGAAAGCCATCAAGGACACAGCACCTATGCTGTAGGAGAGGTAAGCTTCTCCAGACCAGATTAAAGCGCGACGCGCCCAAGCAAAAGGCTTGGTGAGGATGTGGAAGATACCACCGAAAATGCAAATTAAGCCAACCCAGATGTGACCACCGACCACATCTTCCAGGTTATCGACGCTAACAATCCAGCCGTCGCCACCGAAGGGAGACTTGAGCAGATAGCCGAAGATTACTGCTGGGTTAAGAGTGGGACTGCTTATGACGCGAACATCACCACCACCGGGCGCCCAGGTGTCATACAGACCACCAAAGAACATCGCCTTAATCACCAACAAGAACGCACCGATTCCCAACAGGATCAGGTGAATCCCGATGATGGTGGTCATCTTGTTCTTATCTTTCCAGTCGTAGCCAAAGAAGGAATAGTATCCTTCCAGGGTTTCGGGGCCGCGAACTGCGTGGTAAATACCACCTATACCCAGAACGGCGGAGGAAATCAGGTGGAGAACACCAACTACGAAGTAGGGGAAGGTGTTGATAACTTCACCACCAGGGCCAACACCCCAGCCTTGGGAGGCAAGGTGAGGTAGTAGGATTAAGCCCTGTTCGTACATAGGCTTTTCTGGAACAAAGTGAGCGATTTCAAATAAAGTCATAGCTCCCGCCCAGAAGACAATCAGACCAGAGTGGGCAACGTGAGCGCCCAGCAACTTACCAGACAGGTTGATCAGACGGGCGTTACCCGCCCACCAGGCAAATCCGGAGGACTCTTGGTCGCGTCCGGCGCCTGTAACGAAACTGTTATTAAATGACGTTTGCACGGGGTAAAACCTCTATTGTCATTAACCAAATCAGGTATCGACTTTAGATTTTAGATTTGAGATTCTAGATTGAAGATTAACCTAAAATCATCGGAGGCTCAGAAACTTCTTCGCCTCCGCAAAATCTAAAATTCTACAGCGCGTTACCGCGAGGCAGAACTTCTTCAGGGAACTCAAAGTTCTCGTGAGGCTGATCTTGAGGAGCCATCCAAGCGCGAATCCCCTCATTCAACAGAACGTTCTTGGT
>NZ_JACJOK010000067.1:0-14206 GCF_014695505.1 Trichocoleus sp. FACHB-90
ACCCAGTCTGGGGCTGCTTTTTTACTGCATCTACTTAATCACAATCAATCCCAGAATTCAAGCCCCGCAACAAATGTCACTTCTTATACCTATTCTGTTTCTGCTATTTTGATTAGCCATTTTTAACATTTTTACATAACAAGTTCGGTAGAGCCAAAAATACTTAAACTTTTGCCGGAAACTATAGACTGGCTTAACCAACAAGATAACTCTAGTGAAACGATTGATTTATTAGTCAGAAACGCTCGAAAAAGCAATGAGCATTGCTTCAGCGAAGAAAGCAGTTTTGAGATGGCAGAAGTTTCGGCACTTGAAGAGGACTTGGAGATATCGCGCGAACAGGTGAAGAGTCTAACACAAGAAATGGAGGAGCTAAAACAAGAGCTGAGTTTAGAAATACAGAGGACAGAAGATTGTCGCAAAGAACTGAAATATATAGAGCAGGAGTTACGTAATAGTTACATCTATGATTTACGCGATCAAGTTGGCACAGCAGAGATGTCAGAAGATAAAATGGATGCGATCGCGCAAACAATCTTGAGGGACGAAAAGGGAAAAAATGGTAAGCTACTGGTAAAGGAGAAAGATTGGTTTGCCGTCAAAGATGCTTTAAAAAGATTTATTGCCATTCTATTGAATTAGCTAAGTAGAAGCTTCTGGCGTATCTTCCCATATCACTATTTTGAGTTAAAAATAATTACAAATTCCAGCTTTAGTTTAAGAACTAGGACTTACGCACTGAGAACCAGGAAATCAATTTCCTGGCTGAAAGCCCAAGTCAGTTGAAACTGACTAAAAAACCTCAAACCAACCCATTTCAATGGGTTTGAGCTTTGAGCCGGAACTTTAGTTCACGGCAACTGCGTAAGTCCTGAGAACGTTAAATCTATAGTCAAAAGACAACTTAGAGGATGCCCCAGGAGTGTCAAAAGTTAGTTTAATCCCCCAGCCCCCCTTTTCCAGGCTACGGTGTATACACATCTCTGTACAGAACCGACATCCTTGGAGATCCCCCTTGCATCCCCCTTAAAAAGGGGGACTTTGACTCCGGTTCCCCCCTTTTTAAGGGGGGCTAGGGGGGATCAAAACGTTATAGGACAGAGCTAGAAGACTTGTGTATACACGGTAGCTTTTCAAGGGGGATCTCCACTCTCTAAGCGTCTCGATTATGACTTTTCAGACTTCCTCTTAGTAGGAATCGTCCGATATCAAAAACGACGACAAAGCAGACAACATCCCACGCAGCGGTTGAAAATTAGTGGGGAACCCCCATACCTCCCACTGACTTGATTTTTGATGATGGTCAACCGATGGAAAGCAACCCCCAACGCACCTCTTCGAGTTAAATTGCCTTTTTTGGGAAAACCGACTTACAGTTTTGTGTCGTAAAACCGATATTTTGCCTGTTATCTAGGTAAAATCGCAATTATGGGGCGCGATGGGAGCAACGCAAATACTTTGGTAACACAAAATGTGACTACCGCCGATCTGGCGGAGCAATTCCGACATCTTCAAAACCAGCTGCGCGAAGTTTGGCATACTACCGAACTTTTTGACAACAGCGATGCTGATATTGTGGTGATTCCTTCTTTGAGCATCGATCAGCGAGAACTGCTGAAAATTGAAGGATCTCATCACTACGAGGAGCGACTTTTATTTTCGTTAATTCGCCTGCATAACCCCCGAACCAGGCTAATTTACGTTACCTCCCAGCCGTTGCATCCCAGCGTAATTGATTACTATTTACAACTGCTACCGGGAATTCCGTTTTCTCACGCACGCGATCGCTTGCTGCTACTTTCAGCTTACGACTCCTCCCTTAAACCTCTAACTCAAAAAATTTTAGAGCGTCCCCGCTTAATGGAGCGAATTCGGCAAGCCTTGCAGCTAGAAAAGTCTTATATGATTTGTTACAACAGTAGCCCTTGGGAAAGGGAACTGTCTCTAGCACTGGGCGTACCATTGTATGCTTGCGATCCGGATTTGCAGGATTGGGGAACTAAAAGTGGCTCTCGGCAAATATTTGCAGAGAGTGGGGTTCCTCATCCCGACGGTAGCAGTAGCGTCTGGAATGCTCAAGAACTGACACAAGCAGCAGTCGATTTATGGGAACGACAGCCGACTTTACAGCGAATGGTTGTCAAACTCAATGAAGGAATTTCCGGCGAAGCGAATGCAATTCTGGACTTAAGACCCATTCAGGAACTAGCACCCCAGAAAGCTTCCCATAAAGAACGAATGGAGGCAATAAGCGATCGCTTGCCATTTCTCGGCTTTCAAGCGAAAGCTGAAACCTGGGAAAATTTTTCTAGCCGCATCCCAGAATTAGGAGCAATTGTAGAAGCTTTCATCGAAGGAGATATTAAGCGGAGTCCCAGCGTTCAAGGTCGCATCACACCCGATGGAAAAGTAGAAATTCTCTCAACTCACGACCAAATTTTAGGAGGCCCTGACGGTCAAATTTACCTTGGTTGTCGCTTCCCAGCCGATGAAACTTATCGATTGCGCTTGCAAGAATTGGGATTAAAAGTAGGCAAGAAACTAGCAGAAAAAGGAGCCATAGAACGCTTCGGCGTTGATTTTGTCGCCGTTCGCCACCCTGACGCAGAAGAGGGACAATGGGAGCTGCAAGCAATAGAAATTAACCTGCGAAAAGGCGGCACTACCCATCCTTTTATGACCCTAAAGCTGTTAACAAACGGTCGCTACGACCTCGCGACTGGTTTATTTTACAGCAAACAAGGTCGCCCAAAATACTACATTGCCACCGACAATCTGCAAAAAGACCGTTACCGGGGACTGCTGCCAAACGACTTAATGGATATCATTGCTCATCACAGATTGCACTTTGATACTGGTACTGAAACAGGCACCGTTTTCCATCTCATGGGTTGTCTTTCCGAATTCGGCAAGCTGGGATTAACCAGTATTGGCGATTCCATGCAACAGGCAGAAGAAATTTACAACAAGGTGGAAAAAGTGCTGGACGAAGAAACTAAAATTCGCTCTAATTATTCCAACTCGTCATTTTATCCGATTCCCCCGATTACTTGGAGCGGGAACGGCTAAAACTGGGAAATGAAAATGGGAGCATCCTACTTTTGTGAAAATGTCCGATGACTAAAGTCAAGGGCGAACAAACAAAGCCTGCATAACGCAAGGCTTTATATTAGACCTCTTGCACTCATTCAGCCCTGAAATAAATTTCGGGCTGAAAGCTAAAGTCAGCTAAAGCTGACTGGCAAACATTTTCAACCCGTTTTAACGGGTTTTAGCTTTAAGCCTGTAGCTTGCTTCTCGCTTTGCGAGTACTTTAGCTCAAGGCATTTATACAAAAGGTCTATTATTAGCCTTTGCGTTGTGCAGGCTTTGTTCTTCGAGCATCGAGGCTTCTAGCGGGGTTATATTTGCACTCATTGGGATGCTCTCAATGAACATAAGCGATCGCTGCTGACACTGCATACGCTGTTATAACTAAAGAGTGTGCAACTTTATTTTTAGAGACTACGCTTTTGACATTCGGATCGGGTTATCAATTGCTCTCCTTGTGCCGTTGGTTGTTTTGTTCTAAACATGCGACTACATACGGAGCCTCCTAATGTCATCCCAATCCCATCTCCCGATAAAAAATCAACTACTCGCCGCCCTACCTGAAACCGAGTACCAGCGCCTTATTCCCCACTTGGAACTCGTCTCCCTATCGCGCGAGCAAGTTCTCTACGACGCTGGCGAATTGATTGAACACGTCTATTTTTTCAATCAGGGATTGTGTTCTTTGCTCACCTTCATGGAAAGCGGCGCGATAGTCGAAGCAGGTCTGGTGGGCAAAGAAGGTATAGTCGGTCTTCCCGTATGCTGGGGAGGCAACACCACGATCAACCAAGCGATGGTGCAAATTCCAGGTACTGCCATGCGGATGAAAGCCGAGCATCTGAAAACCGAGTTCAACCGGGGTGGTACACTTCATAGCTTGCTGCTGCGCTACACGCAAGCGCTATTTACTCACACCTGCCAATCTACTGCCTGCAACCGCCTGCATACGATAGAGGAGCGACTTGCCCGTTGGCTGCTCAATGTCCAAGATCGCATGGAATCAGACCTGCTACCGTTGACTCAGGAATTTCTCTCTCATATGTTAGGCGCACGCCGCTCCGGTGTCACGGTAGCTGCTGGCACCCTAAGCCAAGCTGGAATGATCTGTTACAGCCGTGGTAAAATCACCATCCTCGATCGGGAGAGATTGGAAGCAACCGCTTGCGAGTGTTATGGGGTGATTAAAAACGAGTACGATCGATTGCTAGGTAAGGGGAGCGATTAGATTTGCTGACGACCTCTTTTTAATTTGGGTTTTTTGTCTAGAAGCGTACAGAACTCCGATAGCGATCGCATTTATTCTTAATATTACAGGCTCGAAAATCGAGGCTACCAATAGCCGTTAGGGAAGTTGATGACCTCTTTTGAATTTGACTTTTATGTCTGGAAGCGTACAGAAGTGCGATAGCGATCGCGTTTATTCTTAATATTTCCAGATTGGAAGTTCTCAGTAGCAACTTTGGATTTTGGGCAAGAGCCGATGCCAGGATGGAGGTCACTTAATCTAAGCGCTACGCACTTTCCTTCGCCAACAGTACAAGCCTGACTCAGAAAGGGCAGAACAAACCTTCAATCTAAAATCTCCAGAAGCGTTGCGCTCCCGTCAAAAACATCGGCAAAGTCAATCCCAAATCCAAAATCGATTGACCGATCCCAGCTATTTTTACTCAATACAACCGCCTCAGAACGCTACCCAATGTTCCGGTTAAAGGTAACAGGAGGTTAACTATGAATAATTCCACACGCCTAGCTGCTAAATACGATGATGATATTAACAAAAAAATGATAGACCTTTGGGGGAAGGGTTGGGAAAAACTCTCTCCAGAACAAAGGCAATTAGTTGGAGAAATTCTTAATAACCTAAATAAAGTTCCTTCTCTCAGCTAGGTTAATTCAAAGTTTTTAATATCAGCCGCTGTAAAAAACAATTTTATGTTAGAGGATGTCTGAGAAGTGTCAAAAGTTTTGATCCCCCCCAGCCCCCGCGCTAACGCGCCGCTGCGCTAGAAAAAAGGGGGGAAAATCAAGTCTTAGTCCCCCTTAAAAAGGGGGATTTAGGGGGATCTCCACCCTAGAAGCGTCTCGATTATGACTTTTCAGAAATCCTCTTAGGCTCAGGCTTTCGTAGCCAACAAAGGCTTATGTTTTGTTAGGTGAGGTTATCACAACCCAGCTTACGCTAACTACTAGCCTGGTTTCCGGCTTCCGTACCCAAAGCCCAAATGCCTTTTTTGAGTTTTGTTTTCTTATCAATCTTTTCCTACAATCATTCTTTATCGGACGGTATTTGCTTATACAAATATATCTTGCTTAGAGGAGATTTTACCACAACCGAATTAAACAAGCAGCAGCTCTTGTAGGCTGCTTCAAAATTCATCTCCAGAATAATCTACATAAAGTAAATCTTATATAACTAATATGTTTTCTTTATATTTTAAATGTCAAATAACTTATTAATATAATTGTTGCACAGCTGAAATGGCTCGTTCTTTTGACGGAAGTCAATATTGAGGATAATCGCTAACTTAAGGGCATAAATCCCAAATAAGGAAGGCAGTTATGTTCGATATAGGTACTGATGTTGTAAATCAAAAAACTGGGCATATTGGCAAAGTCATTGGTTACGGCCATGAAATGGTTAACGGAGTTTATTCGCCAACACTGAAAGTGCTTTTATCTGAAGCTTTAAACCCAGGGAAAAAGGGTTTTATAGAGGAGGACTTGCATTCGGCATGGACTCAATGGGAGGAAGCTAAAAATCTTTCCATTAAGTGAGTATCTGGCACAAAGGTCAGAGGCGTTTGACAAGCTATGTATATGTACAATTTAATTTTCTGTATTGATCGATGATGAACCCGGGCCACGCTCAACACCTGTAGATTCTGTCTGCTCGTCGGAGAACGTTTCCTGATTCGTATCTTGCAGTCGGATAGAATCGAGTGTAGCCCTGTGTCTTCGTGTGGTTGTGACCCAGTCTGTACAGAGTGCGATTCACTGCATAAATCCAGATTGTCCGCGTCCTTATCCCCAGGTTTGGGGAAACAAATTTTGCAACAGTTGCGGCGCACCGTTACAACTGTTGCATCGTTATGTTCCCATCCAGCCTCTCGGAGTTGGGGGATTCGCCGCGATTTACACAGTCTGGGATTTGCACCTGTCAAGAGAACGAGTGCTGAAGGTTTTGCTGGAATCTTCACCAAAGGCGCTGGAACTGTTTGAGCAAGAAGCGGCAGTCTTAGCAAGTCTAAATCATCCGGGCGTTCCCAGAGTGGAGCCAGATAGCTATTTTGTGGTGGACTTAGGCAAGCGCCAGCTACCTTGTCTAGTGATGGAAAAAATCAACGGTCAAACGTTGCAGGATATTCTGGATCGGTATCCCCAAGGGTGTCCAGAATCGCTGGTACGCAATTGGCTCAACCAAGCTTTAGAGATTTTACAGGAATTGCATCGCCGCAATATTATTCACCGCGATATCAAGCCTTCTAACTTGATGCTGCGTCAAGAAACAGGGCAGCTGGTGGCGATTGATTTTGGCGGCGCGAAACAAATTGGCACGGTGCAGCTGGGTTCTGTTGCCAGTTCGACGCGGTTGATTTCTCCCGGTTACAGTCCGCCAGAACAGATAATGGGGAGTGGGGTGGGGCCGGCGGCAGATTTTTACGCGCTGGGTAAGACGATGATTCACTTACTGAGTGGGCAATATCCGCCGGATTTGGAAGATACAGCGAGTGGTGAGTTGAGGTGGCGACATTGCGCCCCGATTAGTCCTGATTTGGCTGACTTGCTGGATGACATGGTAAAAGACGATGTGCGCCAGCGACCAGCAAGTGCGGCCCAGATTCAGCAGCGTTTAACTGGGGTTTCTTCAATGAAGACGATACCCAGTAACGTACCGCAGTCTTTTTCCGGGGCGATCGCTTCCTTTGCCCGCAAAAGTCTGAAGCTGGTCGCAATAGCGATCGCATCTATCCTGACAGCTGTAGGTCAAATTACTCTTTTCGTTGTTCGCGCGATCGCCAAAACCTTACAAGCTTGTTTAGATACGCTTTGGGAAATGATTGTTGGCGGTATTGGCGCTGGTGTGTTTGCCGCAACTGGCTTTTTCTTGGCTTATGTATTGCCGTTGGGTACGAATTTCGCTGCTATTCTCGCCCAATTACCCCCGATTTTTCCCTTTATTCCCCCCCACGTAGGGCAAGCGGTTCTGCTGTTTGCTGCTGCTGGCTGGGGGACAGCTTGGGGTCTTACTGAAGCGGGAGGCTTTGGACAGCGCAAGCGCCGTTTAGTGGCTGGACTGATGGGCGTTTTCGGCTACGGCTTAGGGTGGCTGATTTGCCATGTGATGCCTTATGGATCGGTGCTGCGCTTAGTAACGTTAATTGGATTTGCAGTTGGCCCCTTAACCCTTGGTTTAGGTTTACCTAGCCATCAACTGGTTCACGCTGTTATTGCCGCAGCTGGCACAGCTGGAGTCTTGACTGCTTTACAAGCTTATACCTTCATCCCTACCGCGTCCGCTCCTTTAGTCAGCCTTGGCTTTTTTGGGATTTTGGGTGTCACGACTGCCTTCTGGTTGGGCGTGAGTTACTACATCGTTGTACCTTTTCTGCGTTGGTTGGGCTGGCGATGATGCAGTGCTATGTCTGCGTAAATTTCCGGAACACGCGATCGCATTGGGGGATCTGTACTTAAGTACACAAATTTTATTGTCAAATTATGATAAATAAACTTTCCCTAGTAGTGCTATTGGCTCTCAGCTTAGCTGCTTGCACCTCTACACCGCAGTCTAACCAATCCGCGATCGCAAATTCTCCAACTGCTGAGTTACCAGATGTGCAGTGTCAAGGAGAAGTACCGCAACCTGTCAAAGCATCTCTTGGGGAATTTCGTCTTGCACAAGAAGCTGATTTTATTCCCGCAATTCGCCAGTTTCAAGCTAGTGGAAACTCAAAACAAAAACTTACTTGCAGCATTTTCTCGGCTGATTTTAATCAGGATGGATTAAAAGACTACGCTATGTTGTTAGTAAGTGAAGAACTCGGTGATTTCCGGTTCCAAATGTCGCTGAATCAAGGTGATGGAAAATTTCAGCGAGATTTCGTCAAAGATTACAAGCGCATCACCAAACCAGAAGCAGGTGTAATTTACACCTCAATGGATTTTAAACCAGCAGGGGAAAAAGGTTTAGCAGCCCGCGATTATAGCCCTTTGAAACCAGGTTCCCCAGAACAAAAAACCTATGTAGAGAAACCAGCGATTGAACTGTGGAAAGGAAGCCAAACAGATGCACCACCCAAACAGTTAGATATAAGTTCTCTAGGTTACTGTTCTGAGGCGCTTTACTTCGTAGATGGGAAAAAAACTTTTGTAGTCTGCGATTAAAAAGACACTAAAAAAATATCAATTTGCGTAAGCTAAACCCTTCCAA
The DNA here is from genome assembly GCF_014695505.1 of Trichocoleus sp. FACHB-90. Classification (NCBI taxonomy): domain Bacteria; kingdom Bacillati; phylum Cyanobacteriota; class Cyanophyceae; order Leptolyngbyales; family Trichocoleusaceae; genus Trichocoleus; species Trichocoleus sp. FACHB-90. The sequence continues at coordinate 8,522 of NZ_JACJOK010000067.1, forward strand.
CCTCACACAACTTTTCTGTTGGGTGAGGTTGCTCAAACCAACCTACAAACTATAATATTTATCTCCACCTACGTATCATAGAGTTAGTAGTCCAGGGGAGATCCGTCATGTTAGAGTACAAATCACCAAAATATTTTCCTTCCTCCGAAGAACTACTCGACTCTGACGAGACACCTGTGGATAATGAACTGCAAGATTTAATTCCTGGTTTGCTGAAAGCCATATTAGCTATGGCTTGGCCAGATCGCATGGATTGGTTCTTTGGCGTTGACATGGGGATTTACTACGATCCCGATCAGCCGGCAATTGTACCAGATGGATTTCTCAGCTTAGGAGTTGAGCGAATTTTTGATGAAGGACTGCGCTTAAGTTATGCAATTTGGGAAGAAGAGCGCGTCCCGATTATGATACTAGAAGTTGTCTCTCAGACTTATCGCGGCGAATATACCAAGAAAAAGCAAGAATACGCAGATTTGGGTGTTTTATACTACGTAATTTACAATCCTCAACGTCGCCGCAAGCCACACCTAGAAGTTCATCGTTTAGTTGATGGCGAATACGTTTTGCAACCGGGTAATCTTGTTTGGCTACCTGAAGTTGGTTTAAGTATTGGTGCAGAACGCGGAACTTATCTAGGAATAACGCGGGAGTGGTTGTACTGGTACGATGAGCTTGGGCAAAGATTCCTAACACCAGAAGAACGCGCCCAAGTTGCAGAACAACGCGCCCAACGTCTTGCAGAACAACTTCGTGCTATGGGCGTAGATCCCGATTCTGTAGTTTAAATTAAGCTATGGGAGATTGTGGTAATTTCAACTAAGCTTCAATTTGCGCGATCGCGCCAGCCCATAGTACACATATAGCGATCGCATGAGCTATGCAAGCGGCATCTCCACCTTTTTCACCAATATTGCAATATTAGTTTTAGGTCTGCGTTTAGCCGATATAATCACTTCATATTAATATTATAGTTACTTGAGATAAGGATGTTTTCCTAACCTGTTGCTACTCCGCCATAGGAACCCCTGATTGTTAGCAATAGATATATAATGTGATTAAAATTATCACGACTACCTTGGCATAAACTCAGGGTTATTATAGTTAAAATAAAGTTAAAAATAACTTGGTTTTTCGTTGGATTTATCTGCACTGCTTAAGTAAGCGTAAATAAACTGAATATCTAGAAAGAAACCCAGTTTCCCTAAAAACCGGGTTTGTGTAAAAAACCCTAATGGTTACAGCTAGTTTTATGGGATGTTGAATGCAACATCCCGGAAAAATTGGAAAAGGGATGAACTATGCCTGTAGTACGAGTTAACATAACTTTATGCTAAACCGTATCAAAGAGATAACCGAAAAACTAGCGCCTCGCCTCATCGAAATCCGGCGACACATCCACTCGCACCCGGAACTAAGCGGACAGGAATACCAAACTGCTGCCTACGTTGCTGGCGTGTTGTCATCCTGCGGGCTGCACGTGCAAGAATCAATCGGTAGAACTGGCGTAATTGGCGAATTAAAAGGACAAAATATCGATAATCGCCTGCTGGCAGTTCGCACCGATATGGATGCCTTGCCAATTGTAGAACGCACTGGTTTAGATTATGCCTCGCGCCTGCCGGGAATTATGCACGCCTGCGGTCACGATGTCCATACTACGGTAGGCTTAGGTACGGCGATGGTGTTATCCCAACTGGGAGAAGTTTTTCCTGGGAATCTGCGTTTCCTGTTTCAGCCAGCCGAGGAAATTGCCCAAGGTGCGGCGTGGATGGTTGCAGATGGCGCGATGGATAAGGTGAGCGCTATTATGAGCCTACACGTCTTTCCATCTATTCCAGCCGGATCGATCGGGATTCGCTACGGTGCTTTGACGGCAGCAGCAGACGACCTGGAAATTATTATTACCGGAGAGTCGGGACACGGGGCGCGTCCCCATGAGGCAATTGACGCAATTTGGATCGCGGCGCAGGTAATTACAACTTTGCAACAAGCAATTAGTCGCACGCAAAACCCGTTGCGCCCGGTGGTGCTGACGGTTGGTAAAATTGAGGGCGGACGTGCGCCGAATGTGATTGCAGATTATGTGCGATTGGTGGGAACAGTGCGATCGCTTCATCCAGAAACTCACGCCAATTTACCTCAATGGATAGAAGAAATTGTCGCTAATATCTGCAAAACCTACGGTGCTGGCTATCAAGTTAACTATCATCGGGGAGTACCCTCGGTGCAAAACGACTCAACGCTAACGCAGTTGGTGGAGTCGGCGGCGAAAGAAGCTTGGGGATGCGATCGCGTCCAAATTTTACTCGAACCCTCCCTCGGCGCTGAAGACTTTTCTATGTATCTGCAACACGTTCCTGGTACCATGTTCCGTCTCGGAGTTGGATACGCAGACAAGAAAAACTACCCACTGCACCATCCCCAGTTTGAGGTAAATGAATCTGCAATCGTGACTGGTGTTGTCACCCTAGCTTATGCTATCTGCCAATACTGGCAGAACTAGAAAATATATCTTTTCTCAGTTGGATGGAATATATCGCGGTTCTAAGATCCGGTCTACGTTGATAGGGACATCGCATTGCCATGTCCCTACAGATGTATCGCACTCAACCCTTGAATTGCTATAGTCTTGCGTGCATAGCACAGGCGATACGGGACTCGGTGTTCTGATGAGTAGAAAAAAGATTTTCATTTGTTATTGCTACCAAAACATCTTAATTTTCTAACTCCAGAAGGATTAGCATCTGGAAATATTTAACTATTGTGTAATTAACTCAAAAATTAAAACTATCATGGCATCACCCACACCACTTAAAGGTTTAGAGCTAGTTGATTGTGCTAGAGCAAATGCAAAGCAGGGAGCTGAAACTGCTGCCGAACTATGTGGATATGGCGGCAATCTACGCACCTTTAAGCAAGAACTAAAACAAGCTTGTGAGGATATGGGTGTCACTTTTAATGAGTTAAGCGACTTGATTACCGATCAAGATGCGTTAATGAGTATGGAAGGGGAAATAGTTGCTCCTGATACTCCAACACAACTTTAAAAAGCAAAAAGTAAAAAGGCAAAAATAATTGTTCACGTTTTGCCTTTTTTCATTTGTATGTAGGACAGGATTTTCTAACCTGTGGCAGGCGAGATCCGAACGAAAAAATATTTCATAACTCCTGCAAGGACTGCTATATGATCCTTGGTGCGCGATCGCTTTCCCCCTCCGACTTAAAATAAACTTTTTGGTAGGCTACATTCTGACTCGTATACTTAAAATCGCAAAATTAGCCGTGCCAAATTAAAGTAAATTAGTACGCCTAAGACATCAACAGCAGTAGTGATAAACGGCGCTGACATCAAAGCCGGGTCTAAACCAACGCGACGAAAGACGAACGGCAGACCGGAACCAGCAACAGACGCTAAAACAGAGATAGCTATTAAGCTGATCCCCACAGCGATCGCCACTGCCAAATCCCCTTGCAGCAGCCAGTAAGCCCATACCGTTGCTAAAGACCCTAACATTACTCCCAGCATTGCGCCTGCGATCGCTTCTCGCCCAATCACTTGTAGCGGCCCCATAGAGCGAATCTCGTCTGTATTCATTCCCCTAATCACCACAGTTGAAGACTGCGCCCCCACATTGCCTCCAGTACCAGTCAGCAACGGAATAAACGCCGCCAGCGCCACCACTTTTTGCAGAAGGTCTTCTTCTGACTTGATAATTGTACCCGTGACAGTATTCGTCACCAGTAACACAAACAGCCAGACAACGCGCTTGCGAGCCACTGTCAATAAATCCGTCTGGAAATAATTGTCGCCCCCCGACTGTACACCACCCAGCTTATAGATATCCTCCGTCGTTTCCTGCTCCAAAATATCAATTACGTCATCAACAGTGACAATACCCACCAAACGCTGTTCCTTGTCTACCACAGGCACTGCCAGAAAGTCATAGCGCCCAATCAACCGCGCCACTTCTTCCTGGTCAGTATCTGTATGAACAAAAATCACATCGCGGGTCATAATTTCCCCAACCGTTTGAGTTGGCTGGGTAGTCACCAAATCGCGCAATGACAAAATTCCCGTCAGCCGTCGCGCCGCATCAGTGACATAAAGGTAATAAATCGTTTCAGTGACATTCGCTAAATTGCGAATCCTATCCAGCGTTTGCGCGACGGTAAAACTTTCTTTCAAAGAAATATATTCTGGTGTCATCAACCGCCCAGCAGTTCCAGCCGTATATCCCAAAAGCTGTGCTGTGGCTTGGCGTTCGGTGGGGCTAAGTTGTTCCAACAGACGACGCACAACTGTAGCTGGCAATTCGTCAAATAGCCGCGCCCGGTCATCTGGCGACATCCTATCGACAATATCGAGAACATCCTGCCGCTTTAATTCATCGATTAGCGTCTGCTGGATGCTGGAGTCGAGATATTCATAAACTTCGATAGCCTCATCTTTGGAAAGTAGCCGGAAAGCTATAGCTTGCATCGCTTCCGGCAACCCTTCAATGGCTTCAGCAATGTCCGCAGGCTGCACCGGGACGAGTATTGCTTTTGCGGCCTGAAGGTCGCCAGCTTCAAGTAGCGCTTGAAGCTGCATTCGGACAAGCTGTCGGAGTTCACTACGTGAGATCGTCTGGAGGGGAATATTGCTGTCAGTCAAGATAGACCCTCTTTCTACAGTCCTAAGTTGGTTGCTGCATTTAGTCTATGACGTTAGGCAACAAGAGGTTATGTGAGTTTGTGTGTCTCCCATCGCAACATGGGAATAAAGCAGACGTTGCATGACCAATGAAAATTTTACCAGTAAGCCTGGTGAGCGATCGCACAAAAAATTTTGAGCGGGAAGCAAGTAGCTGCTTTATTTGCCCCACCGGGCAAGAATGGTGCCTAGCTGAATGCTGATTATGCCTAGGATAGCACTACCTGCCCAGTAAAAAGCAGCAACTGAAAGATTGCCAAGGGACAAGTTGTTACTGTGGGCATTCCGTAACAGTAAGAAAGTGTCTAACTCATAAGTTGAGAAGGTAGTGTACGAACCTAAAAATCCTACTGCTACCAATAAGCGGACTTCTGGCGGAATGCTGGGTATCTCTATAGCCAGAGTGAAAAAGAAACCCATCGCCAAACAGCCCGTGAGGTTGATAAACATAGTGGCATAGGGAAAACTTCCTCCCATAGTCCCGGTGAACCAGAGACTCAAGTAATAACGGCTCAAAGCACCCGCGATCGCGCCCAAACTAACTGCAATTGGATTGCGAACAGTTGGCTGTTGCAGTACCTCTAGCACCAAGTTAGGTGCTAGAGTCAAAAGTTGCATTTGATTAATTAAATTTTTCAAACCCATCTATAAATTGCCTATTTCTAAGAGAATTTAGAAGTGTTTTAACGGTTCATTTTGGCGGTATTACCCTAAAATTAGCCGATATAATACCTGTTTCCAAGGCTGATGACCCTCGTTTCCCATCACAATTTCTGTAACTCCATACTCTGGCGCGACTCGAACAATTTATTCTAAAACTAAGCCACTAGCGGTAATAAATTGATAACAAAATTCAACGAGCGGCAGCGTAGCCAATAATGGCTCTCCTGTACTTATGGGTATAAGTAAATTTTATTTAAATAAGCAAGCTAGCAGCTTCTCTCGTAAAGATTCAAAGCTCTTAAAACCATAGCTCTGCCGAATAATTAACT
>NZ_JACJOK010000068.1:0-27581 GCF_014695505.1 Trichocoleus sp. FACHB-90
TTGACGAGGTTATTGTGTTACTCTGGCTTTCAAACTATTATTTTTTCTAGGTTCTCGTCGCTCGGTGGAGTGTCGCTTTCGCTTGTCTCTCCCGACCGCTTTATTAATATAGCTACTCTCTCCCCAATCTGTCAACTGTTTGAGCAAATTTATTTTGAAAATTCTTGAAAAGCTCTTGAGGGGGAGCATTTGCGCCACAATGGGTAATGCGTTGAGCGCCTGAGGAAAGGGAACTGTGAATTTTCAATCGGTGATTGCTACGTTGCATGAGTTTTGGGGCGATCGCGGTTGCCTAATCGCTCAGCCCTACGATATTGAAAAAGGGGCAGGCACCAAAAATCCCAATACCTTTTTAAGATGTCTTGGTCCGGAACCGTGGGCTGTCGCTTATGTCGAACCCTGCCGCCGCCCTACAGATGGACGTTACGGTGAAAATCCTAATCGTTACCAACACTATTACCAGTATCAAGTTCTGATTAAACCTTCGCCAGATAATATCCAAGAGATTTATCTGGACTCGTTGAGAGCTTTAGGTATTCGCCCTGAAGATCACGACATCCGGTTTGTAGAAGACAACTGGGAAGATGCCACCGTGGGAGCTTGGGGAGTAGGTTGGGAAGTATGGCTAGATGGGATGGAAATCACCCAATTTACTTACTTTCAACAATGCGGAGGCCTTGACTGTAGACCCGTCTCAATTGAGATTACCTATGGTCTGGAGCGATTAACTATGTATCTCCAGCAGGTGGATGCGTTTACCAAGATTCGCTGGACTGATAACGTTACCTACGGTGATGTTCACCTTCAGGGAGAAGTTGAGCAGTGTATCTATAATTTCGAGGCATCTAACCCAGATTTGTTGTTTACTTTGTTTGGTCTGTACGAGCAGGAGGCAGAGCAACTGACTGGACGTGGACTTGTCTTACCCAGCCTGGATTATGTTTTAAAGTGTTCTCACACATTTAATTTGCTGGATGCCAGAGGGGTGATTTCGGTAACGGAGCGGACGCGCTACATTGGCAGAATTCGCAAGTTGGCAAGGCGAGTCGCGGAGTTATATTTGCAGCAACGAGAGGCGCTGGGATTTCCCCTGTGCAAGCAAAAGGAAGTTGCACAGCAAGTATCTTTTGCAAGTGTGTAAGAGTTTGGGGATAGTGATCTGAGTTACCTAAGTGAGTAAAGGGACTGGGTTAGATTCTTTTGAAGATTGATAAACCAGTTGGGCAAACCTATGTTGATAGAGGAGGCTGTGAGGCGGGTGGCTAGTCTAAGTGAGGTTTTGGAACCAATTGCTAACCAGTTTGAAAAGTTAGGAATTCCGGATTCGATTGTGCATTGGGGACACCCGGTGATGATGGCAATTGTGGTGTTGGTGATGGGTAGTTTTATAGGGTTTGCCGGATGGCGCGGACGGGTGGCGGCGGATACGGCGATCGCTAGTAAAAGTCTGGCTGACCACCGGAAGCTGGCACCGTGGATGTTTCTGTTTATAGCACTAGGTTATACTGGCGGAGTTTTATCGCTAGTAATGCAAGATCAGCCGATTCTGGAAAGTCCGCATTTTTGGACTGGTTCTATTGTGCTGGGATTGCTGGCAATTAATGGCACGATTTCGATGATAGGCTTTGGGGGTAATAAGGTAGTGCTGCGGACATTTCATGCTTATTTAGGCACTACGGCACTTTGTCTGCTATTTGTACACGCTGTGCTGGGCTTGAAGCTAGGTTTGGCTATCTGATGAACTCGGCTGCTGGTGTAATTTTAAGCTTGTCCTATATTTTAGGCTTACTGTCTACGGCAGTTTGGTGGGGCAAGTATGCAGTTTTGGCTCTGGGGATTGGGGCTGCTTTTGTTGTACCTCAATTCTGGCGAACGGGGCCTAAAGCTAAAGTGTGGCTGGCGGTCGGAATTGTGGGGTTGCTGGCAGCACTGTATTTTCAAGCGCGGGTGCCGCAACCTTTAGCAAATGACATCAGCAAGTTTGTTCATGCCCAAAATGGGAAAGGGCAGGAGCAAGTTGTCACAGTTCAGGGAAAGATTGCTAGTACGCTTCGGCTAACGCAAAGTCAGCGATCGCAATTTTGGTTGGAAGCTTCTAAATTAAATGAGGTAAAGAACGGCGAGAACAAACCAGCTGATGTCAGTCAGGGAGTGACGGGCAAGTTATATGTAACTGTGCCTTTACTACAAGCTACTGGTTTATATCCTGGTGAAGCAATCGCAATTACGGGAGTATTGTATAAACCGAAAAAGGCTACGAATCCTGGTGCCTTTGATTTTCAGGCTTACCTGGCGCGAGAAGGGGGTTTTGCAGGTCTAAGCGGACGGCAGGTTAGTTTCCCCAATGAACAGGAAGAACGTGGCTGGGGATTCTGGACTGTAAGGCAGCGAATCATCCACTCTCAAGTTCGTTGGCTAGGTTCTCCAGAAGGGCAGCTTGTCAGTTCGATGGTTATGGGCAGTCAAGCGGTAGATTTGCCCTACGATGTACGGAATCAATTTATCCAGGTGGGATTGGCTCACGCTTTGGCAGCATCTGGATTTCAAATTTCTCTGATTCTGGGTTTTGTCATAGCTGCCTTTGGGCGTTTTTCCGTAAGGACGCAACTAGGCGTTGGGCTTGCTGCCATACTTATTTTTGTTTGCTTGACAGGAGTGCAGCCATCAGTTCTAAGAGCAGGGGTAATGGGAGTTGGGGCGTTAATCGCCTTAGCAATGCAACGAAAAGTCAAACCACTAGGTTCGCTCCTGCTTGCTGCCACGGTATTGCTATTATTTAATCCGCTGTGGATCTGGAATTTGGGGTTTCAGCTGAGTTTTCTAGCCACACTGGGATTGTTAGTCACGCTGCCAGCGATAATAAAATGGTTTGATTGGTTGCCGCCTGCGATCGCATCCTTATTTGCGCTGCCAATTGCCGTCTTACCGTGGGTTTTACCTTTACAACTCTTTGTCTTTGGTGTCGTATCTCCCTACAGTATCCTGGCAAACATCATCAGCACTCCCTTTTTATCTGTCATTAGTATTGGAGGAATTCTCAGCGCCTTAGCCGGATTAATTTGGCCTTTGGCGGGAAGCACTCTAGCTTGGTTATTGTATTACCCCACTCACTGGCTGATTTTGCTTGTGCAGTTTTTCAGCTCTTTGCCGGGAAACTCAATTGCTGTTGGCACTATTTCAATATTTCAAGTATTGGCGCTATACGGTTTAATTGGTCTAGCTTGGCTCAACAAGTGGTGGTGTCGGCGTTGGTGGTTTGCTGCGATTATTGCTACTACTCTGGTTGTTATCCCAGTTTGGCAGACAAAAGCAACTTTGTTTCGAGTCACGGTGCTTTCTACGCCGGGAGAGCCAGTTTTGGTGATTCAAGACAAAGGGGAAGTCACGCTGGTTAATAGTGGGGATGACAGTACAGCCAATTTTACTGTGCTGCCTTTTTTACAACAGCAGGGCGTCAATCAAATTGACTGGGCTGTGGTTACGGATTCTCAACTTAGTCCTAGAAGTGGTTGGGCTAAGATTTTGGAACGACTCCCGGTATCTACCTTTTACGTTAACGCTGCCTCTATTGATAAACTTCGGACTCTAGGTGTAAAGATTCCGCCTCAGGCTTTACCCGTTGGTCAGAGTGTACCGATTGGAACTTCAGCCATCAAGTTAATTAATAGCCAACCGCCAGTGGTACAACTGCAAATCAGCGACCAGAGTTGGTTAGTGTTGGGAAATTTTAAGCCAGAGGAAAATGAAAGAAAGTTAGCGCTCTTGAAACAATTACCGCCTGTTCAGGTGCTTTGGTGGTCTGGAGAAAGTTTACAAACTGATGTATTGCAAAAGATGCAACCAAAGGTAGCGATCGCCTCATCCGCTACCATCGATCCAGAAACGGCACAAACTCTGCGTAAAATTAACACCAAACTATATACAACCGAGCGTGATGGGGCAATCCAGTGGACTCCCAGTGGTGCCTTTGAGACAACGCTGGAAGCAACAGAAAACGATGTCGGTATTAGCTATTAGGAATGGGGGGTGATATTTCCCCAGCGTAGAGGTAAAGCTTGAATAGATAACCGATTTAAGGCTCAGACTACCGTGATTGAGACAGCAAAATTTTATGACTCAAACTTAACTATGGATCTAGCCGTAAGTTAGCTTCAGAAGCACACCTGAAGCAGCAGTCCGATAATGGAGACTTGGAGGCTCGAATAATTTTGGTTAGATTGTTGTCAGTATTAAATCAAAAGAACCCGTTTACTCGCCTCCAGTGACGGCAAAGAGCGGTGGATGAGACTCCAAGATGAAAGCACCAATACCCGATAACGAAGCAGAGCGAATTGAGGCGCTTTTGCAGTATAAGATCCTCGACACCCCTGCTGAGGAAGCCTTTGACGATTTCACCCGTTTAGCCTCGTATATTTGTGGAACTCCCATCGCCTTAGTCAGTTTGATCGATGCCAACCGCCAGTGGTTCAAGTCGAAGGTGGGTTTAGAGGCGCTAGAAACTCCCCGCGATAACGCATTCTGCGCCCATGCAATCGTGCAACCGGACGTTTTTATTGTTCCGGATGCAACGGCTGACGAACGGTTTGCAACAAACCCCCTAGTCACCTCCGGCCCCAATATACGTTTTTATGCAGGTACGCCCTTGATTACGCCGGAAGGGCAGGCGGTGGGAACGCTCTGCGTAATAGACCGCGTACCGCGAGAACTGATGCCGGAACAGGTGGAGGCATTGCGATTACTTGGTCGCCAAGTGATTAAGCAAATGGAATTGAGGCGCAATTTAGCTAATCTGACACTGGTTACGGGGGAGCGACAACAGACAGAGAAAACGCGGAGGCAATTCTTCAAACGGATTGCGGGAGGGTTTGGGTTAGCGTCAGCAATTTTAGTCCTGATTGGTATGATTTCGTACCAAAGTACAAGGGGACTAATTGAGAGCAATCGTCGGGTAGAACAAACTCAAGACAGCATCCTTAACCTCGAAGAACTCCTCTCCAAGGTTCAGGATGCTGAGACGGGACAACGGGGCTACATTCTCACCGGAAATGAGCGTTATCTGGAACCGTATAACGCTGCAATTACCACAGTTGATCGGCAAATTGAGCAGTTAGGGAATTAACGGCGGATAACTCCAACCAACAGATGCGGTTGGATACTATTAGCTCCTTGATAACAGAAAAACTCGCTGAACTCAAAAAGACAATTGGCTTGCGGAAGAACCAGGGATTTGAAGCTGCGTTGCAGGTGATTGAGACAAATCAGGGAAAGAATCTCATGGATGAGATCCGCTCTGGTATCAAGGAGATAGAGAACGATCGCAAGGTGTTATTGCAGCAGCAGGTAGTAGAGGCAAAAGCCAGCGCTGTTAAAACAATGGTGACACTAGCGATCGCTATCATCCTGAGTTTTGTTATTCTCAGGACTTACGCAACTGGCACAGCGCGAGCGCAATTTTATAGTATTTACCTACTATGTCAGAGTGGCGTATCTAGATGGCATTGCTGAAATTACCAACAGTAATTGGCTGTGTTAAGTATTCTTCAAATCATGAGAGAATTAGTTGAGGACGCATAAAAAAATCTTGTAGTTTATGAGATTTACTAAACTTAACTATTCCCAATACTTGTTAAGTAGTCAGACGAATTATACTCTGACAAATCTGGCAGAGCATTTAGAGCAGATTAGTCATGATAAAATTAACCGTTATCTTGAGAATGAAAAGTTAACATCCCGTTTACTTTGGGATAATGTTAAAGATATCGTTCAAGTGAGTGAGAGCGCATATCTAGTTTTTGATAACACAGTACTTGATAAACGATACGCCACAGAAATAGAGACAAGCACTCATGCAATATAGTGGCAATCAACAGGATGTCATCCAAGGTATTGAGCTAATAAATTGTATATATGTCAATCAGGAAACTGGAAAGTTTTAGATAGTTGATTATCGGATTTATGACCCAGATAGAGATGGAAAAACAAAGATAGACCATGTGAACGAGATGCTGCAAAACCTAATATATTATAAGGCTTTACCCTTCCAAGGTGTTTTGATGGACACTTGGTAGGCGACAAGTAAATTGATGTTATATATTGATAGATTAGAAAAATATAGCGGTTCTCGGTTGTGTGAGGTACAGTTTCAAAACTGAAAAGCTTGATAATATTGGATTTGGGTGTACCTCAGTCGTATAAGAACCGCTATATCCCTCTTCTGTCACTCTCCGAAAACATTTGCCATTTTTGAACTCTAGAGCCTTTGTATACGAAGCGATCGCCAGATTTTTTTCTAACAACAAATACAGCCACCAACTTTTTCTAATAGGATAGCTTGTATTGATTGACTGATAAGGCTTCTGGAGATTGCCTGCCCGGAGAGTGACAGAAGAGGGATATTATTATTGTCCTCTGAAACGTAATAGACTTGTTGATGATACAGCAGGTCAAAAAAAATATCAAAAAATTGAATTGCTATCTTGGGACAGACAGGAGTTAAAATCAGGTAAAATAATTAAAATAAAAAAGTTTCCTCAAGCTAAAAAAGTGAAGCTCTTCCGGGTAACTGTCTCGACCAAAAGAACAGATTTTATCGCTACAAACGATTTATCTCAAGATTCTACAGACGTTGTACAAAAAGTGTGTAAGGTTCGATGGAAGGTTGAGGAGTTTCATAGAGAATTAAAACAAGTAACTGGTATTGAATCGTGTCAATGTCGCAAGGGACGTATCCAAAGAAACTATATTGCTTGTGCTATTTTAGTCTGGCTTCGACTCAAAGATGTAGCTTATCAAAGCTCCCAAACAATTTATCAAATTAAACATGGATTATTGTCCAATTATTTAGTTCAACAACTAAAACGTCCAAATGTCCCGATGTTTATTGTCTAGTTGTTTAGCGCTCCGCTCGGTGCGGCTGCGCCGCACCGTCGCTTGTGACAGTTGCGTAAGTCCTGATAAGGAGTTTTCGTAGCGGCGATTTGAGCTGCGGTAAGGGGTTCACCCGGAATTTCTACAGATTGAGCATCCAGTTTAGCGAGGGCGATCGCATTATCTGAGGATTCAGGGGAAGCCTTAACAGAAGCGGGTACAGAAGACTCAACAACGGTAGCCCTTTTAGAAAGGTGGTTAGAAACCATCTGTAACCCCGCGATCGCGACAACCCCTGTCACTACACCTCCGACAGTAGCCAGGATGGACAAACCTTTAGGTGGTGGCTTGAAATCAGAATTCATCAGTTATGCAACCTCACTATGAAAGCTAGTCCTTGCCGTTTAGCTACTTCAAGCAACAGTGTTTACTGCTGGTACTTATAATTCCCAGTTTTTTACTCTCACTAACGATGGAACAGAATTTTTTTTTGCAGAAATCGATTTTCATTGCGTTCCACATAACTCAAAATTGTGGATCTTTAATAACTCGATAGCGAGAATTGACCTCTTAGAGGATGTCTCATTCAGGGAGAATTTATCCTTGTTTCCGATAGCTTATTTATCGAATGCCAAAGCCTCTACCAGATGCCAATCATACTTTTCAGAACTCCTGCCAGAAGGGGAAATACTCAACCTGCTTTGGTGATAAATTGGTATGAACTGGCTATTACCTCCAGTGATGGCGTGATGCTTTATTGGAATTTCTCCGTTGGGCAGAAGAGATTGGCACAATGTGGGATATACTGGTAAAGCTGACTAATTAACTAAGGGTTAATAGGTATAGCTCTTGGAGAGGTGGCAGAGTGGTTGAATGCGACTGACTCGAAATCAGTTGTGGCGGCAACGTCACCGGAGGTTCAAATCCTCTCCTCTCCGTTGAATTTAGACAATTACTGAGATGGGCTTAATGCCTTGATTCGGTAGGGTGACGCGACCAATTATCCGGCTGTGGGTATATCCCAAGGTTTTGAGTGAGGCGACACAAGCACCAGCGCGTTCATCTGGGATAGCAGCTAAGAGTCCGCCGGAGGTTTGGGGATCAAACAGGAGAGGGTAGTTAAAGCGATCGCGCACTTGTGATAAATTGCTAATTTGGCGGGATGCCCGTAAATTCTGCGGATGCAGAGAACTGAAAATTCCCATTTGCAGCGTTTCTAAAGCACCTTCTAGAACTGGAATGGCTTCTAAATCTAACTCCACCGCTACCTGAGATGCTTGGATCATTTCCAGCAAATGCCCCAACAGTCCAAAGCCTGTAACATCGGTACAGGCAGTAGTTCCATATTTCAATAAACACTTGGCTGCTGCTTGATTTGATAGCAACATTGACGCAACAGCACCATCAATCCAGCGTCCTTTTGCCTTCAGGCGCATATCAGCGGCAAATAGAGTACCAGTTCCTAGTGGTTTGGTTAAAATTAGCACCTGACCTGGCTTCATACCGCCTTTTCGCAGCAGCTGATTAGGATAGGCTAAGCCGTTACAGGATAACCCAAAGATAAGTTCTGCACCTTCGGTTGTGTGTCCGCCTACGAGAGGTGTCTGGGATTGATGCAACACTTTAGCGGCACCTGATAACAGTTGATAAAGCGTTTCCTCCTGCTTTTTTTCCCAGGCGTAGGGAATGGTGACAATTGCTAATGCACTCTGGGGAGTAGCACCCATTGCAAAAATATCGCTTAAGCAATGATTGGCGCTAATTTGAGCAAAGATAAACGGATCATTAATTAAGCTGCGGAAATAGTCTAAGGTATGAACCATCACCTGATCCGCTGGGACACGGACTACGGCGGCATCATCTGGTGCATCAAGTCCAATTAGAATATCTTCTCTATTAGCGGATTCAGGTTGTTCTAATTTGATACGATGCAAGACTCTTTCGAGTGTGGTACTGCCGATTTTAGAACCGCAACCAGCACAACGCATTGGGGGATTGGGAATTTTATATTTTGGTTTGGGGATTTTGGATTGGGTGACGACTGACATTTCCGGCAAGTTGTGGAAACGTGCCATAAATTGGCGGTCGATGCGGTCTTTCCAGTGCCATAGTAGGGGAGATTGGCAGCCGAAATTTCCCCAGGAAGCGATCGCGCTCTTATACCCTGTACCAATTAAACTAAGATATTGTTTCTGCGGCTTGTACGGTTTGAGTGGTTTTCCTAGTAATGTCCGCCGCAGGTTGTTAAATAGTGGCTTCCCCTGACGCACGGCAAATACTCCCGCCTTGGGACGGGGATGATTAACCATCGCCGCAATATCACCCGCGGCAAATACTTGGGGATGAGACACTGATTGTAATGTGTCCTCTACACCGATAAAGCCTTTGGTATCGGTAGCTAGTCCGGATGCTTGTAGCCAAGTGGGTGCGGATGCTTGTGTCGCCCAAAAGATGCGATCGCACTCTATCATAAGATTCGATTCGCAGATAACCTTGTGCGGTTCAACCTCGCACACCTTTTCCGACAAATGCAATTGAATTTCCCGGTGGGTGAGAATTTTTTGGAGACGATGACCCACCCACTGGTTATAGTCCGGTAAAAGGTAGGAACCGCTATGGAATAAATGAATTTCTGGGTTTTGTTTAGAAAATTTATCTAGGCGAGAGTGCATTGCTAGTGCCAGTTCCACACCGCCAGCACCTCCACCAACAATAGCAATTTTTATAGGTTTTTCGGGATTTGCCGCAACATCCTTAAGCAGCTGGTTCCATGCACTCAAAAACTTTGGCACTGGTTTAGCTGGGATAGCGTATTCAGCTGCTCCCGGAACAGATATTATTGTTGGAGTGCTGCCAATATTGATTGATAACAAGTCAAAGGCAACATCTGGACGGTTAGCACAAATGACTTTATTATTTTCCAGGTCTAGACCAATTACCCGGTCAATATACACCTGCGCTTGGGCAAATTGGGCAAGACGGCGCAAGTCAATGTGACTTTCATCATAATCATAGATGCCTGCCACATGACCGGGAAGCATTCCCGAATAGGGAGTGTGTGATACCTCTGAAATTAGTGTCAGGCGTACTCCCAGTAACGGTTTCATGGCAAACATTTTCAGTGCAATGGCATGGCTATGTCCGCCACCAACTAGCACTAAGTCTTTGAAAATGGGAGATGTTACCTGCATCTAAAAGCTTGTTTTGAACTTTGGGGGCTGAAATTATGGTAGTTGCTTCTACGGGGGAGTGTGTGGAAGTAAAAATGCCCGACGGCTAAAGTCGCGGCTAAACAAACAAAGTCTGCCTTCGCAGGCTAATATTTGCAAAAAAGAGATGCTTCTGTATGGAAGCGATCGCTTCTAGGCAATTCAAGCTACACTACCCTCGGTAAACGGCAATTCTCAGGAGTAAAATCATGATTGACCTTTACACCTTCACCACACCGAACGGGCGCAAGGCTTCTGTCATGTTGGAGGAAGTTGAGCTTCCTTACAACGTCCACAAGATTGATATAACCAAAAACGAGCAATTTACTCCAGAATTTGTAGCAATTAATCCCAATAGCAAGATTCCGGCAATTGTTGACCGAGACACCGACATGACAATTTTTGAGTCTGGTGCCATCCTGATTTATCTAGCAGAGAAAACTGGCAAATTTCTGCCCACTGAACAAAAAGGTCGCTTTCAAGTGCTGGAATGGCTAATGTTTCAGATGGCAAGCGTGGGGCCAATGTTCGGTCAATTGAACCACTTTAAAAAGTTTGCCCCAGAAAAGATTCCTTACGCAATTGAGCGATATGAGAAAGAAACCTTGAGGCTTTACGGAGTTTTAGATAAACAACTCTCTGAACGTGAATTTATCTGCGATGACTACTCAATTGCTGATATTGCGACATTTCCTTGGGTTGCTATTTATGAATTTCAAGGTTTAACACTAGATAATCATCCAAATCTCAAACGTTGGGTTGAGACAATTCAGCAGCGTCCAGCCGTACAACGCGGGATGGCAGTTCCATAACAAGGCAAAACTTAAGAAGCAAAATGTAAAAAAGTAGAGTGGGCACTGCCCACCTATTTATTTTAAGAATAGGCGATTGCCTATACTAACCGTCAGGCACGAAAGGGTTATCAACTATAGACCCAAAATGGGTAACATAGCTCCCATTACTTTTTATATTTATCCCAATTTTTGACGACTTTTTTACTTATTTAGTGCCCTTATTTCACTCAAATATAAACAAAAATAAATCTTCAAATAAAAGTAAACAATATTCTAAATTACCCCAAATAAGCCTTCATAACTCGCTCATCCTTAAGCAAGTCAGAAGATTTTCCTGTTAAGGTGATGCAACCAGCTTCAAGTACATATCCTCTGTCAGAAATCTCTAAAGCCAGATTAGCGTTTTGCTCAACTAAAAGGATAGTTACTCCTGTATCGCGGAGATTTTGAATAATAGAAAAAATTTCTCTGACAATTGTAGGAGCAAGACCCAAGCTCGGCTCATCCAATAGTAACAGTTTCGGACGGCTCATCAAAGCACGAGCGATCGCTAACATTTGCTGTTCGCCACCGCTGAGTGTCCCAGCCAGTTGATTTCGACGTTCTTTAAGACGTGGAAACATCTCAAATTGCCGATTAATATCAGCCCTCACCACTTCCTGGTTGGAGTGGATGTAAGCACCCAATTCTAAGTTATCAAAAACAGTTTGCCGCGCTAATACTCTACGTCCTTCCGGAGAATGAGCAATTCCTAGTCGCACTACTTCATGAGGTTGGCGATGAGTAATATTGCGTCCACTGTAAATAATGCTACCAATTCGGGGATTAATTATCTTAGAGATAGCGCGTAAGGTAGTGCTTTTTCCAGCGCCGTTGGCACCGATAAGAGTGACAACCTCGCCGTTGTTGACAGTCAGGTTAATATCGTTTAAGGCTTGAATTCCACCATAATTAACAAAAAGATTTTTAAGTTCTAACAGGGTAAATTTCTCTTTTCCCTCACCTGATTCTCTGTATTTATCAGCGTTCATCAGCGTTTAAAGTCCTCATTCATTTCCCAAATAAGCTTCAATTACAGACGGATCGTTTCTAATAACCGATGGTTCGCCCAAAGCAATCAATTTACCAAAATTTAACACGGCAATGCGATCGCATAATCCCATTACCAGCGGTACGTGATGTTCAATCAAGATTACCGTCAAGTTGAACTGTTGACGGATTTCTCGGATAAATTCGCTTAATTGGTGTTTTTCGCTAGGATTCATCCCAGCAGCAGGCTCATCTAGAAGTAGAACTTGCGGTTCTAAGGCTAGCGCCCTAGCAATTTCTAAACGACGCTGATCCCCATAAGGAAAGTTTTGAGCTTTTTCTTCAGCGCGATCGCTTAATCCCACCATATCCAGTAACGCGATCGCTTTTTGTTTATTTAGCTGTTCTCGCCTAGAAGCCGATGGCAAACTCAACAACCCAGTTAACAGAGTAGATAAAACATTAGCGCCCTGATTATGAATATGCCGCGCAATCATCACATTTTCCAGCGCTGAAAGATTACCAAACAAGCGAATATTTTGAAAAGTCCTGGCGATACCTTTAGCAGCAATTTGATGGGGAGGGCGCTGGGAAATTTCCTCGCCTTGATAGACTAATTGTCCGCTAGAAGGCTGGATTAACCCAGTAATCAGATTAAATAGTGTGGTTTTACCAGCACCGTTGGGGCCAATTAAACCAAAAATCTCATTTTTATGGACAGTGAAGGATACATTATTCACCGCTACCAAGCCACCGAACTGGCGCATTAGTGCTTTCGCTTCCAGACAGGGCGAAGTGTCAAGTTTCAAAGGTAAAATTTCATCCTTCATGCTTTATTATTCATTTTTTTCTTAAACAATTCTGGCGTCACCAAACCTTGAGGGAAAAATATCGTTCCCACAACTATCAGTAACCCAAAAATAATTAAGCGTCCATCTCGGAGGAATCCTGCTAACCAGGTAGGTAAACCGCTGGTGTCTGCAATTCCTCTCAATATTTCTGGCAAAGCTGTAAATACCATACCACCCAGTACAGGCCCGATAAAAGTTCTGGTGCCACCAATTAAGACAGAGGTTAAATAGACAATACTGGCATCAAAAGTGCCTTGGCGAGCATTCCAGGTATTGAGGAAATGGGCACTAATTGCACCAGCTATTCCTGCTAAAATCGCGCCCAAGGTGAAAGCTAAAACCTTGTAGTAAGTTGGGTTAATTCCCATCGCACCCGCAGCTAATTCATCTTCTCGAATTGCTGTAAATGCCCTTCCTGCCCGAATTCGTTCAAGTCGATAAAGCAATACCATACTAATTATTAGTAAAGGCACCGCTATCCACAAATACTCGATAGGTGTTTGGAAAGGTTGAGGGATACCAAAAATGCCGACAGCGCCGCCAGTAATATCCAAATTCAGGGATAAGACGCGCAAAACTTCAACAAAGGCAATGGTAGCGATCGCTAAATAGATCCCCCGCAACCGCAGCGCCGGAATCCCTACCATAACGCCTAATATGCCAGAGACTACACCAGCAATCAGCATCTCCAATAACAGCAGCGGGATCGGGAATAAACCGCCACTAACGCGAAATACCTGGGTAGATAGAATCGCTGCAATATATCCGCCCAGCGCATAAAAACCAGGACTTGCTAGAGATAACTGTCCAGTCATCAGCGGCAGGTACAAGGACAATCCTAGTAGTGCCCCCAACACCATAGAAACGATCAGAGATCCATAAGTGTTAAAAAAATCACTCATTGCAACACATTAAAAGCAGAAAATCACACATAGAAATTGCTTATAAATACTCTTTTTATATTTTACATTTTAATAACTACACTTTTTGAATCAAGCGACGCCCCAGCAAACCTTGGGGTCTAACTATCAGCATGATGAATAGTATTCCAAAAGCAAAAGCATCCTTATAAGCAGAATAATCTGAAGGGACAAATGCCTCCACAAGTCCGATTGCTAAACCTCCTAAGACGGCACCAGGAATGCTCCCTAAACCACCGAGTACGATAACAGCTAAGCCCTTCAATCCAAATGCAATACCCAAGTATGGCCCAGCAATACTTACACTAGACCCTACCAAAGTACCTGCCAATCCAGCTAAGAAACTGCTGACGAAAAATGTCAGAACAATAAAAAAATCGGTATCGATCCCTAGCAAGCTAGCAGTTACCGGATCTTCAGCTACAGCTTTCATCGCCTTGCCGAATTTAGTACGATTGATGAAATAAGTAAGAATTGCCAAAATTATTACACATACACTAAAAATTACAACTTGAACGCTACGAATAGGAATCGGGTTTTCTGCCGTGCCGAAGTTGATAGAAGCAGGCAAGTTACCATAAGTATTTGCAGGAAAACTATAACTTTCTGCCCCCACCAAATACTGGATTAAATTTACAATTACTAATGCTACGCCCAGGCTAGAAACTACCGTCAGCAGAGGGTCAGATCCTTTACGCCGCAAAGGCCGAAAAGCAATTCGCTCAATTCCAACCCCAACCAAACCAGCCAGCGTACTCCCTAAAATTAATGCTAGTGCAAAGGGAAGTTTTATCGGTAAAGTTGTATTTGCAAACAATCCATTAAATCCAAATGTTCCTCCCATCAGGGCATAAGTGAAGTACGCTCCTAAAGTAAAGAGTGCCCCATGAGCAAAATTAATGATCCCTAAGATAGAAAAAATCAGAGTGTATCCCAAGGCGAAAATCGCATAAACACTACCAATAGACAAACCGTTTAGGAATTGTTGTAAAAACAGAGTGATATCCATATATTTTGATTAAGGTGGGCTTTGCCCACCCTACTCTTATTTAACTAAAGCGAATTTACCATTATTTCCGTCTGCATCTACCTTTAGCTGGGCGACGTAAAATTCTTTTTGTTTGACATCGCCTACTGGCGTAAAACCGATCTCACCTAGTGGCGTCTGGTACGTACCTGTCAGCAACTGCTTGTTCAGTTCTGTACGCAGTTGAGCCAGCGGCATTGTGCTGATTTTGGTTTTCTGATTTAAAGCTTTTAGAGCCTCTGCATATACTTGAACCGCTGCAAAGGCTTGGGCACTAAATTGCGGTGGTTCTTTTTTATATTGATTGAGATAAGCAGTGCGGAAGGCAGCGTTCACCTCACCAGAGTATTCGGGGCTATAAGCTTGTGCAACGAGAACTCCATCGCAGAGAACTTTACACACATTAAATATATTGGAAGTATTAAATCCATTCCCCCCAACAATAGTACCTTTATAACCCAGTTCCCGCAGTTGTCGAACCAAGTTTCCTCCGTCTGCCGCCAGTCCAGAAATAATCACTAAATCGGGTTTTAAGTTAATTGCATTGGTGGTTTGCGTTTGAAAATCAGTATCACTCGTCTGGAACTTTTGTACGGTTACTAAATCAAGTTTCTGATCCTTAACCGTTTGCTGAAAAATCTCTGTCTCCGACTTACTAAACGCATCATTTTGAGCGTAGAATACGGCAACTCTCTTGATAGTTGGGTTAAGCTTGAGCGCTGCTTTTAGTGAGAGAGGGGCGACAATGGAAACGGGTGCTGAGACACGAGCAACATAATCTCCAATCTCCGGAATTCCTTTAGCAGTGTTGGAGGCTCCGATAACTGGCACTTTTGTTCTTTCTGCAATGGGGTCGGCACTAAATGCTTGCTGCGAAAGAGTTGGCCCAACAATGCCGACAACTTTATTTTGACTAATTAGGGTTTGAAAGGCATTGATCGCTCCGGCTTCCTCTCCACCTGTGTCCTGAACGATCAATTTAATCGGGGTGCCGTCAATACCACCTTTGTCATTAAAATATTTCTCAGCAATTTTGGCACCCGCAATGCCTTCCTGACCGAGGAGGGCGACGTTGCTGGTTTGCGCCAAAGCAATCCCAATCGGAATGGCACTAGATGAACCTGCGTCTGCTGAAGGGGCAGTGCTGGGGTTTGTGCCCACAGTGTTCGTTTGGGTGCAGGCTGACAGTAGGAATGCAACGGTAAGAAATACGGCAGAGGTTCGCACAGCAGGTCGTTTCATAGCTCAGTAGATTGTAGATATTTTAGAAGGTAGTTTTTTTAGAAACCGGATTTCTATTTATATTTTCGGTTCTTTTGTGTCTACCTACTAAGGTATGAAATATTCCTTGAGGATTTTACATTCGCCCCATGACAATTCCCCAAAAATAATCCTCGAATGGCCCTTCAGCCACATCTACGTGCATCTTTCTCGCCCAAGTGTAGATGTCGAAGCTGATATGTCCGCTATCGTGGTGCCAAGGTTTACCTGGTTGAATAACAATATTGCCTAATAGGGAAATCCAGTGAGTCGGGTAAGGCAGCAGTGGCAGTTTGTTGCTGAGTAACCCTTCAGCCGTAACTAAGGCAAACGCAACGCCACCGCTAGCGATGACTTCTGCGGCTTCGCGCATCGCATCAAATTCGCCATAAATATAGGTATGGGCGTATTTAAATTGGCGATAGCCCAGCACTTCTTTCACCCAGCCTTTCATCTCCCAGGATTTCGTCATCCCGCCTAAGTTCCGAATGATGTTGGGGGCGTTTGGTTCGACTGGAAAAATCAGGTTTTCTGATTCGCGCAAGGTTGCCAACAGCATCCAATCTGCCATCCCCATCCTCAGCCTGCCTTGGCTTTGGCGCAGTCTGGGCGATGCTTGGATAAATCTAGTTATCGCTTGAAAACCGCCGGTTTCAAATAAATTGCGGCAAATTTGCACGTACTTGAGGGGCTGTTTGCGAACCAACTCAAATACAATCGATGCTGGCCCGCAAAAGGGTTGTCCCCCTTGGTTGACTTGAAAGGGATCGATTAGACGCGATCGCATATCAGCAATGACTTGCTGTTTATCCAAACTAGACCAAACGCTGGGGACGCTGGATTGCTCGAAGTCTGCGATCGCTTGCTGTGCCTGTTGCAAATCAGTTGAATTTGGCAGTTGAGAAGTCATCAGCACCTCATGGGATAGACGAAAGATTACAGGGATCGGGTTAGCAGTTTATCAATTGCAGGCTAAAACGACTTTTTAAACCTTCACCCTGACAATCTTTCAATCCTTCAACCCGCAAAATTTCTCAACACACCGGACAAATATCTCAACACCCATTCCTAGCGCAGTTTCATCAAAGTTAAATCGCGGATGATGGTGCGGATATGCTAAATCTTTGTCTGGATTCGCTGAACCCAAAAAGAAATAGCAACCAGGTACAGCCTGAAGGAAAAAGGACATA
Source organism: Trichocoleus sp. FACHB-90 (assembly GCF_014695505.1). Classification (NCBI taxonomy): domain Bacteria; kingdom Bacillati; phylum Cyanobacteriota; class Cyanophyceae; order Leptolyngbyales; family Trichocoleusaceae; genus Trichocoleus; species Trichocoleus sp. FACHB-90. The sequence continues at coordinate 17,148 of NZ_JACJOK010000068.1, forward strand.
TCTTCGCCGCCCATTGTTTGGCATTCTGGCACAATTCCTAGAGGGGTTTCTATTACGCCTTCTGCCACAGAACGGACTAATTCCGCTATGGTTGCATCATTAATCACAGCTGGATAATGTCGCTGGTAGTCTAATTTATATGTAGCTCCGTGACTTTGGCAAACTCCGGCAATAACCTGCTCAAGTCGCTGGGGAATTAGTTCTCCTAATGCAGGATTAAAATATCTTACAGTTCCGCTGAGATAGGCGGTATCAGCAATTACGTTGACTGCTGTGCCTGCATGAATTTCGCCAACGGTAACAACTGCCGACTCTAGCGGCGAAACATTACGCGCCACAATCGTTTGCAAGGCAGTAACAATATGAGCGGCGACTAAAATTGAATCTACTGTTTGTTGCGGAATGGCTCCGTGTCCGCCTTTGCCCTGAATTGTGCAGCGAAAACTTTCTGTTGCTGCCATCAAGGCACCGTTACGAACGCCGACTGTACCCAGTGGCAGGTTGTTCCACAAATGAAGCCCGACTATAGCATCAACCTGCGGATTTTGCAAGACTCCAGCTTCAATCATTGGCACGGCACCTCCCGGCCCTTCCTCAGCAGGTTGGAAGATAATCTTTACGGTGCCTGTGAAGTCTTGACGATGCTGGGAAAGATAGAAGGCAACCGAAAGCGCGATCGCAGTATGTCCATCATGACCGCAAGCGTGCATCACTCCATCATGCTGTGACCGATAAGGCACATCGTTCTGTTCCTGAATTGGCAGCGCGTCCATATCTGCCCGAATCGCCAGCACTTTACCTGGTTTATCCCCATGAATTGTGGCAACAATTCCAGTTTGGGCAATGCCAGTTTGATGCTCAATTCCCCATTCTTGTAATTTTTGGGAAATTAACTCAGCTGTGAGATGTTCTCGAAAGCCTAATTCAGGTTTTTGATGCAGTCGCCGCCGCAATTCTACGATAGTTGGCTGTAATTCTTGAATTTCCCGACGAATGCGAGATATATCAACAGGAAGCGGGCTTAAAGAAGTGGAAACCATGAGTGGATTTTGAATTTTGGATTTTGCGGGGGCGAAGGAGTTTCTGAAGCTCCAATGATTTCGGATTAGTAAATTTTGGATTTTGGACTATCAAAAGCAACCAACAACTGAAAATACAAAATCTAAAATTTAAAATCTAAAATCCTCTCTATATCTAACTGTGACGCAACTTGTGTCAGTTTGGCTAGATCGGTCGCGTCAGCTAGATGGGGGATGATGCCAAAAACTGGTGTATTCGTTAAAGACTGGATCAAGTCTATTGGTGTCAAATCGGCAATTTCTTGGTCTGAACGAGGTTGAGTGCAATTGAGGACAATGCCTTTAAGTTTGACACCAGATTGACGAGCAAGGGCGACATTAGCGACAGCTTGCGCGATCGCGCCCAATCTCACAGGTACTACCAAAACCGTTGGTAAACCCCAATCCCGCGCCAAATCTGCCACTGTAAGTTCATAGGTCACAGGCGAACCCAATCCCCCCAGCGCTTCCACCAGCAAAAAATCACGCGATCGCTGTAGATTTTGAAACCCTTGCCAAGCTTTGCCCAAATCAACATTTGCTCCTTCTCGATCGGCTGCTATGGGAGGTGCTAGAGGTGCTTGGAAATACACGGGGTTAATTTCATCCAGAGATTGATTCAGGGAAAATAACTGATTGTAAAGTTCCCTATCTCCAGTTCCCGACTGAATCGGCTTCATTATCCCTAAACTTTTAGCAGAATAATACGTCTGCCAGTAAGCCGCCAAAGCCGTTGTCAAAACTGTTTTCCCAGCGTCCGTATCGGTTCCAGTAATTAGTAGTGTGTTCAAAGTAGTTTTCAGTTAGTTGGGAATGGGGGATTGGGAATTGGGAATGGGGGATTGGGGATTGGGGATTGGGGATTGGGAATTGGGGAAGAGGAAAAAGTCTTACCTAGTCCCTAGTCCCCAGCCCCCCGCCCCTAGTCCCCAGTCCCCAGTCCCCAGTCCCCATTACCGCACAGTAATATCTAGAGTAAAGGCAGTATCTTGGGACGCTATCACATCAATTTGATAGTCACCGCTACGAGGTGCCTCAAATTCCCAAGCCAAAACGCCAGAAGCGTCTGGCACCAGGCGACCGCTAGGAAAGCGGAGATCCAAAGTTGCCCCTCCAGGCTGAATATCCACCTTTAGTCTCTGTCCACGCCGAACATTCACCAAATAACGCTTAATCCTTTGCGGACTGGTTCTAGCCGAAACCTGCACTGCTTGCTCACCTGGTGGGAAGCTAATCGGCTCAACGTCAAATTCGCCACCAGTAGGAGTTTCTGTCGGTGTTGGTGTCGGTGTTGGCGTCGGTGTCGGTGTTGGTGTAGGGTTGCTTAGGCTAATCTGCAAGTTGTATTCGCTCGCTTGCAGCCCTTTGATGGGACTCAGAGCAATAGTGTAGTTACCTGTATAGGGGAGGGTTCCTCTCCAGCCCAGAACCCGCTTGGCACGCTCATTGAGAGGCGTTTGGTCTGGCCCCAACACTGTCATTAAAACGCCTTCGCCACTCAGGACGGTATCTAACTGTTGGTCTTGTTCGCCAGAAATGGTGTAGTTAAGTGTTTCGTTCTCTTTGAGATTTCCTTGTTTAGTAATGGTTTGGCCGGTCGATATTTCTAGGCGCTGGCTATAAGTAACAGGTTCCTCATTGGGCGTGGGAGTGGGACTGGGTGTTGGAGTAGGCGTTGGTGTCGGGCTAAGTGTCGGGGCTGGGGTATCAGTGAATACGGGGGTTGGTGTTGGTTGCGGCTGTTGCCGATTGAAAGCACTAACTAGCGCCCAAGATCCGAAACCAGCTAGTAAAGCCAGACAAAGTGTAAGGAAACCAACCGCCCACGGGTCTTGTAAAAAAGTCGGGCGATCGCTTACTTCCGGAATTACTGGATCGGGCCGATTTGGACAACCAACGTTGGGATTGGGATCTTGTCGATTTGGCGTGTTGGGGGTGGGATTGACCGGATCTGGCCGCCGTCCGACAGCTACTGTGTTTATCTGCGAGGTAGTCGGCTTTGGAGGCTGTGGAGTTGGGGCTGGTGGTGGGGGAGTTACCGGGCCTGGTTGGGTAGGTTGGGGAGGATTGACGGGGGGTGGGGAGAAGTAATAAGGCTGGGGCGGAGGTGGCGCAAAGGTAGGATTAGTCAAAGCTTGCAGTGATTGCATGACTTCTCCGGCACCTTGGTAGCGATCGCCTGGTCGATAACTCAACATCCGATCCAGCACTGGTGCCAACCCATCGCTGACATTGACCCACTTGCGCCAATTCCAAACCAGTTGGACATCATCAAATAATTCTCGCGGTTCTTTGCCAGTTAGCAGCACTATACAAGTCACCGCTAAAGCGTAGAGGTCACTTGAGGGATAAGCACGCCCTGACTGCATTTGTTCACTGGGGGCATAACCCAACTTACCCACTGTTGTCGCTACGGGCATGGAAACGTTAGGGGAGTGAAACCGGGTTGCCAGTTCCTTCACAACGCCAAAATCGATGAGAACGGGCAGGCGATCGCTTTCTCGCAAAATAATATTGTCCGGCGCAATATCCCGGTGAATAATCCCGAACTTGTGGATGTGCGCCAAGACAGGCAACAAATTCCGCAAAAATTGCAATGCTTCCGCCTCCGAAAAGGCGCTACCTTGAGCGCGACGCTCATCTAAGAGTGTGCGATAAGTCTTCCCCTCTACATAGTCCTGCACCAAGAACAAGCGCTGGTCTTGCTCAAAAGTAGCCCGGAACTGGGGAATCTGTGGGTGCTGAATTTGATAGAGAGTTGTTGCCTCCCGTTGAAACAGTTCCCTTGCCTTATCCAGCAGGTTAGTCGAATCAGAGGGCGGAATCAACTCCTTGAGGGCGCAGCTTTCATTAAAGCGCCCTTGGTCTTCTGCTAGATAAGTCCGACCAAACCCCCCCTGACCGAGAACGCCGATCAAGCGGTAGCGGTTTTGCAGAATTGTTCCAATGGGAATTGGTGGTTGCATAAACAGTGACTGGGAACTGGGGAGGAAGGGAGTGGGGATGGGGGATTGGGGACTGGGAAAATAATATTAACAAGTTACCAATCTCACCATTGTTAGTTATAATATGAAGCTCAATTCGAGACTAAGCCCTACGATCTATTGTGCCAAATGCTGCCGCTTACGCTTTTTTGTCAGACGCTGCTCTCACAGCCATAGGTAGCGATCGCGTAAGGCGCACTCACCGACGCTCGTGTTATTCAACTTGTTAAATCAAAAGCGTCTTTGCCAATAAACTTTAGCTTAGTTAGAGTGAAGTAAATGAAATCAAATTTCAGTCCAATATCAGCATAAATACGTAGACTCTACAATTTTACAATCTACTTGCTGCTTTTTGCTTGTAGGCTATTCTATGCAAATGCTGTGCCGTTTCCAGCTTAATTGACCAGATAGACCTCAAACCTAACAATGCAAGTTAATTTTTTTTGTTTACAGATTAACTTTTTAGATATTGTGTGACGATTGATTCACACATTTATACCTTATTTACAAAGAAATCATAGAGCGATTTTGAGTGAGAATGATAAGATTGCGATTGAAGTAGCTCTTGAGGGTCTGCTGTGCTTCGTTCTCCAACTTTAACGCTTCAGCCTACACTGCCACCGATTGCGGACAACAACCGTCTGCGACTGTTTTCCGGCTCTGCTAATGTGCCATTATCTCAGGAAGTTGCTCGCTATCTTGGCATGGACTTGGGACCAATGGTTCGCAAGCGGTTTGCTGATGGAGAGCTTTACATTCAAATTCAGGAATCGATTCGGGGATGTGATGTTTATCTAATTCAGCCAACTTGCCAACCAGTGAACGATCACTTGATGGAGTTGCTGATTATGGTTGATGCTTGTCGTAGAGCATCAGCGCGGCAAATTACCGCAGTAATTCCTTACTATGGCTATGCTAGGGCAGACCGCAAAACAGCGGGGCGCGAATCAATTACCGCCAAGCTGGTTGCGAACCTGATTACTGAAGCTGGAGCCAGCCGCATTCTGGCAATGGATTTACATTCAGCTCAAATTCAGGGCTATTTTGATATTCCATTTGACCATGTTTACGGCTCACCTGTACTGATAGATTATCTGGCAAATAAGCAACTATCCGATCTGGTTGTAGTTTCACCCGATGTGGGTGGTGTGGCTAGAGCTAGAGCATTTGCCAAAAAGCTAAACGATGCGCCGCTGGCAATTATTGATAAGCGTCGGCAGGCACATAACGTGGCGGAAGTGATGAATCTGATCGGTGATGTCGAGGGTAAAACAGCCGTCTTGGTAGACGACATGATCGATACTGGCGGCACCATCTCTGAAGGCGCTAGGTTATTACGGCAAGAGGGAGCGCGTCAGGTATATGCTTGTGCTACCCATGCAGTTTTTTCGCCTCCAGCAATTGATCGCCTTTCGAGCGGTGTATTCGAGGAAGTGATTGTCACAAATACCATCCCGGTTCCTGAGCGCGATCGCTTTCAACAGTTGACGGTACTTTCAGTAGCCAATGTGATAGGTGAAACTATCTGGCGGGTTCACGAAGATAGTTCTGTCAGCAGTATGTTTCGCTAAAAAAGGCGCTCAGACTTTGGTCTGGCGCATAAATAAAGCCTGCCGACTCAGGCTTTATCTTAGGGAGTCCGCCTTATCTTCCAGGCTCCGCTTGGGAATGCCGTTATGGGGTTGGAGCCTGATAATTTTATCCGGGAGGTGTTTCCAAAAGTTAGTTCCCAGGCTGAGCCTGGGAGCTAGATCGGGGAACATTCTTTAGTTGCCCTTGCTTTTTACAAGTAATCAAAAAACTGCTCTGGTACTAACCGTAATTCTCCCGATTTAAAGCGGTTAATATCTACCCAAAGTGCTGTTTTTTTCCTATCGCCTTCAGCAAAAGGAATTTCTTCCATTTGATAAAACTTGGGATCGGCAAAATCGCATTGATACAATTGAATAATTTCGTGACCAGGCTTGCCGTTGAACACAAAGATATTTTCCAGACAGCCCAAATAACGAATGTTAGTTAATTCTGCCTGGATTTCTTCTTGAAATTCGCGTTTTAAGGCTATCTCACTGGTTTCTCCAAAGTCAACGCCGCCGCCTAAAGCGCGATAAAAGGTTTCCTGCTTAACTGGGTCATAGCCTTCGGATATAAAGATGCGATCGCCTTTGCCGTATCCCCCATGCGGCTTCTCGCCATCTCGAATTAAACCCAGTACCAGCAGCCGAATCTGACCTTCTTGGTGCATCGTTTGTCCTAATTCTCGTCGTAAATAAAAGCAGACCGACTCTCGCTACCTTTAATAGGCCAATCTTCGTTTTCGCCGCCAATGTACAGGCGTTCCAGAGTTACGTATTCGGTGCTTAACTGCTTGAGTGCGTTAATCACGATATCAAGCGCGATCGCATCACTCGTTCCCAGATCGAACCAACATCTCGCCCAATTCCCCTCATACTCAAATTCGCCCATATTGTGCATGAGCGAAACCATACTATTGTCAGCCGCGTCAGTGTCATAATCCATATAGCTGATATCCAAACCAGTATCCTGAACCTGGATATTTTCAGCATTAAAACCTCCCAGCTTTCCCAAGAAAAACCAGGAGTTAAACACTTCTTCAACGTACTGCTTTTCCATTTGAGAAGGAGTTATGCTGAACTCCAGCCAAATCCACAGGTCAAAAGGATTATACTCGCGAAAAATTACGTGCATTGTTTTAAACTATCTATTCTAGTTGTGGCATTTTTGCAGGGCCCCAACTACCACTTGCATCCCTAATTTTATCTCGCATCCCATCGCAATCCCGTTCTTTACTATCAACGCTTTTTTGGTTTTTGCACTGCTCATAGAACATTTGTGCTACAAGGGTTTTGGGGAGTTGATCAGGTTTTGCTAAAGCGGCGTTGAAATCCTTCTTAGCTTCATTGAAAAGAGATTGGTCTTTTTGTTTCTTGCCTTTTGCCACTAAGATTTGAGCTTTTAAATAGTGTACCTCTGGATTGTTGGGTGTTACTGCCAGAGCGCGATTTACATATTCCAGTGCCTTGTCGTAGTCTTTCAAATCCCGGTGTCCAACTGCAATCCCACGATAAGCCAAATAAGAGGGGCCTGCTTTTTCTAAGCGTTCAATCGCTTGCTTGGGATTAGAGAATGGTAAATTGACAGCCATCATCAAATCCATATACCCCTTGAGTAAGTTGAGTTCTGCGTCGTCAGAACCTACTTTCTCCGCCTTATCCAGATATGTGAATACCTCCTGCAACTTATTCAAAGCTTGGGAACCGCCTTTGATGGGATCGTTATTGACAAGACTCAGGTTATATGCACCCTGTAAAAAATGCCCAACTGCTGTGTATAAATTGCCACGCAAAGGATTTGTGGTAGTTAGCTGTTCAGCCGTTTTCAGAGTTTTCTCAGCATAAGTGTTAACGCTCTTCCAGTCCTGCTCAGTGTAAGCTAAAGATGCCCGCATTGCGTAGACGAGCGGTTCATTAGGTTCACTAGATTCCGCTTGTTGTAGGTAAAGCTTTGCTTGTGGATAGTTCCCCGTCTCAAAGATAGCCTTGAAAGCAGCTTCAGTCTGGTTTCCAATCTGCCCTGAGTTGCTGGAACGGAAGGGATCGCCAGCTAGAGTAGGGGTAGGAAATAAACTGAGTGCAGTCAAGGAAGCACTAGCGATCGCGCCAACAATCCGCAATTGTAGAGAAAACCGAGCCATGATCGTCATCCTCACTAAACCATTAGCTTGAGTGAATGCTGTCTCTAATTTTCAATGCTATCTAACAACATCCTAAGATTCGCTGCTGTGATACCTGAACATTCTGAGACAAGCAGTGTATAATTAGTCACCCTTTAACAATAAGAGCGATCCAACAGTTTGACGCTGTTAATAATTTTCAGGTTCCAGAAAAATTCCGTTAGTTTGTTTGTCACTGGCAAATCCGTTGTCCAAAAAACAGCTTTCTAGAGGCAGTTTTTTTATTCCCACTTATTTTAAGTAAAAATTAAAGCAGGCTAATTCGCTTAGAATGATGCCCTTACAAGTTTCGCAATTTTTTCTTTTCTACTCCCAGAATTGATGCTCTATCTCAAAAACCTGACTTATCATCCCCCCGCTACCCCAACTGCTATCCTGAATTCCATTAATTTAGAACTAGCGCCAAATGGTCTTGGTCTTGTGATTGGGCCAAGTGGATCTGGCAAAAGCACATTTTTGGAAATTTTGGCAGGTCTGGCAGAAAAAACCGATGGCGGTGTTTTCTGGCGAGACCAGGAACTCACTCCCGAACACCTGCAACAGCTAGCAGGATTGGTGTTTCAGTTTCCGGAGCGGCATTTCTGCGGTGGTACGATTTTAGAGGAACTGCGGCTGGGTCATCCAGAGTTGGGAGCTGAAAAAGTCAAGGCAGCTCTTTGTGAAGTAAGTTTAGATCATTTGTCGCTTTCTACGTCACCCCATTCTCTGAGCGGGGGTCAGCAGCGCCGCCTTGCTCTAGCAGTACAGCTGATTCGCCAACCACATTTACTTTTGTTGGATGAACCAACAGCGGGGCTAGATTGGTCAATGCGGCTTCAGTTGGTGAAGTTATTAGGTAAACTAAAAACTCATTGGACGTTGTTGGTGGTTACTCACGATGCAAGTGACTTATTAGCGATCGCTGACCAATGCTGGACAATTGATCGTGGAGAATTAAACTCGGTAGACCCCACGACGCTAGGATCTAAAATTGAAGCAGTCATTAGTCATTAGTCAGCACCAATAACTGATGACCATAAAAAAATGAGCGATATTGAAATGCCAATGCTGCCTGAGATGGCTGATGTATGGCAGCAAACACTGGGTTGGCAACCTGATAGTGAACAGCAAAAGCTATTTCAGCACCTTTATGAGTTGATTTTGGCAGGGAACCGCCAGCTGAACTTAACCAGAATTACGTCACCGGAGGAATTCTGGGAAAAACACTTGTGGGATTCTCTGCGGGGAATTTTTAGCCAGAAATCGGAAAAAATAGCTGGTTCATCTGGCAAAGCAATCGATATTGGAACTGGGGCAGGATTTCCGGGAATTCCAATAGCGATCGCTTTCCCTAATTACACTGTCAGCTTACTCGATGCTACCCGCAAAAAAATCGCCTTTCTGGAAAATACGACCTCAGAGCTGGGTCTGACAAATATCAATACAATTACTGGTAGAGCTGAAGAAATCGGTCAAGATCCTTCTCACCGGAATGCTTATAACCTGGCTCTAATCAGGGCAGTAGCTGAGCCTTCTGTTTGTGCCGAGTATGCGCTACCATTGCTGAAACCCGGCGGGTTAGCCATCCTTTATCGCGGACAGTGGACAACTGAGGAAAACGATACCCTACAACCAGCCCTGGAAAAATTAGGCGGCATTCTTGAATCCATCGAGAAATTCACTACTCCTTGTACTGGAAGCGTTCGCCACTGTCTTTACCTCCGGAAAGTGGCACCCACACCGAGAGAATTTCCCCGTGCTGTTGGTGTGCCTGCCCAAAAGCCACTGTAAATAATTATCCTTATTACCATGCTGGGCCTGGTAACGAGAAACAGGAGAAGTTTATGAGCATTGAGTGGGGCAAGTCAACCAATAAGGGAACTGCCATGCTAAAACTGGCTCATCAGTTTCACAGCGAAGCGATTTTAAAGGATGAGTACGTCGGCTGGTTTTTTGATGAATCGGTAGTACGCTCTCTTCAAGAGAATCCTCTGAATATTGATTCTGCAAAAGATGATGCGGAAAGATTCCAGCAGATTGCTTACTGGTACACAATTCTCAGAGAGAAGCATGGTGATGAAGCGATTGAAGATGCGATCGCGTCAGGATGTAAACAGCTTATCCTTCTAGGAGCAGGTTACGACACGAGATTTTTCCGCCTTCCTTCTGTGCGAGAGAACTCTATTGCCACCTTTGAAGTCGATCTGCCGCAGACAATTGATGATAAAAAGAGATACTTGCTTGAAAGATTAGGCAATATTCCTCAAGGATTGTCACACATTCCTCTAGATTTCAATCAAGACAATCTCAGCAGTATTTTTCAGTATGGTTTTGACAAAACAATTCCTACTGCTTATATCTGGCAGGGCGTTAGCTACTATTTGCCCAAAGAGAGTGTTTCCAATTTCCTCGACTTCATCAAAGCGCAAATGGCACCGGGTTCAGTTTTCGTCTTTGACTGTTGTTCACCACTAATGACTTTCAAACCCACATTCCGCACCCACAACTGTCACATAGACAGTGGCTTTAAGTGTAGAAGTGAATCATAGTTCAAATATTGAGTATAAATACTCAGTATTTATATATTAATGAGAATCAAGCTCATAATTTGCATCCAATGGCGACTCCTTATGGCAGTTTTCCCTAAATACTGGCGACCCAA